>NZ_JAUSVX010000012.1 GCF_030814995.1 Labrys wisconsinensis | reverse complement strand
CCGAGCCCCTCGGCTTCCCCCCACATCTCAAATACAAGGAAAACCCGATGACATTCCCGCTTGACAACAAAAGCCCCATACGAGTCCGCCCATGAGGTCGCGGGTTAAGACGGTGGCCTTTGCGTAAGGCCGCTCTTTTCCCGATCGGCCCGTACATCGGGAGGACGAGTTCGCCTCTTCCGCTCAGGCGCCTTCGCCGTCCTTCTTGTCGTCGCCGGCTTCGGCTGCGGCGCGTGCCGCCTCCGCCGCTGCCGGGTCGACCGTGCGGGCGGTCTGGAAGGTGCGGATGGGATGGACGCTCGGCCGCTCGTTGCCGGGGCGCGGCACCAGCGTCATCACGTCGCGGCGGATGCTGCCGACCAGCTCCTGGATCGAGGCGGCGTCCGGCTCCTGCCGGTGCTCCTCGGCGAGCGCGTCGACCTTGGCGCAGAGCTCGACCGAGTTGCGCGCCTGGATCCGGGCCATGGACTGGCTGATCGAGCGCAGCTCGCCGACCAGCTCGTCGCGCAGGGACTTGTGCTCCTCGGTGTCGATGATCGGCGAGGCGAGCATGCCGCGCAGCGCGGCGCGGCGCAGCCCGAGGGCCGAGATCGTGTTGGGGGTGTCGGCATCGCGCTGCGGTGCGGGGCTGGCCATGATGATGCTCCCATGGTGTCGGATTGGATGAGGCCCGGTGCACGCCCAATGTGGCGAAAGCACGATAGGGCGGTGCCTTTTTGGGCCGCGTGGCCTGCGGTAGCCGTGATTCGGCTTCGCCGTCCACTCAATTCCTGACCTTCCCCAGCGCCACCAGGAAGGGCCGCTCGCGCTCGATGGCGATGCCGTCGGCATCGACGTCGAGCGGTGCGTCGTCGAAGGCGCTGTGCCAGGCCGCGGGCGGCAGGCCCGGCAGCGCCAGCCGGTCCGGCGGCTCGCAGATCGTGCGGGTGGGAACCGCGACCAGCAGCGCCGCCTCGCCGGCGCGGCGTTCGAAGGCGATCCAGCGGCCGGCCCCGGACCTGGCGTCGAGGGGGCGGTAGTCGCCTTCGAGAAACAGCGCCGGCTGGCCGCGGCGCAGCGTCAGCAGCCGGCGCATGACGTGGAGCTTGCTGGCGCCGGTGTCGTCGTCGCGGGGGAGCGGCGGCTCGGTCGCGGCCGCCGCCTGCCGCGCCTCCCAATCGACCGGGCGGCGGTTGTCGGGGTCGACCAGCGTCAGGTCCCACAGCTCCGTGCCGCGATAGATGTCGGGGATGCCCGGCGCGGTGAGCTGCAGCACGGTCTGCGCGATCGAGGCGAGCCGGGCCGCCGGCTGCAGGCCGGCGACGAAGGCGGCGATGTCGGCGCGGAACTCGGCCGTCGCCGGCGCTTCGATCAGCGCGCTGGCGAAGGCGCAGGCCGCATCCTCATAGGCCCAGTTCGGCGCCTCCCAGCTGGTGTGGCGCTTGGCCTCACGCATCGCCTTGGTGAGATAGGCGGCCAAGCGCTTGCCGCTGATCGGCCAGACGCCGACCAGCGTCTGCCAGATCAGCCATTCGTCCAGCGCGTCCGGCGCCACGGCCTCGCTCGTGCGCTGGCGCAGCAGCTGCGTCATCGCCGACCAGCGCGCCGCCGCGGCGAGGAAGCCGTTGGAATCGAGCGAGATCAGGTTGATGCGGGCGCGGGTGTCGGCGCCGCGTTTGGTGTCGTGCGTGGCGAGCGGCACCAGGCCGCGCCGGCCCACCGCCGCGGCGGCGCGCCGATGGAACGTCTCGATCGAGCGGGCCGGCGCCTCGAGGTCGCCGCCGACCTCGTTGGCCGAGGCGAGCGCCAGGCTGCGGTAGAAGGCCGTGTCCTCCAGCCCCTTGGCCATGGCCGGGCCGCTGAGCTGCTGCAGGCGCAGCGCCAGATCCACCGCGCCCGACCGGATCCGTCCGATCAGGGCCTCGGCCGCTGCCTGGACCGGCGCCTCCTCGTGTGCGGCGACATCGGCCAGCGTCTGTCGCCAGACCGCCTCGTCGTCCTCGCCATAGCCGCGCTCGGTGGCATAGCTGCGATAGACCGGGCAATGCACCACCAGGGCGAGCGCGGCGTGCCGCCAGGCTTCCGCCGGTTGCGGCCCCGCGACCATCGCGGCGAGGCGGTCGAGCTCGCTGCCGAAGCTTTCGGTCACCACCTGGCGCTTGGCCGCGATCAGCCGCTCCTTCGGCGAGCCCAGCACCAGGGCATGACGGACGAGCAGCCCGTCCAGGCGCCGGTGGCCATCGGCGTCGATGTAGAGGCCGTTGATGTCGTTGAGCCGCTCATAGCCGGTGGTGCCGTCGACCGGCCACGGCCGCAGCGTCTCGTCGCCTTCGAGGATCTTCTCGACCACCAGCAGCGCCTGCGGCCCCATGGCCTCGCGCAGGCGCCGGCAATAGGCTTCCGGGTCGGCCAGGCCGTCGACATGATCGACGCGCAGGCCGTCGACGCTGCCCTCGGCCACCAGCGCCAGCGGCAGGCGATGGACGATCTCGAACACGGCCGGGTCTTCCACCCGCACCCCGACGAGGTCATTGATGTTGAAGAAGCGCCGATGGGTCAATTCGCGCTCCGCCGCCCGCCAATGGGCGAGCCGCCAGTGCTGCGCGTCGATGAGCGCCGCGGGAGCCTCGGCCAGCACCGCGTCGAGAGCGGCCGCGTCGACCGCGCGGAGCGCGCGTTGCGCCTCGGCGAGCCCCTCGGCGATAGGCTCGTCCTCCAGGCTGCGCCAGGCCTCGACGGCCTGCGGCGCGCCGCCCGCCTGCTCGACCAGGGCAGCGACGCTTTCGGGCCGCAGCGGGAAGGCATGGTCGAAATAGCGCGCCGCGATCCAGCCGGCGCCGTCGCGGCCGAAGCCGATCTCGCCGCGTTCCAGCACCTCGGCCGGGGGGCCGCCGAGCACCGGCAGCACCAGCCGCCCGCGATGCCAGTCGATGTCGAACATATCGGCCGCCGGCGCGCGTCGGCCGAGGCAGAGCGTCTCCATCCAGCGGCCATTGTGCCGGTCCGCCGCCATGTGGTTCGGCACGATGTCGAGGATGAGGCCGAGACCGGCCGCCCGGGCTGTCTCGACCAGGCGGCGGAATTCCTCCATCCCGCCCAGCTCCTCGCTGACGACGGTCGGGTCGACCACGTCGTAGCCGTGGCTGGAGCCCGGCCGCGCCGCGCAGATCGGCGAGGCATAGAGATGGCTGATGCCGAGGTCCCGCAGATAGGGCACCAGCGCCCGCGCGTCCGCGAAGCGGAACTCGCGGTTGAACTGCAGGCGATAGGTCGCGGTGATCGGCGGGCTCATCGGACCGGCTCCGACCAGAGGGCGGCCGCCCAGGGCCCGAGGCGCGTCGCCGCGCCGTCGATGCGGACCTCGCCGGCTGCCGCATCCGGGGCGCGGCCCGGCCCGCCGATCGACCCGGCTTCGTCGCCGAGGTTCAGCGCCATGGTCAGCGCGCCGTCGGCGAAGCGCCAGGAGACCAGCAGCGCCGCACCGTTGCGCTGCGCGCCGGCGCCCCGGAAGGCGCCCGCCGCCAGCGGCCAGACCAGCCGCCGCCGCAGCTCCGCCAGCCCGCGGAAATCATCCAGCGCCCGGCGCGGCGCCGGCTCGGCGAGCCGCCGCCACGGCAGCTTCGCGGCCTCGAACGTCTCCGGCGCCAGCGGGTCGGGCAGGGCGTCGGGCGAGCCGGGATGGCTGTCGAAGAAGGCGGCGAATTCCTCCCTGCGGCCATGGCGCACGGCGTCGGCGAGCGCGCCGTCGAAATCGCAGAAATAGGGAAACGGCGTGTCGAGACCGGCTTCCTCGCCCATGAAGGCCATGGGCACATGCGGCGACAGCATCAGGGCGAAGCGCTGCAGCGCCCGTTTCTCCGGGGCGAGCGCCTCGACGATGCGGTCGCCCAGCGGCCGGTTGCCGATCTGGTCGTGGTTCTGCAGGAAGGCGACGAAGGCGTCCGGCGGCAGGTGCGCCGAGGGTTCGCCGCGCGGCGCGCCGCGGTGGCGGCTGGTCTCGCCCTGGTAGACGAAGCCTTCGGTCAGCGCCCGCTCGACCGAGCCGATCGGCCGATGGGCATAATCGGCGAAATAGCCGGCGCTGTCGCCGGTCGTCAGCACCCGGAAGGCATGGTGGCGGTCGTCGTCCCACTGGGCGGTGAAGCGGCGCGGCCGGCCCGCGCCGTCCCGTTCGAGCCAGCGCGCCTGGTTGGCGTCGTTCTCCAGCACCAGCCAGGCGTCGGGCTTCACCGCCCGCGCCGTGGCCGCGACCTCGTCGAGAAAGAGATCGGCGCCCATGGTGCGCAGGGCGTGCACGGCGTCGAAGCGCAGGCCGTCGGCATCGTAGTCCTCCAGCCACATCCGCGCATTCTCGCAGAAGAAGGCGCGGACCAGCGGGTTGTCCAGGGCGATGGCCGGCCCCCAGGGGGTCGGCTCGCCCGGCGCGAAGAAGTCCGGGGCATAATGGTGCAGGAAGTTCCCGGACGGGCCGAAATGGTTGTAGACCACGTCGATCATGACGCCCATGCCGCGGGCATGGGCGGCCTCGATCAGGGCCCGCAGGTCCTCCGGCCGGCCATAGCGCGCGTCGGGCGCGAAGGGCAGCACCCCGTCATAGCCCCAGTTGCGCGCGCCCGTGAAGTCGGCCAGCGGCATCAGCTCGATGGCGGTGAAGCCGGCGTCGCGGAAATGGTCGAGCCGCGCCGCCAGGCCCGCGAAGCTTCCCTCCGGCGAGGCGGCGCCGACATGCACCTCGCTGAGGATCGCCTCGTGCCAGGGCCGGATGGCGCCGCTGCGCGGCGGCGGCAGCGGCGCGACGAGGAGGCTCCAGCCGTCCGCGTCGTCCGCCTGGGCCCGCGAGGCCGGGTCGGGCACGTCGAGGCCGCCGGTGCGGAACATGTAGGCCTGCCCCGGCCTCGTGCCGGGAACGAAGCACTCGAAGAAACCCGCGCCCCTGGGCTGCATCGGCAGGGCCGGCGCGTCGGGGCGCACCAGCTCCACCGACGCCGCAGTCGGGGCCCAGAGGCGGAAGACGGCGCCATTCTCCGTCAGCAGCGGACCGAAGCGCCTCAAGGCTTGCTGTCCCACACCACCAGCGAGCGGGCGGCCACCGTCACCGGCGAGCCCGGGGCGACGCTGGCGCCTTCGTGGTTGCCGGCGGTGTCGACGACGCCGACCCAGCTTTCGGTGCGCTGGGCCGGCAGGCGGAACTCGACGTCGAGATGCGAGGCGTTGAACATCACCATCACCGCCGGCTCGTTGGGCAGGACCGGAGAGAGCATGACGGTCAGGCAGCGCACATGCGGCGTGTTCCATTCCTCCGGCGTCATGCGCCTGCCGTCGGCGGCGTACCAGATCACGTCCGGCTGGCCGCGGATATTGCGCGCGCCGGTGAGGAATTCCGGGCGCGACAGGGCGCTGCGTCGCCGCCGCAGCGTGATCAGCTTGGAGACGAAGGCGACGAGCTCCGGATCCTGCCGGTGCCAGTCGATCCAGCTGATCTCGTTGTCCTGGCAATAGGCGTTGTTGTTGCCGCCCTGGGAATTGCCGAGCTCGTCGCCGCCCAGCAGCATGGGCACGCCCTGGGACAGCAGCAGCGTCGCCAGCAGGTTGCGCTTCTGCTGCTTGCGCAGGGCGAGGACGGCCGGATCGTCCGTCTCGCCTTCGACGCCGCAGTTCCAGCTGCGGTTGTCGTCGTGGCCGTCGCGATTGTCCTCGCCGTTCGCCTCGTTGTGCTTCTCGTTGTAGGAGACGAGGTCGTCGAGCGTGAAGCCGTCATGCGCCGTGACGAAGTTCACGCTCGACCAGGGCCGCTTGTGGCCTTCGCCGAACAGGTCGCTGGAAGCGGCGAAGCGGGTGGCGAAGGCGCCGAGCTTGCCCTCCTCGCCCACCCAGAAGTCGCGGATCACGTCGCGATAGTCGCCGTTCCATTCCGAGAAGCCCGGCGGGAAGGCGCCGAGCTGGTAGCCGCCCGGCCCGATGTCCCAGGGCTCGGCGATCAGCTTTGATCGCCCCAGCACCGGATCCTGCAGGATGGCGTTGAAGAAGGCGTGCGAGGGGTCGAAGCCGCCGGCGCGCCGGCCGAGCGTGGTGGCGAGGTCGAAGCGGAAGCCGTCGATGCCGTAGATCGTCGTCCACATCCTGAGGCTGTCGAGGATCATCTGCAGCACGCGCGGATGATCGGTATTCACAGCGTTGCCGCAGCCGGTGAGATTGTCGTAATAGCGCCTGTCGTCGGGCAGCAGCCGGTAGTAGGCGGCGTTGTCGATGCCGCGCCAGGACAGGGTCGGCCCGAGATGGTTGCCCTCGCAGGTGTGATTGTAGACCACGTCGAGGATCACCTCGATGCCGGCCTGGTGCAGCCGGTCGACGGCGATGGCGATGTCCTCCACCCCCGAGCCGTCGAGATAGCGCGGCTCGGGCGCGAAGAAGGCGAGGGTGTTGTAGCCCCAGTAATTGGCCAGGCCCCGGTCGACGAGGTGCCGGTCCTGCGCGAAGGCGTGCACCGGCATGAACTCGATCGCCGTGATGCCGATCCGGACGAGATAGGCGATCATCGCCGGCGTCGACAGCGCGGCGAAGGTGCCGCGCACGTCTTCGCCGAGCAGCGGGTGGCGCATGGTGAGGCCGCGGACATGCGCCTCGTAGATCACCGTCTTCGGCCAGGAATTGTGCGGGTGATGCGTCGCCACCAGCGGCATGCGCGGATGGATGCGCGCCTTGGGCACGAAGGGCGCGCTGTCGCGCGCATCCTTCACCAGGTCTGCATCCTCGCCGGCGCCGATGGTGTAGCCGTAGAGCGCATCGTCCCAGACGAGCTCGCCGACCAGCTCCCGCGCATAGGGGTCGAGCAGGAGCTTGTTCTCGTTGAAGCGATAGCCTTCGCGCGGCAGCCAGGGCCCGTGGACGCGCCAGCCATAGACCTGGCCGCGCCCCACCCCCGGGAGATGGCAGTGCCAGATGCCGTTGGTGCATTCGCGCACCGCGACGCGCTCGATCTCCTGCTGGCCCTTGGCGTCGAACAGGCAGAGCGTCACGCCTTCGGCATTGTCGGAGAACAGCGCAAAATTCACACCCGTATCGTCCGGCGTCGCGCCGAGCGGGTAGGGCGCCCCCGCATCCACACGCCTCATGGCCTGTCCATGCAGGAGGCGGCACGCAGGTCGGCCGTGGTCGCGCCGGCGCGCGCCCCGCCCGTCCCGGCCAGGCGCAGCAGCGGCTTGCCGGTGAGGCGCGCATAGAGCTTGATGTACTCCTCGGCCGAGTCGGCCCAGTCGAAGGACCGGCGCATCGCCGCGGCGCGCATGCGCTCCAGCGCCGGTGGATCGGCATGGACCGCGAAGGCGCGGTCGATCGCCGAGAGGAAGCTCTCGACCGAGAAGTCGGGGAAGAGGAAGCCGGTCTCCCCGTCCGTGATGGTGTCGACCAGGCCGCCGGTCGCGTGCGCCACCGGCAGGGCGCCGTAGCGCTGGGCGTGCATCTGCGACAGGCCGCAGGGCTCGAAGCGGGATGGCGTGAGGTAGAAGTCGCTCGCCGCCATGATGCGGTGGGCCATCGGCTCGTTGAAGCCGTTGAGCATGGCGACGTGGTCGCGGTTGTAGCGCACGGCCTCGCGCAGCCGGTCTTCCGTCTCGGCGTCGCCGACGCCGAGGATGGCGATCTGGCCGCCGCGCTCGACGATCGCCGAGGCGACCTCGGCGACGAGGTCCATGCCCTTCTGGTGGACGAGGCGCGACACCACGCCGAACAGCGGCCCCTCCGCCGGCGCCAGGCAGAGGCTGGTGCGGACGCGTTCCTTCATCACCGCCTTGCCCGCGGTGTCCTGCGCATCGAAGGGCTGGGCCAGGTGCGGGTCGTGCCGGGGATCCCAGTCTCCGCCGAGGCCGTTCAGGATGCCGGTGAGGCCGCCCTCGCGCGCCTTGCCGGCGATGAGGCCCTCGAGCCCGGCGCCGTGCTCGGGCTCGGTAATCTCGCGCGCATAGGTCGGGCTGACGGCGGTGATGTGGTCGGCATAGGAGAGGCCGGCCTTGACCAGGGAGATCTGGCCGTAGAACTCGACGCCGTCGAGGGTGAAGGCTTCGTCCGGAATGCCGAGCTGGCCGCGGCGATCCTCCGGGAACAGGCCCTGATAGGCCAGGTTGTGCACCGTCATGATCGAGGGAACGGTCGAGTTCTCCCATTTGAGGAAGGCGGGCGCCAGGCCCGTCGGCCAGTCGTTGGCGTGCACCAGGTCCGGCTTCCAGGCCAGGCCCGCCTTGCCGTCGGCGATCTGCTCGGCGGCGAGGCTGAGGCGGGCGAAGCGCAGGTCGTTGTCCGGCCAGTCCTGCCCGTCCGGCCCGGCATAGGCATTGCCTTCGCGCTGGTAGAGCGAGGGGTCGAGCACGACATAGAGCGGCAGCCCGTCGCGCGTCTTGGCCTCGCCCAGCAGGCACGGCCCGATGCCGGCGCGTCGGGGCAGGGTCCCGACCAGCGTCAGCACGTCGAGCTCGTCGATCACTTTCTGGAACCCGGGCAGCAGCACCCTGGCGTCCACGCCCTGGGCGCGCAGGGCCCGCGGCAAGGCCGCCGCCACATCCGCAAGGCCCCCCGCCTTGGCGAAATCGGCGAATTCACTGGTCACAAAAAGGATCTTCATGGGGAACGTGTCTCCACGGCCGTACCGGCGCTTCAGTCGGAAGATGCAGGTTCAATGCCCGGTCGGCGAAAATGTTCCCTGTGTGGCGGAACAATGATCGGCCTCCGGCATTCCCATGGCGTTGGCCCTCTTCGTCTGCGCGGCGCAGGCCGGGGGCGCATCGCAAGGGGGTCGCCATGGAAGAACGGGGAGAGCGTGTCCGCAGGAAGGCTCGCGAGCTCTGGCTGCTCGACGGCATGCCGGAAGGCAAGGCGCAGGAGCATTGGTACAAGGCCGAGGACATCGTGCGCACCGAGGATTTCGACGCCTTCCTCGCCAATCCCAATCCCGGCGCCGAGGCGCTCGCCAATTGCGACAGGCTCAATCCCGATCCCGCCGCCCGCCCGATCGAGCCGCCGCCGGTGCGATCCAAGCCCAAGCCGCGCGCCCGTTCCGGCGCCAAGCCGGCCCGCGATCCCCTGCTGCCGCCGATCGCCCCGCCCCGTCGCCACGAAGCCAAGCTGCAGGGAGGGCTGACATGAGCGAGGCGATCTTCACCGCCGGGCTCGGCCTGCCCGGCCTCGGCCCGATCGCTGCGGCCGACATGCTCGCCGCCCGGCCGGCCGTGCTGGTGGTGGACGACGATGCCGCCATCCGCATGATCATGGCGGACACGCTGCGCGACGCCGGCTTCGACGTCGTGGAGGCGGCGGATGCGGCCGATGCCGCGCGCCTGCTGCAGCAGCGCCGGGACTTCCAGGTGATGGTCACCGACATCCACATGCCGGGTGCGACCAACGGCTATTTCCTGGCGCGCCAGGTGCGCGAGCGCTGGCCCTATGTGGAGGTGCTGATGGTGTCCGGCCAGGCCCTGCCGGCGCGCCGCGACCTCGACCTCGACTGCGATGTCCTGTGCAAGCCGTTCGCCGGCATCGAGCTCGTCGGCCGCGTCGCCGCGCTGGCGCGGCGTGCCGCCGAGCCGGAGATCGGCGGCGGCTTCGTGGCGGGCTCGCCGCCGGCGCTCCGCGCCTGACGCCGGCGCCCCTTCCCGGCCGTGCGGCCGGGAAGCCAGAACGCGGGACAAGACCAGTTGCCAATCGATAAAGTCCCCCTACAATGCCCCGCGCCGTTTCGTCTGACGAAAGGGCCAAGCAACTGAACGGCCGGCGGATATCCGCCACGAGCGTCGCATGCGCCGGGCCGATGGGAGGACGTGATGACAAAGGACGTGTCGCCGCAGTCGCGGCGTGACTTTATCCGTGCCGCCACCGCATCCGCCGGCGCCGCCGCCGCTCTCTTCGGCGGCCTCGGCGTCAGCCCGGCGCTCGCGGCCGAGGCCGCCGCTGCGGCCGGCCGGTCCGAGAAGCCGCTGAAGGCGGCCTTCTCCAATGCCGGCCTGCAGGCGACCTGGTGCGCCCAGGGCAAGCAGGCTGCCGAATATTGGGGCAAGCTGTTCAATGTCGAGGTGACCTGGTTCGACGGCCAGCTCGACGCGGTCAAGCAGCGCGCCGCCATCGACAACATGGCGTCGCAGAAATGGGACTTCGTCGCCATCCAGGCCTTCGGCATCGGCACGCTCACCCAGCCGGTGCAGAAGATGATCGACGCCGGCACCCCGGTGATCGACATGGACACGCTGATCGCGCCGCTCGAGAAGATCAACGTGCACGCCTTCATCGCCCCCAACAACGAGTTCATGGGCGCGGCAGTGACGCAGGCCCTGGTCGCCAAGCTCGGCGGCAAGGGCAAGGTGATCATGACCCAGGGCGCCCTCGGCCATACCGGCGCGCAGGGCCGCGCCAGGGGCTTCGAATCGGTGATCAAGGCCAATCCCGGCATCGAGGTGCTCGACACCCAGCCGGCCGACTGGGACGTGACCAAGACGGCGCGCCTTTGGGAGACCTATCTCACCAAGTACCCGCAGATCGACGCCGCTTTCTTCCACAATGACGACATGGCGCTCGCCGCCTACCAGGTCATGAAGGCGCGGGGCCGCACCAACATCCTGATCGGCGGCGTCGACGCCATGCCGCCGGCGATCTCGGCGGTGGCGGACGGGCGCATGTTCGCCACGGTGCGCAATCCCTCCTGCCGCATCCATGGCGGGGCCATCATCGCCGGCGTCGCGGCCGTCACCTCGGGCGAGAAGACCGGCGAGGGCATCCCCAAGAACATCGTCGCCGACGGCCCGGTGGTCACCAAGGACAATGCCGCCGGCATGCAGTGGATGCAGGATCACTTCCTGATCTGACGCGGCGGCGGATCGGTCGGAACCGGCCCGGGCGGATCGGCTCCGCCCGGGCCTCTCACGGCGCGGCACGCGCCGAGGACAGGCGAAGCCGCGCCTGAAGCATCTAGCGATCGGGCGGAACCGCCAAAGATTGCAAGGACGCGTCGAAGCAAGGAGCGAGAGCAAGGCAGCGGTTCCATCCAAGCGCGCTTTGCTCCAAGCGAACCCATGGTGAATGCCCGATGACGCCCGACGCCGCGGCTGCGACCGGCGAAACGCCACGCCTGCAGATGGCGACCATCTCGAAATCCTTCGGCGGCGTCGCGGCCCTGCGCGACGTCGATTTCGTGTTGCGCGCCGGCGAGATCCACGGGCTGGTCGGCGAGAACGGCGCCGGCAAGTCGACGATGATGAAGATCATCGCCGGGGTCCACACCGACTACCAGGGCCGCATGCTGATCGACGGCCGCGAGGTGCATTTCCGCTCGGCGCGCGACGCCCTCGCCGCCGGCATCGGCATGGTGCACCAGGAGCTCAGCATCGCGCCCGATCTCAGCGTCGCCGAGAACGTCTATCTCGGCAAGCAGCCGGTCAATGCCCTCGGCATCGTCGACTGGGCGGCGATGACGCGCGGCGCGCGCGAGCAGCTCAAGAGCCTCGGCATCGACGTCGACCCGCGCACCCGCATGGGCTCGCTGCCGATCGGCCTGCAGCAGCTGATCGAGCTGGCGCGCGTCCTCTTCTCCGGTGCGCGCATCGTCATCCTCGACGAGCCGACCTCGGCCTTGTCGCCGCCGGAGGTGCAGCGCCTGTTCGAGGTGCTGCGCGGCGTCAGGGCGAGCGGGCGCAGCATCGTCTTCATCTCCCACTTCCTGGAAGACATCCTCTCCATCTCCGACACGGTGACGATCTTCCGCAACGGCCGGCGCATCGTCACCCACGGCACCGAGGGCATCGACAAGGGCTGGGTGATCGAGCGGATGATCGGCCTCGGCCACGAGGACCTGGAGGAGAGCTACACCGGCGCCATCGCGCTCGATTCCAAGCCCGACGCACCCGTGGTGCTGTCGGCGCGCGGGCTCGGCTTCGGCCGCGCCTATGCCGACGTCTCGCTCGACGTCAGGGCCGGGGAGGTGCTCGGCATCTACGGCTTCATGGGCTGCGGCCAGCTGGAGCTGGCGCGCACCCTGTTCGGCAAGCTGAAGGCCGAGCGCGGCGCCCTCGCGGTCGGCGGCGTGCCCATGCGCCTGCGCAACACGGCGCAGGCCCGCCGAGCCGGCATCGCCTTCGTGCCCGAGAGCCGCCGCGCCATGCTGTTCCACCAGGAGCCGGTCTACAAGAACGTCTCGATCAGCATCCTCGAGCGCATCTCCCGGCTCTGGCTCAGGCCGGCGGCCGAGCGCGCCATCGCCAGGACGCATGTGGAGAGCCTGCACATCCGCCCGCCCCGGGTCGAGGCGCGGCTCGGCGCCCTCTCCGGCGGCAACCAGCAGAAGGTGGCGCTGGCCAAATGGCTCACCCATCCGCCCAAGGTGCTGGTGCTGAGCGAGCCGACGCGCGGCATGGACGTCGGCGCCAAGGAGGACGTGGTGCAGATCGTGCGGGGCCTGCGCGAGCGGGGCATCGGCGTCGTCGTCGTCTCGGCCGAGCCCGAGACGGTGCTCTCCCTCGCCGACCGGGTGCTGGTGATGAAGAAGGGGCGGATCGTGCGCGAGTTCGCGAGCGAGACGATCAGCAAGGACCGGCTGCTGGAAGCGGCGTGAGAAGGGTTTCGACATGACGGTTCAGGAGACCAGCGCAGTGCGGACCCCGTCCGGCCCCGGCGCCTTTCTGCGCAGCCAGATGCGCAACATCGCCCCCTTCGTGACGCTGATCTTCCTGCTGGTGTTCTTCAGCGTCGCCAGCCCGTCCTTCGCCACGCTCGACAACGCGTCCAACATCCTCACGCAGATCTCGGTCACCGGCATCATGGCGGTCGGGCTGACCTTCGTGATCCTGTGCGGCGAGATCGACCTGTCGGTCGCGGCCATCGCCAACGCCACCGGCATCGTCGTCGCCTATTTCACCCTGCAGGAATCCTATGTGAACATCGCCAACGTGCCGCTGCCGGGCTGGCTCGCGGTGGTGTTCGCGCTGCTCTCCTGCGCCGCCCTCGGCCTGATCAACGCCTTCGGCACCACGGCGATCGGCATTCCCTCCTTCATCATGACGCTCGCCATGATGCAGATCGGCGCCGGCATCTGCGCCATGCTGGTGCGCGGCCAGATCGCCTATGCCGTGCCGGATATCGTCACCACGCTCGGTTCGGGCGACATCGGCGGCGTGCCCTGGATCGTGCTCGTCCTCGCCGTGTTCCTGATCGTCGGCCACGTCACGCTGACCTATACGCGCTTCGGCCGCTACGTCTTCATGGTCGGCGGCAACCGCGAGGCGGCGGAATATTCCGGCGTCAACGTCAAGCTGATCCTCGGCGCCGTGCTGGTGATCTCGGCGGTGTGCTCGGGCGTGGCCGGCATGGTCGGCGTCGCCCATTTCGGCAGCGCCCAGCAGAACGAGTTCGACGGCTATCTCCTCGATGCCATCGCCGCCGTGGTGGTCGGCGGCACCAGCCTGTTCGGCGGGCGCGGCGGCATCGGCAACACCATCGTCGGCCTCTGCGTCCTCGGCGTGCTCAACAATGGGCTCGACCACATCCAGATCGACAGCTTCCTGAAGATCCTGATCCGCGGCCTGATCCTCCTGATCGCGCTGATCATCAACGTCTACGCCCAGCGCCTGCGCGACGAGAGCGGCCCGGCAGCCGGCTGAGAGTGCGTCAAGGCATGCGGGGGCGTGCAGGCCCCTGCATGCCCCGAGCGATCGGTCTTGACCTCGCCGCGGCACGCGACCAATGTCCGCCCCCGTTGCGACAGGGAGGACCAGCCATGGCAGAAGCGGCGATCAAGCTCACCAGCGAAGGAAGCAAGGCCGGCGACGGCTTCGACTGGGCTGATCCGCTCAACCTGGAAGGCGCCCTGACCGAGGAGGAGCGGCTGGTCCGCGACACCGCCCGCGACTATGCCCAGGACCGGCTGATGCCGCGGGTGCTGCAGGCCTATCGCGAGGAGACCTTCGACCGCGCCATCATGACCGAGATGGGCGAGCTCGGCCTGCTCGGCGCCACCATCCCAGAGGCCTATGGCGGCGCCGGCCTCGGCCATGTCGCCTATGGCCTGGTGGCGCGCGAGGTGGAGCGCGTCGATTCCGGCTACCGCTCGGCCATGTCGGTGCAGTCCTCGCTGGTGATGCACCCGATCTTCGCCTACGGCTCGGAGGAGCAGAAGCACAAGTGGCTGCCCAAGCTCGCGGCCGGCGAGCTCGTCGGCTGCTTCGGCCTGACCGAGCCGGACGCCGGCTCCGATCCCGCCTCGATGAAGACCCGGGCCAGGAAGGTCCCCGGCGGCTATGAGCTGACCGGCTCGAAGATGTGGATCACCAATTCGCCAATCGCCGACATTGCCGTGGTCTGGGCCAAGCTCGACGACGTCATTCGCGGCTTCGTGGTCGAGCGCGGCGCCAAGGGCTTCTCCACTCCGAAGATCGAGGGCAAGCTGTCGCTGCGCGCCTCGATCACCGGCGAGATCGTGCTCGACGGCGTGGTCGTGCCGGAGGAGAACCTGCTGCCGGGCGCCAAGGGCCTCGGCGGCCCGTTCGGCTGCCTCAACAAGGCACGCTACGGCATTGCCTGGGGCGCGATGGGCGCCGCCGAGTTCTGCTGGCACCGGGCGCGCCAGTACACGCTCGACCGCAAGCAGTTCGGCCGGCCGCTGGCCGCCAACCAGCTGATCCAGAAGAAGCTCGCCGACATGCAGACCGAGATCACCCTCGGTCTGTTCGGCGCCCTGCAGCTCGGCCGCCTGCTCGACGCACACACCGCCGCGCCGCCGGCCATCAGCCTGATGAAGCGCAACAATTGCGGCAAGGCGCTCGACATCGCCCGCATGGCCCGCGACATGCACGGCGGCAACGGCATCGCCGACGAGTTCCACGTCATGCGCGTGGCGCAGAATCTCGAGACGGTGAACACCTATGAGGGCACGCACGACGTGCACGCCCTGATCCTTGGCCGGGCGCAGACCGGGATCCAGGCGTTCTTCTGAACGAGGGAGTGGGCCTCACGCCGCAAGCGGACGTCCGAGGCGCGCCACCAGCCCCGCCGCCAAGATCAGCGCGGCGGCCGCCGCCAGCGAGGGCACGACGAAGCTCCCGGTGAGGTCGAAGGCGATGCCGGCGAAGATCGGGCCGACGATCTGGCCGATGCTGAAGGCCACCGTCATCAGCGCCACGGCCCGGCGCGGGTTGGCCGCCGCCAGCGAGCGGGCGGCGATCAGGCCGAGGGCGGTGATGCTCATGAAGGTGCCGCCGAGCAGCACGGCTCCGACCACCGGGCCGAGCGCCCAGCCCGTGACGCTGAGCGCGACGCCGGCAGCCTCGACCAGGCAGGCGAGGGCGAAGGCGGCGTAGAGGCCGAGCCGGGCGGCGATCCGGTTCCAGACCCAGATCGAGGGCAGCACGGCGAGGCCGACCACGGCCCAGACATAGGGCTCCAGCGGCCGGGCGGCGGCGCTGTCGCGCACGATCGCCACCAGGAAGGTCGCGGTGACGACATAGCCGGCGCCGAACAGGCCATAGGCCGGGATCAGCAGGCGCAGGCGGCGATCGGCCGGGCCTGCCGGAGCGTCGGAGCCGGCCGCCCGGGCCTCGCCCGCCGGCGGCACCAGCACGGCGACCGCCGGAATGACGAGTGCCGAGACCAGGCCGCAGGCCAGCCATTGGCTGCGCCAGTCCCAGGCCCAGGCGGCCAGGGAGGAGACGACGCCGGAGGAGGCGAGGATGCCGACGCCGACCCCGGCGAACAGCACGGCGGATAGGCCGGCGCGGCCCGCCTGCGCCAGCCGCTCGAGCACCAGGGCGGAGGCGAAGACCAGCACGAAGGCGCTGGCGAGGCCGCCGGCGAAGCGCAGCACCGACATCGCCGCCACCGAGGAGGCGAGCGCCATCGCCGCCGTGGTCGCCGCGCTGGCGCAGAGCCCGCCCAGCAGCCAGGCCCGCCGCGGGCCCGGCAGGGCGGATGTGCTGGCGATCAGGGCGCCGGCGAGGTAGCCGGCGAAATTGGCGCCGGCGATGATCCCCGCCTGCCCCTTGCCGAGGCCGAGCGCCTGGGCCATGGCCGGCAGGATCGGCGTGTAGACGAAGCGGCCGATGCCCATGGCGACCGCGAGGGCGAGGAGGCCGCCGGTCGCCAGGGCGAGGGGGCGGGGCTGCGGGCTGGACATGATCGGTGCCGGGATGTCGTGGGCGGGGAAGCCTCGTCCCTCTGCTTAGAGGCGCCATGCCGGCCTGACAATCGGCCGGACGCGGGGCGGCCATGGGCGGGCCGCATGGGTGGACGCCGCCGCCAATCTGCGGGTTGCCCCCGTGCGCGGCGGCGTGCTAAGGGGCGGGCCATGCCCGATCTTCTCGCTCCCCTGCCGCTGCGCGCGCCCTCGACCGGCGCCGCGTCCGACGGCCGCTTCGTGCGCTTCGACCGCGCCGATCCGCGCTGGGCCGAGCCGCTGGTCGAGCTGACGGGGGAGGGTCTGCTGGCCGAGGCCTGGTACGCCCGCACCGACGGCCTCAACGCTCCCTACCACGCGCCGATCGCCGGGGCGGTGGCCACGGTCGCGGCCCGGGCCGGCGTGGTGGCGCGGCTCAAGGCAGCCGACGCGGCGCTCGGCCCGCGCGGCCTGCGCCTCAAGACCCTGGACGCCTGGCGCCCGGTCGAGACCCAGGCCGGCCTCTGGTCTTACTTCTGGGACAAGCTCGCCCGCGAGCGCCCGGAGCTCGACGAGGCCGGGCTGGAGGCCCTGGTCAGGACCTTCGTCGCCGATCCGCGTCGCTTCGATCCCGAGGACGACACGACCTGGCCGATCCACTCCACCGGCGGCTCGGTCGACGTGATGCTGGTCGATGCCGGCACGGGCGCGATGCCCGACCACGGCGCCGGCTTCGACGAGGCGGACGAGCGTTCCTTTACCGACCATTACGAGCGGCTGCTCGCCGCGGGGCGCATCGCGCCGGACGATCCCCGCCTTCTCGTCAGGCGCGTCCTGGTCAATGCCATGGTTAACGCCGGATTCACCAATTATGCCTACGAATTCTGGCACTTCGACTACGGCACGCAGCTCCACGTGCTGACGCTTCAGGAGGCCGGCGCGGCCGGCGCGCCGCACGCCGCCTGGTATGGCACCACGCGCCTGCCGGCCGGCATGGCTTGACGGGGACGACGTGACGCTTCCGACCTTCACCGCCAAGGGCGCGGCTCACGCCTTCGCCTCGCTGGGCCGGGCGCCGAGCGAGCCGCCGCTGGTGATCTGGGCCCATGGCTGGGGCCAGGACCACAACGCCTTCCTGCCGCTCGCCCGGCCGCTGGCCGGGGCCGCCGCCCATGTGCTCGTCGACTTCCCCGGCTTCGGCGAGAGCCCGCGCCCGCCGCAGGACTGGGACACGGCCGACTATGCCGACGCCATGGCCGAATGGCTGGCGGGCCTGCCGCGCGGGCGGCGCATCTGGGTCGGCCATTCCTTCGGCTGCCGGGTCGGCATGCGCCTGGCCGCGCGTCACCCGCAGGCGATCGACGCCCTGGTGCTGGTCGCCGGCGCCGGGCTGCAGCGCAAGCGCAGCCCGCTGGAAGCGTTCCGGCTGTGGCTCCGGGTACGCGCCTTCAAGACCCTGAAGCTCCTGGAGAAGCTCGGCGTCGACGTCAGCGCCCGCAAGGCCCGCTACGGCTCGGCCGACTACCGCAATGCCGGGGCGATGCGGCCGATCTTCGTCAAGGTGGTGTCCGAGGACCAGACCGAGGGCGTCAAGGCGATCCGCTGCCCGGCGACGCTGATCTATGGCGAGAAGGATACCGAGACGCCGCCCGAGTTCGGCGAGCGCCTGTCCCGGCTGATCCCGAACGCCAGCCTCAGGATCATCCCCGGCCTCGACCACTACACCATCCTCACCGACGGCGGCCCGCAGGTCACCTATGCCGTGAGCCAGATGCTGGAAAGCTGATGCTCCAAGCGCTCGAACCCCATGTGCCCTTCGCGCTGGTCCTCGCCGGCTTCGCCGTCTTCGCCTGGCGGCGGCTGATGACCTACCTGCACATCTTCCAGCAGGAGGAGTATGACGGCGGCCGCTTCCTCACCTGGATGCTGCGCACCCAGACCTTCGACCGGCGGGCCTCGCTGGCCTTGCTGGCGCTGTTCGCCCTGTCGCTGATCTATCCCGTCCCGGCCATCGTCCTCGCCGGCTTCATGGCCCTGGCGCTGCTGGTGGCCGCCTGGCGCGAGCGCGACCCGCGCAAGGAGGGCAAGAAGAAGCTGGCGATGACGCAGCGCGCCACGCGCATCTTCCGCCTCGCCTTCGGCCTCCTGATCCTGGTCGGCCTCCTCGCGGCGGCGCTGGCCGTTCCGCCGGTGGCGATCGTCGCCTGGGTGCAGGGCGCGCCCCTCGCCCTGGTCGCCGCCGTGATGATCCTGCAGCCGCAGGAGGACCGCATCCAGCAGGGCTTCTGGAACGAGGCGCACGAGAAGCTGCAGCGCCTCGCGCCGGTCGTGGTCGGCGTCACCGGCTCCTACGGCAAGACCTCGACCAAGCACATCCTCGGCCATATCCTGGAGAGCACGGGCTCGGCGATCATCACCCCCGGCTCGGTCAACACGCCGATGGGCATCGCCCGCATCGTGCGCGAGCGCCTTGAGCCCTATCACCGCCATTTCGTCGTCGAGATGGGCGCCTATGGCCCCGGCTCGATCGCGCGGCTCTGCCGCCTTGCTCCGCCCGACATCGCCGTGGTGACGGCGGTGGGGCCGGCCCATTACGAGCGCTTCAAGTCGCTCGACGCGGTGGCGCGCACCAAGTTCGAGCTGCCGGAGGCGGCGATCGCGCGCGGCGGCAAGGCCATCGTCAACGACGAGGTTCTGGCCTTCGCCGACGCCAAGGCCTTCTCCGACGCGCACCGCGCATCGATGGTGCTGGTGGGCGAGGGGGAGGGGAGCGATGCCCGGATCACGGCGGCCGTGCAGGAGAAGGACGGCATCCGCGTCGCCCTGACCTTCGAGGGCCAGGACCATACGCTGTTCGCGCCGCTCTACGGCCTGCACCACGGTCGCAACATGGCCCTCGCCTTCGTCACGGCGCTGGCCATGGGCGTCGACGCCGAGACCGCGCTGGTGGCGATGAAGTCGACGCCGCAGATCGCCCATCGGCTGGAGGTCAAGCGCCAGGGCGACGGCGTCACCATCGTCGACGACGGCTACAATTCCAATCCCGCCGGCTTCGCCTCGGCGCTCGACATCCTGCCGCTGCTGGTCGGCCAAGGCGGGCGCCGCATCCTGGTGACGCCCGGCATGGTCGAGCTCGGCGAGGCGCACGAGGCCGTGCACCGCAAGGTCGGCGCCAGGGCGGCCGGCAAGGTCGATATCCTCCTCGCCGTCGCCCCGGCGCGGATCGAGGCCTTCATCGAAGCCTACAAGGCCGGCAACCCCGACGGCGAGGTGGTGGAATGCGCCGCCTTCCGCGATGCCCAGGCCTGGATGGGCAGCAATCTCAGGACGGGCGACGTCGTGCTGATCGAGAACGACCTGCCGGATCTCTACGAGCGCAAGCTGTCGCTGTGAGCGGGCTGGGCGGCCTTACGCCGCTTCGCGCGCCTGGATCGGTGCCACCGCCGGTTGCTGGTGCTCGCGCGCCCGGGCCAGCTCGTAATTGAGCTGCATGGTCAGCCAGAACTTGGCCTCGCTGACGCCGGCTGCTTCCAGCCGGAGCGCGAGGTCGGGGCTTATGGCGGCGCGCCCGTTCAGCACGCGTGATAGCGCCGGCCGGGACATCTTCAGCCGTTGAGCCGCCTCGCTGACGCTCAACCCGAGCGGAACGAGCACTGCTTCCTTCAGCACCGTGCCGGGATGTGCGGGATGCTTCATCATGGCTGCGTTCTGCCTCATGGTAGGCTTGGCTCCTATGATTCCGCGTCAGCTCCGACTCGTGATTCCGCGTCAGCTCCGACTTGAATGATACCAGATCCCCATGCCTTCATCCGCGCCAACACCCGCCTTCTGCCCGTCCCGCATGCGCCGGAGATCGTCCTGCACGTCGCCGACGAGGTCACGCCGCTCTGGCATAGAACCGAGGAGGAGCTCGGCGCGCTCGGCCTGCCGCCGCCGTTCTGGGCCTTCGCCTGGGCCGGCGGCCAGGCGCTGGCGCGCTATGTCCTCGACCACCCGCAGACCGTCGCCGGCAAGCGGGTGCTGGATTTCGCCTCCGGCTCCGGCCTCGTCGCCATCGCGGCGATGAAGGCGGGCGCGGCCGCGGTCGTCGCCGCCGAGATCGACCGCTTCGCCATCGCCGCCATCGGGCTCAACGCCGCGGCGAACGGCGTCGCGGTCGCGGCGGCGGCGGACAACGTGCTTGGCCGTTTCGACATCGAGGCCGACGTCGTCCTCGCCGGCGACATCTTCTACGACCGCGAGATCGCGGCCGAGGTGATGGCCTGGCTGCAGGGCTGGCAGGGGCGCGGCGCCGCGGTGCTGATCGGCGATCCCGGCCGCACCTACCTGCCGAAGGACAGGCTCGACTGCCTCGCCAGCTACGAGGTGCCGGTCTCGCGCGAGCTGGAGGACCTGGAGATCAAGCGCTCCAGCGTCTGGCGCCTGCGGCCGGAGACGTCCGCTTAACCCACCGGCGCTAAGGTTCGGCTTCTATCGAGGGGAGCGCATCATGGAAACCGCGTCGATCGCCGCAGCCGGCGCCGCCTTGCAGCAGGGCCGCAGCCAGGATGCCATCCAGGCGACCGTGCTCAAGCAGCAGTTCCAGGGCGAGCAGGCCGTGGTCGACCTCCTGGCCCAGGCCGCGGCGGCCGCTCCGTCTCCGGGCACCGGCACGGTCGTCGACAAGTTCGCCTGACCCAGCGGCCTCAGTCCGGCAGGTCGAGCCGGTCCCGCGCCATCTCGAACAGCATCACCCCGGTCGCGACCGCGAGGTTGAGCGAATCCGCCCGCCCGCGCATCGGGATCTTGACCAGGTCGTCGCAGGCGCGGACGAGTTCGTCGGGCAGTCCCTGCTGCTCGTTGCCCATCAGGAGGAGGCGCGGGCCGCGATAATCCACCTTGCGGTAGTCCGTGGCGCCGGCGAGATGCGTGCCGACGACGCGGCCGGAAAAGCGCTTGCGCCAGTCGAGGAATTCGGCTGCCGAGCCGGCGGCGAGGCGCACGTTGAAGATCGAGCCCATGGTGGCGCGCACCGCCTCGATGCCGAAGGGGTCGGTGGTGTCGCCGATCAGGATGACGCCTTCGGCGCCGACCGCGTCGGCCGTGCGGATGATGGTGCCGAGATTGCCGGGATCGCGCACCCGGTCGAGGCCGATCCACAGTGCCTCGCCCTGGATGGTCAGCCGCGACAGCGGCTCCAGCCGCTGCCGGAACACGCCGATGACGGTCTGCGGATTGTCGCGGCGCGACAGCTTCTCCAGGATCTCGCCGGTGACCTCCAGCACCTCGCCGCCGGCCCGGCGGGTGGCGGCGATCGCCTCCGACAGCATCGGCCTCTGCTCGCCGCTGCGGTGGACGAGGATGCGGATCGGCCAGCCGCCGTCGATGGCGTCCGCCACCAGCTTCAGCCCCTCCGCCACGAACAGGCCCGCTTCCTCCCGGACCTTCCGCATGCCGAGCGCCCGGATGTCCTTGATCAGCGGGTTGGTCAGGCTGGTGACCAGGCGATGGGACGGGGCCGGCGCCGGAGCCGGAGCCTGGGGCTTGTCGAAGCGGCGCTTCATGGCGCGCTCCAGCGCGAATAGAGCGAGGTGGAGAGCAGGCGCCCGCCGCCTTCCTCCCGCACCGCCAGCTCGCCGGACTCCAGCCTGCCGCCGAGGTCCGAGAACACCTCGCGGGCGAGCTCGTGGATGGCGATGAACGAGGCGCGGATGGCATAGGCGGTGACGATGACGAAGCTCGGCTTCTCCACCAGCACCGCGCGGGTGAGCTCCAGCATGTGCGGCAGGTCGGTGAAGAGGTCCCAGACCTCGCCGTTCGGCCCGCGGCCATATTTCGGCGGGTCGAGCACCACGCCGTCATAGCGTGAGCCGCGCCGCTCCTCCCGGGCCGTGAACTTGACGGCATCGTCGACGATCCAGCGGATCGGCGCCTCGGTCAGGCCGGCCAGCGCCTGGTTCTCGCGGGCGAAGCCGATCGACTTCTTCGAGGCGTCGACATGGGTCACCGCCGCGCCGGCCTTGGCCGCCAGCAGCGAGGCGACCCCGGTATAGCCGAACAGGTTCAGCACCTTGGCCGGCCGGCCGAGCCCCTTCAGCCGCTCGACCATGAAGTCCCAGTGCGGCGCCTGCTCGGGGAAGAAGCCGAGATGGCGGAAGGGCGTGAAGCGGCCGTGGAAGGCGACGCCGCGATAGGCGGCCGGAAAGGTCTCGACCGGGCGGCCGGCGAACTTCCAGCGCCCGTCGGAGCCCTCGTCCTCGGCGTTCATGCCCATGAACACGGCATCGGCGCGCGACCACAGCTCCGGCCGGTGGCGCCGGCCCATGGCCTGCGGCTCCGGCCGGTCGACCAGGAAGCGGCCGAACCGTTCCAGCTTGCGGCCCTCGCCGCAATCGACCAGGCGATAGCCCTCGAATCCGTCGCTGACGAGCAGGTTGGGCAGGAAGGGCGGCGTGGCAGCGGTCATGGCGCGACAAAACAGAAAGAGCGCGGGCGGGCAAGAGGGATCGCCGCTCGGGCGCCGGCGGGGCAGGCGCGGAGTCATGCGGTTGACATGGAGAGACCCTAGCCAGGGCCTGTTTGAAAACTGGGGAGCTTTCAATGCGTGCTTTTCTGGCGTCTCTCGCCATAACGACCTGTCTCGTGTCCGCGGCGCAGGCCACGACGGTCTATCCGCTGGATCGGGCCACGATCCTCGCCGGATCGCCCTTCGATCTGAAGGTGGAGTTCTCGTCGATCGTCAAGCCCGACGAGGTGACGGTGACGATCAACGGCGAGCCGGCCGACAAGGTGCTCGGCAAGAGCCTGCAATTCGTCGAGAAGGAGGCCGGCACCGAGGCTTCGGCCATCCTGATCCGCGCGGGCAGCGTCGCCAAGCCCGGCACCTACACGGTCGAGGCCAAGGCCGGCACCGAGACCAAGTCCGTCACCTGGGAGGTGTTCGGCACCTCCGCCGCGCCGAAGGCCAAGAACATCATCTTCTTCCTCGGCGACGGCCTGTCGGTCGCCCATCGCACCGGCGCCCGGATCATGGCCAAGGGCATGACCGAGGGCAAGGCGGACGGCCGCCTCAACATGGACGACTTCGAGCGGATGGCGTTCATCGGCACCTCCGCCACCAATGCCATCGCCACCGACAGCGCCAACACCATGTCGGCCTACATGACCGGCCACAAGACGGCGGTCAACGCGCTCGGCGTCTATGCCGATCGCACCAAGGACAGCCTGGACGATCCCAAGGTCGAGACCATCGCCGAGGCGCTGCGCCGCACCACCAAGAAGGCGATCGGCGTCGTCTCCACCGCCGAGGTCGAGGACGCCACGCCGGCGGCCGTCGTCGCCCATACCCGCCTGCGCGCCGACAAGGCCGCCATCGTCGGCATGTTCTACGACGTCAAGCCCGACGTCATTCTCGGCGGCGGCTCGGCCTATTTCCTGCCCAAGTCCACGCCCGGCTCGAAGCGCAAGGACGACACGGACTACATCAAGCTGTTCCAGGACGCCGGCTACACGCTCGCCACCGACAAGGCCGGGCTCAAGGCCGCGGAGGGCACCAACACCGGCAAGATCCTCGGCCTGTTCCACACCGGCAACATGGACGTGACGCTCGACCGCGAGTTCCTCAAGAAGGGCACCGTGGCCAAGTTCCCGAACCAGCCGGGCCTGGTCGACATGACCGAGGCGGCCCTCGGCCAGCTCTCCAAGAACGCCGACGGCTTCTTCCTGATGGTCGAGGGCGCCTCGATCGACAAGATGTCCCATCCGATGGACTGGGACCGTGCCCTGGTCGAGACCATCGAGTTCGACAAGGCGATCGGCGTCGCCAAGGAGTTCGTCAAGACCCATCCCGACACGCTGATCGTCGTCACCGGCGACCACACCCACGGCATCTCCATCGTCGGCACCGTCGACGACGACAAGCCCGGCACGGAGATGCGCGAGAAGGTCGGGGTCTATGCCGATGCCGGCTTCCCCAACTACGAGCACAAGAACGGCACCGGCTATCCCGACCGGGTCGACGTGTCGCGGCGCCTCGCCGTCTTCGCCAGCAACTTCCCCGACTATTACGAGACCTTCCGGCCGAAGATGGACGGTCCGTTCGAGCCGGCGGTGCAGAACGAGAAGAAGGAATACGTCGCCAACGAGGCCTACAAGGACGTGCCCGGCGCGGTGCTGCGGGTCGGCAACCTGCCGCGCTCGGCCGACACGGCCGTGCATGCGGTCGACGACGTGGTGCTGCAGGCCAGCGGCCCGGGCTCGGACGCCTTCAAGGGCTACATGGAGCAGAGCGACGTCTATCGCATCCTCGTCGATACCTTCGCCCTCGCCCCCGCTCAGAACTGAGCGGGCCCACCCCGTGGAGAGCCGGCCGCGCAGGGGCGCGGCCGGCAACCCCATTTCATGGAGTGTGCGATGACCACGATCCCGGTTTCCCGCCGCCGCCTCCTGCGCCTGACCGCTGCGGCGGCCGGCCTCTTCGCCGCGGGACGGCCTGCCGCGGCCGCCGTTCCGGCGCTGACCTTCGACGAGCTCTACGGCAAGGTCAGCGTGCTCGGTCTCACCTTCTCCGACAAGGTCAAGGGCCTCGCCGGCGAGAGCGTGTCGATGCGCGGCTTCATGGCCCCGCCGCTCAAGGCCGAGGCCAAGTTCTTCGTGCTCACCGAGATCCCGATGTCGATCTGCCCGTTCTGCTCCTCGGACGCGGACTGGCCCGACAACATCCTGGTCGTCTATCTCGACCGGGCGCAGACCTTCGAGCAGGCCAATGCGCGCATCGAGGTGACCGGCCGCCTCGAGGTCGGCTCCTGGACCGACCCGGAGACCGGCTTCGTCAGCCTGCTGCGCCTCGTCGGCGCGAGCTTCGCCGCCCTGTGACGGATCCGGCCCTGAGCATCCGCGGCCTCGAGGTCCGCTTCCCCGGCCTGGAGCGGCCGGCCCTCGACATCCCGGCCCTCGATCTCGCCGCCGCCGAGCAGGTCGCCCTGACCGGCCCGTCGGGATCGGGCAAGACCACGTTCGTCAACATCCTGACCGGCCTCGCCCGCGCCCCCCGGGGCAGTGTCGCCTGGCACGGCACCGATCTCGCCGGGCTGCCCGAGGGTGCGCGCGACCGCTGGCGCGGCACCGAGGTCGGCCTGGTGATGCAGGAATTCCACCTGTTCCCCGGGCTCGGCGCCCTGGAGAATGTGCTGCTGCCGCAGCGCCTGCGCCATCTCAGGCTCCCGGACGGCGCCACGGCGCGAGCCCGGCAGCTCCTCGAGCGTGTCGGCATCGGCCGCACCGGCCAGGCCGTCGAGACCATGTCGCGCGGGCAGATGCAGCGCGTGGCGGTGGCGCGGGCCCTGGTCGGCCGTCCGCGCATCATCGTGGCGGACGAGCCGACCGCCAGCCTCGACGCCGAGGCCGGGGCGGCGGTCGCCGATCTCCTGCTCGAGCTCGCCGGGGAGGCGCAGGCGACCCTGATCGTCGCCAGCCACGAGGCCCGCTTCATCGACCGCCTCGCCCGGGTCCTCCGGCTCGAGGCCGGCCGCCTCGCCTGAGACGGGAACAGCATCGCCATGTTCAGGTTCATCGCAGCGGATCTCCGGCGCCACTGGATCGGCGCGACCGCGGTCCTGCTGATCATCGCCTTCGCCACCGCGCTCGGGGTGATGGTGACGCTGCAGGAGCGGGCGCTGCGCCTCGGCAGCGCCCGGGCGGCGAGCGCCTTCGATCTCGTGGTCGGCGCGCCGGGCAGCGAGACGCAGCTCGTGCTCTCCTCGGTCTTCCTGCAGCCGGCGCCCCTGCCGCTGCTGCCCGGCAGCGTGCTCGCCGGCCTCAGGGCCGATCCGCGCGTCGCCTGGGCGGCGCCGATCGGCTTCGGCGACTTCGCCGGCGAGGCCCCCGTCGTCGGCACCACCCAGGACCTGGTGATCGGGCTCGGCGGCGTCGCGGAGGGCCGTGGATTCGCCCGGCTGGGCGAGGCGGTCGTCGGCGCGCGGGCGGCGCTGGCGCCGGGCGAGACCTTCCACCCCCTGCACGGCCGCCTGCACGAGGGCGGGGAGGCGCATGCCTCCGTCACCTACACCGTCGTCGGCCGCCTGGCGCCGACCGGCACGGCCTGGGACCGGGCCGTGCTCGTGCCGATCGAGGCGGTCTGGCGCGTGCACGGCCACGCGGCGGGGGAGGCGGCTAACGCCGACGCCGAGGGCCAGCACGCGGACCACGATCATGACCATGACGGGCACGCCGAGGCCGCGCTCGATCTCGACACCGCGATTGATCTGGAGGCGACGGCTTCGCCCGTCGCGCCCGGCGTCCCCGCGATCCTGGTCAAGCCGCGGACCATTGCCGACGCCTACAAGCTCCGGCAGGCGTTCCGCACCGAGCGGACCCTCGCCGTCTTCCCGGGCGAGGTGCTGACCCGGCTCTACGGCACGCTCGGCGATGCCCGGCTGATCCTCGCCGCCGTCGCCGCCGCGGCGCAGCTGCTGGTGGCCGCGGCCATCCTGCTGGTCGTGGCGGTGCAGGTCCTGCAGCGCCGTCGCCAGATCGGCGCGCTCCGGGCCTTCGGCGCGCCGCGTGCGGCGGTCTTCGCCATCGTCTGGCTGGAAGTGTTCCTGGTCAGCGGCGCCGGCATGCTCGCCGGCTTCGTCCTGGGCTACGGCGCGGCGCGGCTCGCCTCCTCCATGTTGACGGCGGCGAGCGGCGTCGCCCTGCCCGTGGCCTTCGTCGCGGCGGACGCGCTGTCGCTCGCCGTGCTTGTCGGCCTGGCGGCCCTGGTCGCCGCAGCGCCGGCGGTCCTCGCCTACCGGCAGGCGCCGGCCAGCGCCCTGCGGGCCTGAGCCGGAACGGGCTCTCTTCTCCGGCCTCCCGCTCAGCGCCAGGGCAGGACGCCGGGCGCGAGCCGCCGTCCCAGCCGGTCGACCAGGGCGAGGAGCAGGATCGTCACCGCCACCGTCGTCACGGCGATGGCGGCCGCCTGGGTGCCGAGCCCGGCCTCTTCCAGGCTGAACAGCACGACGCCGAGCGTCTCGTTGCCGCCCGACCACAGCAGCGCCGAGACGGTGAGCTCGTTGAAGGCGCTCATGAACACCAGGAGGGCGCCGGCGGCGGCGGACGGGGCGACCAGCGGCAGGGTGATGCCGACGAGGCGCCGCACCGGCCCGGCGCCTGATGTCGCGGCCGCCTCGGCCAGCTGGCGCGGCACCTGCCCGACCGCTGATGTCACCGGCTTCAGCGCCAGGCTCATGAAGCGCATGAGATAGGCGACGAGGATGATCGCCGCCGTGCCGTAGAGGCTGCCGATCAGCGGCAGCGGCCGGAGGAACAGCAGGATGCAGGCGATGGCGAGCACGATGCCCGGCAGGGCATAGGTGAGGTCGGCGCCGGCCTGGATCAGGCGCTGCGCCGGCCGCGGCAGCCGCTCGGCGACCACGGCGACCAGCACCGCGGCGAGCGCCAGCACCAGCGCGGCGCCGCCGGCGAGCAGGGTGGAGTTGCGGAAGGCGCGCAGGGTCGCGGCCTGCCGGGTCAGCACCTCGGCGAAATTGTCGAGCGTCGCGGTCGCCGGCGTCAGCGGCACGCCGAAGGTCGGCACCAGCGCCGTCGCCAGCAGTGCCGCCGCCGGCAGGATCAGGATCAGGCCGATCAGCAGCCAGGCGAGGACGGCGAAGGCCGGGCCGGCGCGCCCGAGGGCGATCCGCGCCGGCGCGCCGGTGGCAAGCCGGATCGGCCGCGCCCCCACGGCCACGGCCTGGACGCCGATGCCGATGAGGGCGATGAGGCCGATCGCCATCGACAGGGCCGCCGCATCCGGCAGGCCGGTGGGGCCGAAGCTCGAGATCCGCTGGTAGATCAGCGTGGTCAGGGTGAGGTAGTTGACCGGCAGGCCGAGCAGGGCGGGGATGCCGAAATTGCCGACGCCGGAGACGAAGGCGAGCGCCGCCGCCGCGATCAGGGAGGGCCGCACCGCCGGCAGCACCACCGTCGCCAGCGCCCTGAGCGGCCCGGCCCCGGCGGTGCGCGCGGCATCGAGGAGGTCGCGCGGCACGCGCGTCAGGCCGGCGCGCAGCGTGAGGAAGACGATCGGCGCGTGCTGGATGCCGTAGAGCAGGATGATGCCGCCACGGCCGAGCAGCGGATTGGCGCTGCCGGGCGGCGGCGCGAGGCCGACGGCGCCGAGCAGCGCGCTGGACGGGCCGAGAAGGTGCAGGAAGGCGAGGGCCATCACCTGCGGCGCGATCATCAGCGGCAGCAGGAAGAGGAAGGCGAGGCTGCGCCGGCCCGGCAGATCGCTCAGGGCCACCAGCACGGCGACCGGCACGCCGATGACCAGGGCGGCGACGGCGCCGAAGGCGGCGGTGTCGAGGGTGTTGAGCGTGGCGCGCACCACCGAGGGCCGCGTCAGGCGATCCGCCAGGCCCGCCGGGTCGAATGCACCGCCGGGCGCGAGGGCGGCGAGCGCCAGCCGCGCCACCGGCAGGGCGAAGAGCAGCAGCGCCAGCAGGCCGACGGCGCCGACCGCCGCCCACCAGCCGAGGGGCAGCCGCCATGCGGCATGCCGGTCCCCGGCGGCGGGCGCCGGGGACTTGTGCGAGGCCAGATCCGCCATCGAGGCTCCGGACGCGGCGCTACTGCGCCATCACGTCCGAGAACTTTCCCTTGTTGGCGGCATCGTTGGCAAGCGCGCCGGCCGCATCGAAGGGCAGCACCTTGATCGTGTCGCGCTCGGGATAGCCCGGCGGCAGGGCGACGTCGCGGCGGGCGGGGATATAGCCCATCTTCGCCGCCAGCTTCTGCCCGTCCTCGGAGAGCAGGAAGTCGACGAAGGCCTTGGCCGCCTCGGGATTCCTGGCGGTGGAGAGGATGGCGACCGGCTCGGTCACCGCCGAGACGCCCTCGGCCGGGAACACGAACTCGACCGGGGCGCCCTTGGCCTTCTCGCGGATCGGCATGTAGTCGACGATCATGCCGAAGAGCTTGTCGCCGCCGCTCACCGCCTTGAGCACGTCGCCGTTGCCGCCGGCGGCCTGGGCGCCGTTCCTGGCGAGCGCGGCATAATAGTCCCAGCCCTGCGGCAGGTTCTGCGTCAGCGTCACCGTGTGGATCATCGCCGCGCCCGAGGTCAGCGGGCTCGGCATGGTGACGAGGCCGCGGGCTTCGGGCTTCTCCAGGTCCGCCCAGCTCGTCGGCTTGAACGGGGCCTTGGCGTTGTAGACGATGCCCGTCGTGATCAGCTTGGTGGAGAAATAGGCCTTGTCCTTGTCCATCAGCTGGGCATCGAAGGCCGAGACGTCGGCGCCGGGATAGGCCATCAGGCGGCCTTCCTTCTTGAGGCCCTCCATGGTGACGACGTCGGAGATCAGGAGCACGTCGGGCTGCGGCGCGCCGGCCTCGATCTCGGCCCGGAGCTTGGCCATCACCTTGGGCGTGCCGTCGCGCACCCAGTCGACCTCGACGCCCGGGTTCTTCGCCTTGAAGGCGTCGACGGTCTGCTGGGCGTCGGTGTTGGGCTGGCTGGTGTAGAGCACGAGCTTGCCTTCCGCGGCCATGGCGGTGGACAGGCTGGCGGCGATGAGCAGGCCGGCGACGGCGATGTGGCGCATGAGATCCTCGATCGGTGCAAGGGTACGTGGACGGATCGAGCCGCCCCCCGCCGGGACGGTTAGCCTCCTCATATCACGCTTCCATGACGCCGACGGCAACCGGTGCGGATGGTGGCCGCCCCCCGCGGCTCAGCGGATGTGCGGCCCGAGCGCCTCCATCCAGCAGG
Source organism: Labrys wisconsinensis (assembly GCF_030814995.1). Taxonomy (GTDB): domain Bacteria; phylum Pseudomonadota; class Alphaproteobacteria; order Rhizobiales; family Labraceae; genus Labrys; species Labrys wisconsinensis. The sequence continues at coordinate 268,787 of NZ_JAUSVX010000012.1, read as the reverse complement.
CGACGGCCGCGGCGCCCGCATCGGGGATGCCGACGGCCCTCGCCCCGAGATAGCTCGCGCGGCCGAGCCGGGGCTGCATCCCGGCCGTCGCGTCCCGTCCCGCGCCGGCGGCTGCGACCGCCAGCCGCCAGGCGTCGCCCGGCGCCTGCCCGGCCGCGATCGCGGAGCGGAACGCCGCGGCCGCCGGATCGAGCGCATCGATCATCGTGCGGTCCCCGGGCTTGGCGCCGCCGAGGTCCGAGATGGCGGCCACGGCGCTGGTGAACGCCGCGGCCCAGTCGCCCGGGGCCGGGTCCGGCACGTCGGAGAGCTGGCGAGCCGCCCGCAGCAGCGCGGTGGCGTAGAACGGCCCGGAACTGCCGGCGATGGCCCGGCGCAGGGCGTGCCCGAGGCTCACGAGGGCGGTGCTCGGCGAGGTCCATGCCGTCGCGGGCAGCGCCATGGCGGCGGCCGCGCCGCGCGCCAGGCTCGCCCCGAGGTCGCCGTCGCCGGCCTTGGCGTCGAGCTCGGTCAGGGCAGCTTCCGCGCCGATGAGGGCCTGCGCCGCGGCCATCACCGCCGTGCGGATCGGTGAGGCAGGGGCGCTCGGGCCGTCGTCGGCCGAACGAGGCGAGGTGTCGCGCTCCGGCGCCACCGCGACGATCGGCGCCGGGTTGAGCTTGCCGCCGCCGGGCCAGGCGGGGGCATCGGTCCTCGCGTCGAGCAGCTGCAGCCGCCGATCGTCGAGCCGCATCAGCGAGAGCGAGAAACCGGGCATGTCGAGGGCGGACAGGAAGGTGCCGCACCAGGCCCGCTCGACCGCGATGCTCCGCTGCTCCAGGCCACGCAGCGCGTCCCTCGCCACGATCGCCAGCTCCATCGGCGGCGTGGCGCCGAGGCCGTTGACCAGCAGGGCCACGCGCGCGCCAGGGGAGACGCTGCGATCCGCCACGATCGCGGTCAGCAGGCGTTCCACCAAGGCGGCCGACCCGGCCATCCCGGTGCGCTCGACGCCCGGTTCGCCATGGATGCCGAGACCGAGCTCGATCTCGTCGGCCTCCAGCGAGAAGCTCGGGCGGCCGACCGCCGGCAGCGTGCAGGAGCCGAGCGCCACGCCCATCGAGCCGATATCGCCGGCGGCGGCGCGTGCCAGCCCGGCCACGTCGGCGAGGCCGGCACCGGAGGCGGCCGCAGCGCCGGCGACCTTGTGGACGAGGACGGTGCCGGCAATGCCGCGGCGCCGGCTCTCCTCGACGGTGTCGCGCAAGGCGACGTCGTCGGCGACCACGACGATCTCGACCGGGATGCCTTCGGCTCGCGCCATCTCCGCCGCCAGCCCGAAGTTGAGCCGGTCGCCGGTATAGTTCTTGACGACCAGCACGGCGCCCGCTGGTCCGGCCGTGGCGCGGATCGCCGCCAGCACGGCGTCGCTGCTCGGCGAGGTGAAGACGTCGCCGGCGACCGCCGCCGTCAGCATGCCATCGCCGACATAGCCGGCATGGGCGGGCTCGTGGCCGCTGCCGCCGCCGGAGATGACCGCGACGGCCCGCTGCGGCGGCCCGGGGAGGCCGGCCTGGACGACGACGGCCTCGTCGGCGAGCAGGGCCTGGCCCGGCGCCAGCGCCACGGCCCCTTCCAGCATGTCGCGGACGACCTCGAGGGGATGGTTGATCAGCTTCTTCATGGGGGATGCGACCGGTTGCGGGGAGGGACGGCGGAGCGGTCAGGATGCCAGGACGGACCGCCCGCTCGTGGCATCGAAGACGTGCAGCATGTCGGGCGTCTGGGCAAGCGTGATCGGATTGCCGACGGCGAGGCCGTCGCGACGCTCGAACTGGGCCGTCACCAGGCCGCTGTCGGTGGCGATCTGGATCATCACCTGGGACCCCAGCGGCTCGACGATCTCGATCCGGCCGGTGATCGAGCCGGCCGCGCCGTCCGGTCCTTCGGCCGCGCCGTCCGGTCCTTCGGCCGGGCGCAGGTGCTCGGGCCGGATGCCCGCGACGACGGGGCCGGCCTGCTCGCGCAGCGCCGCCGTCACCCGCGGCCCGGCCCGCAGCCGGAAGCCGGGACCCTGCAGCGTCGCGCCGCCCTCCGTCCGGCCGGCGTCGAGGAAGTTCATCGGCGGCGAGCCGATGAAGCCGGCGACGAAACGGTTCGCCGGCTCGTCGTAGATCTTCTGCGGCGTGTCGATCTGCTGGGCCACGCCGCCCTGCATCACCACGATGCGGTGCCCCATGGTCAGGGCTTCGAGCTGGTCGTGGGTGACGTAGAAGGTCGTGACCTTCAGGCGCCGGCACAGCTTGACGATCTCGGCCCGCATCTCGATCCGGAGCTTGGCGTCGAGGTTCGACAGGGGCTCGTCCATCAGGAACACGCGCGGCTCGCGCACGATGGCGCGGCCGAGCGCGACGCGCTGGCGCTGGCCGCCCGACAGGGCGGCAGGCTTGCGCTGCAGCAGCTCGTCGATGCCGAGGGCTTTCGCCGTGCGGTGCACCTGCTCGTCGATCCGAGCCTTGCTCCAGCGCCGCACGCGCAGGCAGAAGGCCATGTTCTCGTACACGGTGAGGTGCGGATAGAGCGCATAGTTCTGGAACACCATCGCGACGTCGCGATCGGTCGGACCCATGTCGGTGACGTCCTGCCCGTCGATGCGGATGGCGCCGCCGCTGGCGCCCTCCAGCCCGGCGATCATCCGCATGGTGGTGGTCTTGCCGCAGCCCGAGGGGCCGACGAGCACCACGAATTCGCCGTCCTCCGTGGTCAGGTCCAGCGATCGGACGGCATTGACGCCGCCGAAGGCCTTCGACAGGCGATCGAGTTCAATGATGGCCACGGGCGCTCCTCTGGGCCGGCTCCGGCGAAGGAAAGCCCGGCATATCGCTGCGAAGGACCGCCGCGTCGAGCTCGCGGCGGATGGCGGGAAACAGGCGGTCATAGGGCGCGCACCAGGCGGCGACCGGCTCGACGATGCGGACCCGGCGCGTGTCCTCCAGCCGCGGGGCCACGCCCGTCGCCGCCGTCGCCGCAAGGAAGGCCGCGCCGAGCGCGGTGAGCTCCGGCTCCTCGACCGCATGGATGGGGCAGCCGAAAATGCTGGCGCGCAGCTCCAGGAAGCCGGTCGAGCGCGCCCAGCCGCCGGTCGCATGGATCGGGCCGGCCGGCGCGCCGGCCTCGTCCAGCGCGGCCAGCAGGCGGCGGGCTAGCAGGCTGGCCCGTTCGAGGGCGCGGCGCACGGCGACGACGGCGTCGGGAGCGCCATCGGCCATCGACTCCGGCGGATGGCCGGGCAGGCGCCGTGCCGCCAGCACCTCCCGGAAGAGCGCGGGGTCGCGGCGGGCCGGCTCGAGGGCGGCGCTCAATTCCATGACGCCGAGGCAGGCGACGCCGGGCGCGCCGGACGGCGGCAGCGACAGGGCGAGGAACGGGTCGAGGCGAGGCAGCGTCGGCACCGGCGCCTCGCCATAGACCAGGTTCGCGGTTCCCATCGAATCGACGCGTGCCGTCGGGGCGAGCCGCCGGATCGTGCCGGCGGCAATGGGATGGTCGTGGCCGCCGGCGATGATCAGGGTCTCGGCCGAGGCGGCTCCGCTGTCGCGCAGCGGTCCCTTCCGCACGCCGGCGACGATCGCACCGGCTTCGAGCAGGGGCGGCAGCGGCGGCGCGCCGGCGGCGGCGAGCAGGGGCTCGATCCATTGCCGGCCGTAGACGTCGTAGCACGCGGTCCGCGGCGCCAGCGTCGCGCTCATGAAGGGGCGGCCGGACCACCAGACCGAGGGGAAGTCGGTCAGGGCGATCCAATATCGCGCATCGGCGAGATCGCCGGGCCGATGGCGCCGGAGCCACGACCATTTCGCTGCCGTGCGATCGGCCGCGATGGCGATGCCGGCGCGGGCGGTGGCAGCCGGCGATCGCCGCAGCCGGCCTGCCTCGGCGGCCGCCCGCGCATCGAACCAGGGCAGGGCGAAGCCGGTGGGCGCGAGGTCGGGGCCGACCCCGATCCCGTCCTCGCCCACCCCCGCGGATGCGATCGCCAGCAGCGGCCGGCCGGCACCGGCCTCCCGCCAGCCCTGGATCACCATCGCTTCCAGGAGCGCGACGAGCTCGGCCGCGTCCGTTGCGACGCCGGCGCCGTCCGGCCGGCGCGGCGTCGGCACGGCGCGGCTGTGCACCGCGCGTCCCGCTTCGTCGACGATCACCACCTTGAGGTTGGTGCTGCCGATATCGATGCCGCAGACCAGGCCGGCCATGGCGAGCCGTCCGCTACCAGCGCCGCGAATAGTGCTTGCGCGTGATGCTCGCCATCTCGGCGATCACGTGCGCGGCTTCCTCGGCCGGGCGCTGCCAGACCTTGCGGCCGACGACGACGCCCTGGGCCCCGGCCGCGATCGCATCCTGCACGTCGCGCAGGGTGGAGGCGCTGTCGCCGCTGAGCGGACCGCCGGCGACGACCACGGGAATGTCGAGCTCGGCGCAGAGCTTGGCCGTCGCATCCGGCCCGGGGAAGGTGATCTTGATGATGTCGGCGCCGAGGTCGTAGCCGATGCGGGCGACCTCCAGCTCCGCCTCGATGATCTCGGGCGTGCGCGGCGCCGCCAGGAAGACCGGCTCGACCATGACCGGCATGTGCCATTTCGAGGCTTCGGAGACGACGCTGCCGATGCGGTTGCAGTAGAGCACCTTCTCCGCGTCGTCGACGTTCCACGGCAGCAGCAGCTTGACGCAGTCGACGCCGAGCCGGACGGCGTCCTCGACGCTGGCGACCAGCGTGCCGGTGCCCGTGGCCGGGGCGCTGGTCGGCCAGAACGCATCGATGGCGAGCACGCGCGCCAGCGCCGGCGCCTTCGCCATGTCGACCTCGGACTGCTTGACGATGCCGGTCGAGACCATGAAGCCGGTGATGTCCTCGCTCATGAAACGGCGCATGACGGCGACCGGCGCCTCGAGCGAGGGCACGCGGCCCCAGACCAGCCCATGGTCGATCGGCACGATCAGCGCGGCGCGGTCCTCGCGGAAGACGCGGTTCATGCGGTAATTGGTCGAATAACGGTTAGCCAAGGCCATCTCCTCTGGGCAATTGCGATCAGGAAAAACGAAGCTGGGTCTTCACGGCATGGCCCGCGACCATGCTGTCGACGGCCATGGCGAAGTCCCAGACGGGGAAGCTTTCGCCGAGCAGCACGGCGGCGCGGTCGCGGATGTCGGCCATGAGGTCGACCGCGGCGGGGAACTTGCCGGCGCACGAGTTCGAGCCGATGATCCGGATTTCGCGCTCGTAGATCGTGAAGGGATTGAAGCCGACGGTCGCGTCCTCGTCGTGCACGCCGACCTGGACCAGCACGCCGGTCTTCTCCACCAGCGTCATCGCCTGTTCCAGGGCGCCCCGAACGCCCGCGGCCTCGAACACGACGTCGTGGCAATCCGGTCCGAGGGCTCCCGGCTCGACCACGTCGGCGATGCCGGCGCGCCGGGCGACCGCATGCTTGGCCGGCGCCGGGTCGGACAGGGTGACGCGGCCGGCGCCGAGCACCTCGGACACGATGGCGATCAGCAGGCCCATGGTGCCGCCGCCGAGGACCAGCACGCTCCTGTCCTTCACGCCCTGCGCTGAGTTGACCGCGTGAAGCGCGCAGGCCAGCGGTTCGATCAGGGCCGCCACGCCGGCGCCCAGGCTCTCGCGGACCACGACGGCATTGCTTGCCGGCGTTGCCACGAATTCGGCGGCGGCGCCGGGCCGCGCCACGCCGATGGGCTGGAGCTGCAGGCAGAGGTTCGGCCGGCCCGCCCGGCACCAGCGGCAATGGCCGCAGACGACGTTCGGGTCGACAGCGACGAAGTCGCCCTCGCGGACATGTCCCACCCCCGGGCCGACGGCCACGACGTGCCCGGCGAATTCGTGGCCCGGCGTGACGGGATAGCGGGTGCCGGGAAAGCCGTGGCGCAGAATGTGCAGGTCGGTGCCGCAGATGCCGCAGGCCGCCGGCCGCACCAGGATCTCGCCCTCGGCCAGATGCGGCACCGCGGTCTCGACGATGGCGACGGCATGGTCCTCGCCGATCCGCACGGCGCGCATGCGCCCGCCGGGCGAGGCGGGGCCGGCGGCATCGAACAGGGAGTGGAGGCTCATCGGACGGCTCGGAAGGTGAGGCCGCGGGTCAGGCTCTTCTGAGCCAGCCAGCCGGCGAGGACGACGGGGACGTTGATCAGCGTCGCCACGGCCGCGACCTGCGCGGTGTAGAGCTGCCCGAAGCTCAGGAATTTCTGCAGGAAGACGGGCAGGGTGCTGACGGTCGAGGTGAGGTTGACGGCCAGGAAGAACTCGTTCCAGGCGAAGATCGCGCACAGCAGCGCCGTCGAGGCGAGGCCGGGGCGGATCAGCGGCACGATGATGGCGACGAGCTCGCGCCAGACGCCGGCACCGTCGACCTTGACGGCGTCGAACACTTCGGCAGGGATCTCCGCCATGAAGGAGCGGATCATCCAGATCGCCAGCGGCAGGTTCATCGAGGTGTAGACGATGATGAGCACGGCCGGCGTGTTGAGCAGGTCGAGGCTGCGGGCGACGAGGTAGATCGGCACGATGCCGGCGGCGATCGGCATCATCTTGGTCGAGATGAAGAAGAACAGCACGTCCCGCCACTTCGGCACCGGGCGCACGGTGAGGGCATAGGCCGCTGGCACCGCGAGCCCGATCACCAGCGCGGTCGAGAGGCCGGTGACCAGCACCGAGACCCAGGCGAAGCTGGCGAAATCGTTCTCGAAGATGCGGCGGTAGTGCTCCAGGGTGGGCTGGAACAGGAGGCTCGGCGGGTAGCTGACCGCATCCTGCTCCGTCTTGAAGCTGGTCGTGACCATCCAGGCGACGGGCGCGAACATCGCCAGGGCGCCGAGCCAGGTCAGCGCGCTCAGCACTGCGTCGAAGGACCGGCGTCCGCGATGCCGCTTCACGACCGGCCTCCTTCCCGGAAGATGCCCGAGACCACCTTGAGCATCGGCATGACCATCAGGATGGCGATGGCGAGGGTGATGACGCCGAAGGCCGAGGCACGGCCGAGGTCGAAGGCCGAGAAGGCCTCGAGATAGACGTAGTAGGACAGGTTGGTGGTGGCGTAGGCCGGCCCGCCCGCCGTCAGGATGGCGATGGCGGCGAAATTCTCCAGCACATACATCGAGGTGAGCAGCGCCGTGAGCTCGATGAACGGCCGCAGATGCGGCAGGGTCAGCCGGCGGAAGACATAGAAGCGGCCGGCGCCGTCGATGGCGGCGGCCTCGGTCACCTCGGTCGGGAAGGACTGCAGGCCGGCGAGCAGGATCAGCAGGGCGAAGGACGACCATTGCCAGGTCGTCAGGATGATGATGGAGAGCCGGGGATATTCGCTGATCCAGTTGAGGCGCCCCAGGCCCATCTCGTCCGTCAGCCAGCCGAGCAGCCCGAAGGTCGGATCGAAGAAGCCGGTCTTCCAGAACAGGGCGGCCGCGACCGGCATGACGAAGAACGGCGTGATGGCGAGGGTGCGGGCCAGGCCGCGACCGACGAAATCACGCTGCAGGCCGAGGGCCAGCAGGCCGCCGAAGACGATGGAGAGCACCACCGTCGCCCCGGTCATGACGGCGGTGTTGACCACCGCGCCGAGGAACACGGCATCGCCCGCCGCGGCGACGAAGTTGCGGAACCAGACGAACCGCGGCGCATTCGTCGAGACGAGGTTCCAGCGCTGCACGCTGTAGTAGACGGTGATGACGAAGGGGACCTGCGTGACGGCGACGACGAACAGCAGGGCCGGCAGAAGCGGCAGGCGCCTGGCCCAGGCCGATCGTCGTGAAGCCGGCCGGCCGGCGTGGCCGTTCGTGCGCTTGTGCGCCGAGGACGGCAAGGTGATGGACGACATGCGATGGTCCCGCGGCCGAGCTCGTGAGGAAAGGTCCCGGGACGCCGCTGGGAGGCGCGGCGCCCCGGGCGAAGGGGCGTCGGCCTATTTGCCGTAGCCGGCGTCCTCCATGATCTCCTTGATCTTCGCCTCGCTGGTGGCGATGGCCTCGTCGACCGTGTTCCGGCCGCTGATGGCGCCGGCGATCTGCTGGGAGGTGAAGTCGCCGATCTGCTCGAACTCGGGGATCGTGACGTATTGGACGCCGGTATAGGGGACCGGATCGACCGTCGGCTTCAGCGGATTGGCGCCGTTGATCGACTTGAGGGTGAGCGCGGCATAGTCCTTGGTCGCGTTCACATAGTCCGGGATCGCATAGGTGGATTGGCGCGATCCGGGCGGCACCGTGCCCCAGCCCGCCTTCTCGCCGGCGAGCTTGATGTATTGCTGGCTCGTCAGCCAGGCGATCAGCTTCCAGGCCTCCTGCGGGTGGCGGCTGGTCTTGGGGATCGACAGGCCCCAGGCCCAGAGCCAGCCCGAGCCCTTCGTCGCCTTCACGGGCGCCATGGCAAAGCCGACATGGCCCTTCACGGCCGGCGAGGCCTGGTCGAGCACGGGGCCGGCGAAGACGGTGTCGTCGTACCACATCGCCGCCTTGCCCTGGGTGAAGAGCTGGAGGCATTCCTGCCAGCCGTCCTTGGCGGCGTCGGGCTGGCCGTGCTGCTTCAGGAGGTCGACATAGAAGCGGATCGCCTCCTTGGTCTTCGGCGCCGAGAGCTGCGGGGCCCATTGCTCGTCGAACCAGCGCCCGCCGAACGTGTTGATCACCGTGGTCAGCGGCGCCAGGTTCTGGCCCCAGCCCGGGATGCCCCTGAGGCAGATGCCGGACACGCCGTTCGCCTTGTCGTCGAGCTTGGCCGCGAACGCGGCCACCTCGTCCCAGGTCGGCACCTCCGGCATGGTCAGGCCGGCCTTCTCGAACAGGTCCTTGCGGTAGAACATGAAGGAGGAGGAGCCGTAGAACGGCGTCGCGTAGAGGTCGCCCTTGTAGGACACGAGGTCCTTGATCGGGGTGACGAGGTCGTCGACGTTCCAGCCCTGGTCGCCGGCCACGAACTCCTTGCTGAGGTCGAGGATCCAGGACTTCTGGGCCCAGAGCGGCACCTCATAGGCGCCGATCATCACCACGTCGAACTGGCCGGAATTGGTGGCCACGTCCTTCAGCACGGTCGGACGCAGCTGGTTCTCCGGCAGGATCTGGAACTTGACCTTGATGTCGGGGTTCCCGGCGTAGAAATTGTCGATCAGCTGTGCGGCCGTCTGCATCTGCGGATTGGCGGCGAGCGCCACGGTCAGCGTCACCGGCTCGGCCTGGGCGGCGGCGCTCCCCAGCGTGACGGCAAGCGCGATCGTTCGGAGCACCGCCGCGGCGGGTGCCCGTGATGACATGGTCATGGTCGTTTCCCCTGCTGTTGGGCCCGGCGAAGGCCGGGTCTGCTTGGTTCAGCTCTCGTCGAGCGCGGCCTGCGCCTCGACGGTGATCTTCACGACGTCGGTGCGGACCCAGGACGTGTAGAAGTCGAAGGGCTGCTGATCCCGGCCCCAGGACACGGAGGTGACCAGGAGCAGGGGCGAGCCGGCCGGCACCTCCAGCCGCTTGGCGACGGCGGGCGGCGCCGGAACCGCCTCGACGCTGCGCCGCGCTCCGAAGATCCCGTAACCCGCCGCGCTCAGGACACGGTTCAACGAACCGTGGGGTTCCATCACCTCGCTGCCGCGGACCACGTTCTCGAGCTCGGGCAGCAGGAAGTTCTCCGAGTAGAGCGCCAGCTCGCCGTCGAGCCTGCGCAGGCGCTTCAGCAGGAAGCCCTCCTGCCCGGGCTGCAGGCCGAGGGCGGCGGCGGGCGCCTCGGGGAAAGCGCAGCGCTTGGCTTCGAGGACGACGGTCTCGACCTTGCGCTTGTTGTGGTCGACCTCGCCCTCGAAGAAGCCGGCCGTGACCTGCAGCACCCACCCCGATCGGTCGGGGTCGATCACATAGGCGCCGCGCCGCGGCACCAGCTTGATGCGGCCGCGCTCCTCCAGGTTGCGCAGCATCTCCCGCACCGTCGAGCGGGCGAGGTCGTAGCGCCGGCAGAGCTCGCTTTCGCCGGGCAGTCGATCGCCGACGGTGAACTCGCCCGCATCGATGGCCCGCTCCACCAGCCGCGAGAGCTGCAGATAGAACGGTTCCGGCGACTGTCGATCGATGGTGTCGGCGGTCAAGGGATCGTCTCTCGTTCAGTACGGTACGTCTTGTACGTACAATACCGACCGTGCGGCCAATTGCAACCCCTTTTCCCGGACAGGTGGCCGACGGGGTACGGGCGAGGTCATCGAGCCCGCCGCGGGGCAGCGCCTGCGCGAAGGGCGCGCAGAGCAGCGCGGCCGAATCCGCGGGAGCGACCGGGGCCGGTGCCGGAAGCTCGTTCAGTCCCGACGCCGGGACACGAAGGCTGCCGCAGCCCGGTTGGCGAAGGCGCAGGCCTGCCGCAGGTCCTCGCCCGCCACCAGGCGGCCGGCGAGGGCGCCGACGAAGCAGTCGCCGGCGCCATGGGTCGAGACCACGGTCACCGGCTCGGCCGCGAGCTCGAACGGCGTCTCGCCCGCCCCAGCCGCCACCAGGCCTTCGCCGCCGAGGGTGACGACGACGCTCCGCCGCCCGGCGCCGAGCGCCGCCAGCGCGGCCCTGGCGCCCGGCCTGCCGATCACCGGCAGGCCGGTCAGCATCTCCGCCTCGATGCGGTTGACCACCAGCACGTCGACGAGGTCGAGGAGATCCTCGCCGAGCGGGCGGGCCGGCGCGGCATTGAGGATGACGGCGGCGCCGGCGGCGCGGGCCGCCCGCGCCACGGCGGCGTTGACCGCATGCGGCGCCTCGTTCTGCAGCACCAGGGCGCGGGCGCCGCCGAGCCGGTCCCAGGCGGCGGCCGCGCCGTCCGGGGCGATGGAAAGGTTGGCGCCCGAGACGATCACCGCGCCGTACTGGCCGCCGTCCTCGACGATGGCGACGCTCATGCCCGAGCCGGCGCCCTCGTCGGTCTCGACTGCCCGGCGGTCGACGCCGGCCCGGTCGAGATGGGCAAGAAGCTTCTCGCCGAAGGAATCCCGGCCCACCCGGCCGATCATCGCCGTGCGGGCGCCTTGCCGCGCTGCCTGCGCCGCCTGGTTGCCGCCCTTGCCGCCGCAGACCTCCGCCCAGGCCCGGCCGACCGCGGTCTCGTCGAGGCGCGGCAGGCGGCTCGCCTCCACGCGGATGTCGAGATGCAGGCTGCCGCACACGATGATGTCGAACGCCGCCATGTCAGCCTATCTCCGCTTGCCCTGCACCGCGGCCATGGTGCGTGCCAGATTCTCCTCGGCGCGGGCATAGCCTCGTTGCGCCACGGCCACGAACACCGCGTCCATGATGTTGAGCTGGGCGATGCGCGCCGCCGCATTCTCGCCGGTCAGCGGCGAGCCCTGCGCCGTCGAGCACAGCACCACGTCGGCGAGGGTCGCCAGGGGGCTGCTGTCGTAGTTGGAGATGGCGATCACGGCCGCGCCGTTGGCCTTGGCGAGCTGGACCGCGTCGACGAGGCCGGCGGTGCGGCCCGAGTGGGAGAAGGCGACGACGAGGTCGCCCGGGCCGAGCAGGTTGGCCGACATCGCCATCATGTGGGTATCGTCGAACACGGCGGCGCGGATGCCGATGCGCAGGAACTTGTGCGCGACGTCGCGGGCGATCTGGGCCGAGCCGCCCAGGCCGTAGAAGTCGCGCTGGCGGGCGGCGTGGATCAGGTCCGCCGCCTTCTCGAAGGCGGCGATGTCGAGGATGGCGAGCGTCTCCTCCAGCGCCTGGATGGCGGTGCGGAACACTTTCTGCACGATGGTCTGCGCCGTGTCCTCGGGCGTCACCTCGCGGTGCAGGTCGACGGCCGGCAGGCGCTTGTACTCGGCCAGCGCCGCCCGGAGCTCGCGGAAGCCGTCGAAGCCGAGCTTCTTGGCGGTCTTCACCACCATCGCCTCCGACACGCCGGCGCGGTCCGCCACCTGCTTCAGCGGCAGCCTCTCGTCGAGCTCGCTGCGCAGGAGATAGTCGACGATGCGCGCCTCGAAGGCGGAGAGCTCCGGCAGCATCATCCGGATGCGCGGGCCCACGGCGCGCGGGTCGGTCGGAGCGCTCATGGCCTGCCTCGTCTCGCGTGCCCGTCAGGCACCGAACAGCGCCGCCTGCACCAGCCTCTGGCCGGCGACCGCGTCCTGGCGGGCGACCGCCTCGGCCAGGGCCGGGCTGGCCTTGAGGCGCCCCGCCACCCCGAGCATGGCGCGCACGGCGGCGATGTTGGCGGCGCATTCGGCCACCGGGTCGAGTCCGGACACGTCGGGGAAGGTATCGAAATAGAGGACGCCGTCATAGCCGATGCCGTCCAGGGCGGCGAGGAGTTCGATGGTCTGCTGCACATGCACCGCGCCGACCATCAGCCCGTCGTCGCGATGGGCATAGCCGTCGTTGAGATGCACGCCGAGAAGGCGGCTGTGTCGCGCTACCAGGGCGGCGGCATAGGCCGGCATCTCGCCGGCATAGAGCACATGGGCGAAGTCGAGAGTCACGCCGAGATTGGCCGCGCCCGCTTCCCGCACCGCCAGCAGGGTGGTTGCGACATCGGGCAGGACGGCGAAGGCGCGCGGCTCGTTGGGCTTGTATTCGATGCTGACGTCGACCGCGGGATCATGGGCGGCGACCTCCCGGATCGCCGCGACCTCCATGTCCCAGAGGGCGCGGTAGTCGGCCTGGAAGGAATAGTCGAAGCCGTCCTGGCCGAGCCACAGCGTCATCACCCGGCCGCCGGCGGCGCGCATCGAATCGATGCCGCGCCGCGTGAGGTCGATCGCCTTGCGCCGCACCGCCGGGTCGGGATTGGTGAAGGCGCCGATCTTGAAGGCGGGGTCGGTGTAGTAGCGCATGGCATAGCCATTGAGCGCCAGGCCACAGTCGCGCAGATGCGCCGCCATCGCGCCGTCGGTGGTGCCTTCCAGATGGTCGGGATAGTTGAGATCGACCGCCCCGAGGCCGTCGACCGTGGCGGCGCGCGCGATCAGGTCGAAGGTCGTGACTTTACCGGACTTTCCTCTCCAGTAATCCGTTGCTCCGGCCCGAAACGAGTTGAGGCGTGCGGCAAAGGCGTGGTCCGGCATCTCGAAGACCTCTGGAGCGTCGGTGACGGGCTGTCTCGATGGATTTATGGCGCGCACTTTACTGATTTTAGTCAATCAGTAAAGTGCGCCATGTCGCTCCAGGCGCCGATGCCGCGTCCCTGGGGGCCGGTCCCCGCTACTGCGTTTCCGCCAGCGTCACCGGCCGCTTCGGGGCCGCGGCCGCCGATCTCGGCTCGGCGGCGGGCTTGGGCTCGGCCGCCACGGGCGCCTGCGGACCGGCGGCCGGGGGCTTCGGCCCGGTCGCCGCCGGCGTCCCGGCGTCGGGAGCGGTCTTGGGCGGGCCGTAGATGCGCGACTGCGCCACGCCCTCCGGCGTGTCGAGGCCGTAGACGTCGTCGCGGAACTGCGCCAGCCCGTCCGGCGTGCCCCAGGCGGTGAAGTAGACCCAGGCCACCGGCACGGGCTTGGGCAGCGGCACCGTCTTCGGCTCACCGGAATCGATCTGCGCCTGGATCGCCTGGCCGGTCCATTCCGTGCCCTGCATCAGCCAGGCGGCGAGGTCCTGCACGCCGGCGATGCGGGTGCAGCCGGAGGAGTTGAAGCGCACGTCGTTGCGGAACAGCTCGCGGTGCGGCGTGTCGTGCATGTAGACCGCATGGACATTGGGCATGTCGAGCTTGAGGAAGCCGAGCGAATTGTCCGGTCCGGGATCCTGCCGGATCATGTAGGTGATCGGCGAGGCGCCGCTCCAGTCGATGGTGGCGGGGTCGAGCTCGACGCCCTTCCAGCTCAGCACCCGCATGTGCGAGGCGGCGAGGAAGCCCGGGTCCTGCCGCATCTTCGGCATGATGTCTTCCCGGATCAGCGTCTCCGGCACCGTCCAGTCCGGCAGCATCTTCACCGACTTGATCTGCGCGGCGACGACAGGCGACTGGCGGTCCTTGCGGCCGACCACGGCGGTGAAGCGGCGCACCACCGTGCCGTTCTCCACCGCCTCGGCGGCGGCGCCGGGGATGTTGACCACGACATAGCGCTGGGCGAAGGGGAAGCGATCATATTGCAGGCGCGCCAGCGTCATGTTGAGTTGGTTGATCCGCGTCTCGACCGGCACGGTCAGCGCCGCGAAGGTCAGCCGGCCGATAGTGCCGGTGAGGGAGAGGCCGTGCCGCTCCTGGAACCGGAGCAGCGCCTGGCGCGTCGCCTCGTCGAAATCGTCGCCCGTCGATTCCGATTCGTCGAGATCGCCCGTGATGGCCAGGCGCTCCTTCAGCTTGGCCACGGCCGGGCCCTTGGCGCCCGGCTTGAGGCCGGCCGCGTTCGCCGGCAGCGCCGGCCAGCCGCCGTCGGCGGCGATCTGCTGGTATCGGGCGAGGGCGCGCGCGGTCTGCGCGGCCGTGTCCGGGGTGAAGGCGGGATGGCTGTCCTCGGCGCCGGCCGAGGGAGCGAAGGCGGCGGCCAGCACGGCGGCGAGGAGGAGGCGCGGAAGCAACGCGATACGCATGGGTTACGCCTGGAACACGGGGTTCGATCGGCGCGAGCCTAGAATGGGATGGTGAACCGCGGCTTAACCATGCAGGCCTGCGCCGAGGAATCCGGCGCAGGCCTGCATGGCCGAGCCGCGGCCGTCCTCTCTCGCGCATGTGTGATTTGCTCCAAACACCCTGTCACGTTTCTGTCTGGAACACTTGCAAGAAACGCTCTTGCGAGTTTTGTTAAAACGCGCTGCTATCTTGCCCCAAGGTTATCCAGGGAGATCGCCATATGAGACGTTTCGCCGCTGCCGCCGTGCTCGTCGCCTTCGGCGCCACTGTCGCCTTCGCCGGGCCGATCGAAGATCGCCAGGCGATCATGAAGGGCGTCGCCGCCGCGACCAAGACGGCGACGGGCATCGCCAAGGGCGAGACCCCGTTCGACGCGGCCAAGGCCAAGGAGATCGCTGCGGTCTACGAGAACGCGGCGGCCAAGATGCCGACCCTGTTCCCCGACGATTCCAAGACCGGCAACGACACCACTGCCGCGCCGAAGATCTGGGAAGACAAGGCCGGCTTCGCCGCCGAGTTCGCCAAGCTCGGCACCGACGCCAAGGCGCTGGCCGCCACCACCGACACGGCGAGCTTCGCCGCTGCCTTCAAGACCCTTACCGGCGAGTGCGGCACCTGCCACGGCACGTACCGCATCAAGAAGGGCTGAGCCGCCCTCCGGGTATCCGAACGCGCCGGGGCCTTCGTCCGGCGCGTTCGCCGTTTTCAGGCGGGCGCGGGACGGCCGCTCCCCAACACGTCCGGTCCGGGGAGCTCGAAGCATGAGAAAGATCGTCGGCGCCCTCCTGGTGCTCGCGGTGATCGGCCTGGGCGTGTTCTACGTGGTGACGATCCCGTCCACCATTCCCGCCTCGGCCCTGACGGCGGACTACAAGCCCGATCTCGCCAATGGCGCGACCATCTTCACCATCGGCGGCTGCGCCGCCTGCCACCAGACGCCCGGCCAGAAGGACCGCACCCAGCTCGGCGGCGGGCTGGCGCTCGGCTCGCCGTTCGGCACCTTCTACGCCCCGAACATCTCCTCCGATCCGCAGAACGGCATCGGCGCCTGGAGCGAGCTCGACTTCGTCAATGCTCTCCAGCGCGGCGTCGGGCGGGCGGGCGAGCATCTCTATCCCGCGCTGCCCTACACCTCCTACCAGCGCATGAAGCTGGAGGACGTGCGCGACCTCTACGCCTACATCAAGACGCTGCCGGCGGTGGCGACGCCGTCCAGGCCGCACGACATACCCTTCCCCTTCAGCATCCGCCGCCTGCTCGGCGGCTGGAAGCTCCTGTTCCTCGACCAGCGGCCTTTCGTGCCCGACACGAGCAAGGACGCCGTCTGGAACCGCGGCGCCTATCTCGTCGAAGGGCCGGGGCACTGTGCCGAATGTCACAGCCCGAGGAACCCACTTGGCGGTATCAAGGGGGACGAGCGCTTTGCCGGCGGGCCTGATCCCGAAGGCAAGGGCTGGGTGCCCAACATCACTCCGCATGCCGACGGCCTGGCCAACTGGAAGGCGGCCGACATCGCCGAGTTCCTGAAGACCGGCCTGACGCCGGACTTCGATTCGGCCGGCGGCAGCATGCGGGAGGTGATCGAGAACACCAGCCGGCTCTCCGACGACGACCGCCTGGCGATCGCAACCTATATCGCGTCTCTGCCGCCGCGACCCGGCAAGGCACCGAAGGCCAAATAGCCGCGCCGGCTGACACCGCCATACGGAGATTCGAACGTGAGGACAGCGAGCGGATCACCGGATGGGAGAGGGACGCGAGTGAGGCGACTGTCCATCGGGGAGCGCTTGGCCGGCGCTGCGGCCCTCGCCCTCTGTCTCGCCGCGCCGGTCCCGGCGCTCGCCGCCCGCTATGCCTTGGTCGTCGGCATCGATGCCTATGACGCGCCGATTCCGGCGCTGCACGGCGCCGTGAACGATGCCAGGGACATCGCCGGCGCCCTCGCCAGGCTCGGCACCGAGCGGACCATCCTGCTCACCGACAAGCAGGTGACCAAGCAGGCCGTGGTCGCGGCCTGGGAAAGCCTGCTCGGCGAGGCCAAGGCCGGCGACACCCTGATCTTCACCTATGCCGGCCACGGCTCGCAGGAGCCGGCGCGGCCCGGCGACCCGGAGGAGCCGGACGGGCTCGACGAGAATTTCCCGCTCGCCAACTACGGGCTCGACGGCCCGGGCCTGGCCGAGCGCATCGTCGACAACGAGGTGGCGGAATGGCTGCAGCAGGCGGCGGCCAGGAAGGTGCACGTCGTCTTCGTCGCCGATGCCTGCCATTCCGGCACCATGTACCGCTCCGTCTCGCTCGGCCTGACCTATCGGGCCGCGCCGAAGTTGAAGATCGATCGCACGGAACTGCTCAAGTTCGCCCCGCCCGCGCCCGAGGTCTCCGAGCGGATCGCGCCCAACGACGACGTCACCTTCCTGGCCGGCGTCTCCGACGAGCGCCTGGTGCCGGAGGTGCAGATCGACGGCCAGCCGCGCGGGGCCCTGTCCTACGCCTTCGCCCGGGCGTTGGAGGGGGCTGCCGACGCCGACCATGACGGCGTCACCACCGAGAAGGAGCTGGTCGCCTTCATCCGCGCCACCGTGCAGCAGAAGACCGACAGCCAGCAGGTGCCGCAGTCCTTCCCGCCGGTGAGCCGGGCACGGTCCGTGTTCGACACCCGCGCCGCTCCGCCCCAGCCGGTGCAGCCGGTCGCCAAGCAGCCCGACGCGCCGCCGGTCGTCGTGGCGGCCGGCGATCTGCCGCTCCTGCTCGCCTATCGCGGCGGCCAGGGCCCGGCGCAGGTCCAGGGCGCGGCCGTGGTCGCCGACGAGGGCGCCGCCGACCTGGTCTACGACCTCGCGGCCCGCACGGTGGAAAAGCGCGTCGCCGGCATCGTCGCCGAGAACGTCGCTCCGGACGGCCTGCCCGGCATCGTCGCCAAGTGGCGGGCCATCGCCATGCTCAAGGCCGCCACCACGAGCGCGCTGCCCTTCGAGGTCGCCAGCGGGCCGCGAACCTATCGGCGCGGCGAGAAGCTCGCTGTGGCCCTGGGCCAGTCGCCGCACCCCTACATGACGCTGTTCAACCTGCCGCCGAACGGCAAGGTCGAGTTCCTCTACCCCGTCTCCAAGGCCGAGCACGACCAGGACTGGCGGGGGCGCAGCTTCGCGCTGCCGCTGCAGGTCAGGGACCCGCCCTTCGGCTCAGAGCATCTGATCGCCATCCTGTCGGACCAGCCGCTGGACGAGTTGCACGCCGCACTGAAGGGGCTGACCAGCCCGCAGGCGGCCGCCGACCTGCCGGACGTGCTGAAGAACGCCCTTTCGGGCCAGGCCGTCTCGGTCGGCATCGCCGACGTCTTCACCAGCGGCGGAGGATAGCATGAACACGCGCCCGGGCCGGATCGGCCGCCGCCGCGAGGGCGGGCTCGCAGCTCCCGGGACGCGCCGCGGCGCCGCGCCGGTCGGGCGCCTGGTCCGCGCCGCGAGCCTGTGTCTGGCCGCCGGCCTCGGCCTGCTCGGCCTGGCTTCGCCGGCCCGCGCCGACCGCGCGCTGGTCGTCGCGCTCGACACCTACCAGGACGCGCGGCTGAGCTTCCGCCTCGCCGGCGCCTCCGCCGCCGACGCGGCGCGCATCCAGGGCATGCTCACCGGCGCGCTGGGCTACGGGGGCGGCGACATCAAGGTGCTGCGCGACGGCGCGGCCACCAAGGCGGCGGTGCTGGACGGCCTGCGCACTTGGCTCGGCGGCGCCAAGCCCGGCGAGCGGGTGTTCTTCTACTATGCCGGCCAGGGCTATTTTTCCCGGCAGGACGGCAAGGCGCGGCAGGCCCTGCTGCCTTTCGACGTCGTTCCCAAGGGCAGCGGCACGGATCTCAGCTTCGGCGGCATGCTCACGGCCGACGAGATGGATGCGGCCTTCGCCGCGCTGGCCGGCCGGCACGTGACGGCCGTGATCGATTCCTCCCAGTCCGGCACCGTGACGCGCGCCATCACCGTCGAGGCAGCCTCGGGGGGCGGCAATCCCGCCGCCCGCTCGCCGCAGATCGAGGGGACGACGCGCTCCATCGTGGTCGAGGCCGCCGTGGCCGAGGAGAAGCAGGCGGCCGCCGATCCGCCGCCGCCGCCCGCCGGCATCGACCTCGTCACCTGGTCCGCGGTCTCGCCGACCCAGCTCGCCCTCATCGACGAGGACGCCGGTCCGGACTATCATGGCGTTTTCACCGCCGCCTTTGCCGACGGCATCGAAAAGGGTCTCGCCGACTTGAACCACGACGGCGTGATCTCCAACCAGGAGCTGCTCGACTACGTGCGCGAGCGCTCGGCGGACTATTGCGGCCGGCATGCCGGCCGCTGCGAGATGGGCCTGACGCCCGGCCTGGCGGGGGAGGGGGCGGCGCTGAAGGTCGCGGCCAGGAACCCCGTCACCGGCACGGCCCCGCCGGATCTGCAGGCGGGAGACGCCCTCAACACCGGCAAGATCACGCCGCAGAAGGTGATGGACATTCTCGGCGCGAGGCCGTCGGACGACGTCAGGCTCGAGCAGATCCCGCGCTCGCCGGTCAGGCTCGGCACGCAGGACATCCGCTTCCGCGTCACCTCAGGCCATGACGGCTTCCTGGTCCTGCTGTCGGTTTCGGACGAGGGCGAGGTGGTGCAGCTCTTCCCCAACGCCATCTCGGACAAGCGTGCCAAGGACGGCCGGATTCTCGCCGGCCATGCCGTCACCGTGCCCGACCCCTCCTACGGCATGCGCTTCGATGCGACCTCTGTGACCAAAGGCACTGTGCTGGCCCTGGTTGCGGTCGATCCTCTGAAGCTGTCGCGGAAATTCGTCACGCGCCAGATCCAGGTGATCCCGCAGGACGAGGTCAACGCGAGTCTTCTCCCGGAGCTTGCCCAGAGCCTCGCCACACCGGCGGGTGCCGAGACGGTCCAGGAGAATACCAAGCCGG
The DNA here is from genome assembly GCF_030814995.1 of Labrys wisconsinensis. Lineage (GTDB taxonomy): Bacteria > Pseudomonadota > Alphaproteobacteria > Rhizobiales > Labraceae > Labrys > Labrys wisconsinensis. The sequence goes on along the minus strand of NZ_JAUSVX010000012.1, from coordinate 249,285 downwards.
TGGGACGCTCGCTCGCGACGCTTCCCTACGAGATCATTCCTTGAGGCGAAGAAAGATCGCCAGGAGAACGCCATGAAGTATCGCAACCAATTCCGCATAGCGGGCCTGCTGGTCGCGGCGTCGCTCTCCGCGAGCGTGCTGCCGGGGCTGTCACTTCCCGCCTTCGCCGCCGATGCCAAGCCGCCGGCGACGCTGGTGCCGGTCGGTCCGGCCGCCGAGCCGCCGGGCGCGCCGGCGCCGGCGGATGCCGCGCAGCCCGAGGAGCCGGCACCGCCGCCGGGTCCGGCCGCCGCCGAGGCTCCGCCTCCACCTCCGCCGCCACCGCCGGCCGCCGCCGAAGCGCCGCCTCCGGCTCCCGCGCTCGCGCCTCAGCCCGCCGCTGAGCCGGAGCCGCCGCCTCCGCCGGCGCCTGCGCCCCAGCCGATCGCGGCCGAGCCGGCGCCGCCCCCGCCCCCGCCCCCGCCGCCGGCTCCCGCGCCGGCCGCCGCCGGTGGTTTCCCGGCCTTCCCGCCGGACCTGAGGGTGCCGACGGATCCGATCGCCAAGGCGGCTTTCGACGTGCTCGAGAAGCACTGCTCGCGCTGCCACGAGGCGGGCATGCTGACCGCGCGTGAGAAGCCGGCAAAGAATTTCGGCGACATCCTCAAGCTCGACGAGCTCGCCGCCAATCCGCACTTCATCCAGGCCGGCAATCCCGAAGGGTCCAAGCTGTTCCAGCAGATCATCAACAAGGAGATGCCGTACGACGTCTATTACGAGTTCGACACCTCCCGGCCGGAGATCACCGCCGCGGACATCGAGGCGCTGCGCGCCTGGATCAAGTCGACCGGCGACCAGGAGGCGGCGGCCTGCGCCAGCCGCAAGTTCATGACGGACGAAGACGTGGTCGACGCCATCGCCGCCGACCTGCAGCACCTGCCCGACCATCGCATCAAGGGCCGGCGCTACCTCACCCTCACCAACATCTACAATTCCTGCGACACCGACGAGGCGATGAACGTCTATCGCCAGGGCGTGGTCAAGCTGCTGAACTCGTTCTCGCGCCGGCCCGACGTGGTCCGCCTCGAGACCATCGACGAGGCCAAGACCATCGTCGCCTTCAACCTCGAGGATCTCGGCTGGGAGGAGGCGGACTGGAACACGGTGCTGGCGAACTATCCCTTCGCCGTGAAGCCCGACGCCAAGATGTTCGACTTCGCCGCCCAGCAGACCAACACGGTGCTGCCCTATGTCCGCGCCGACTGGTTCACCTTCACGGCGTCGCAGCCCCCGCTCTACGACAAGCTGCTGCAGCTCCCGGACAACTTCCCGGGCCTGACCCAGAAGCTCGCCGTCGACATGGATGCGGACATCAAGAACTTCGTGGCCCAGCGCGCCGGCTTCCAGAAGTCCGGCGTGTCGCAGAACAACCGCCTGATCGAGCGCCATCCGATCTCGACCGGCTATTTCTGGACCTCCTACGACTTCGGCGGCTCGAAGGACAAGCAGAGCCTGTTCCTGCATCCGCTCGGCCCCGAGCAGGACGGCATCACCGGCGGCTTCCACCATGACGGCGGCGAGAGCATCTTCTCCCTGCCCAACGGCTTCCAGGCCTATTACCTCAACAAGTCCGACGGCACCCGTCTCGACAAGGGGCCGGTGCAGATCGTCCGCGATCCCTCGCGCCGCGACTTCTCGGTCACCAACGGCATTTCCTGCATGGGTTGCCACGACCAGGGCATGCGCAAGGCCAAGGACGAGGTGCGCCGGGCGATCCTCGCCGACCACTCCTTCTCCAAGGACGTCCGCGAGACGGTGGCGGCGCTCTATCCCGAGAACGACAAGATGGACGCCCTCATCGAGGACGACTTCCAGCGCTTCACCTCGGCGATGAAGCGGGCCGGCCTCGATCCGGCGCTGAAGCTCAACGGCGTCGAGATGACCAATGCCCTGTTCACGCGCTACGAGGGCGACCTGTCGCTGCGCCGGGCCGCCGCCGAGTACGGCTATGCCCCCGACAGGTTCAAGGACGCCTTCATCCAGGGTGGCCCCGAAGCCATCGCCCTGATGCATCGCCTGGAGCAGGGCATCGTGCCGCGCGACCAGTTCGAGACGCTGTTCATCAAGTTCGTGGAGAGCTCCACCGAGGGCCGCGTGCTCGACGTCTCGAACCTGGCCGGTGGCGCGCAGGTCGCGCCGGTGGTGACGCCGCCCTCGCCCGGGGGCACCTTCGAGCTGCGCCTGACCGCGGACAACACGGTCTACAAGCAATACCAGTCGGCCGTGTTCACCGCCGTCGCCAGCCGCGACTGCAGCCTCTTCGTCGTCAACGTCTCCAAGGACGGCGTCGGCACCATCATCTTCCCCAACAAGTTCCAGTCGGACAATGCGGTGAAGGCGGGGCAGACCGTGGTGCTGGGCGGGCCGGGCGCGCCCTTCAAGTTCAAGCTGCCGGACATCGGCCAGGAGCGGGTGGTGGGCGTGTGCCGCGTCAACGGCTCGACCAGAGAGGCCTTCGGCTTCCGGATCGACCCGACGAAGCAGACCTTCGCCCAGATCCCGAACTTCGACAAGCAGGTGACGCGCTCCATCGTCGTGGAGGCCAACGACATCCGCAAGGAAGCCGCCGGGCTCGACGCCGACGCCAAGAAGGACGCCCAGAGCGCCAAGCTCGCGGCCGTCGTCAGCGACAAGGATGCCGGCGCGGCGCCGGCAGCCTCCAAGGAGACCGTCGCGTCCACCGCGATCGTCATCCAGGTTCAGTGAGGACGTGATGCGCAGCACGCTCCTGATCGTCCTTGCCGCCGCGGGGGTTCACCTCGCGGCGGCGGTCCCCGCCCGGGCCGACTGCACGGCCCTGGACGGGGCGGTGAAGGCGGCGATCGCCAAGGGCGACATCGCCGCCCTGCCGGGCCTGGCCGACCGTATCTCCAAGGAGTCGTCCTGCGACGGCAGCTATGTCGAGGGGGCGCGGCGCTCGATCGCGCTCGCCTTCCTCAGCGTCGGCCAGAAGGAGGACGGCAGCTTCTCCCCCGAATATGTCGCCGGCGCCGCCGCCATCGCCCGGCCCTGGCAGGTGTCGATGGCCCTCGGCGACCTCAAGTACGACGCCAAGGATTATGCCGCCGCGGCCGGGGCCTACGAGGCGGCGATCAACGAGATCCGCAACGTCAAGCTGGTGCCGAAGGCGCCGCCGCGCGAGGTGGAGGACTATCTCGCCAAGCGCGCCTACCAGGCCAAGTCCCTGGCGCCGACCTATGTCGCCTCCCGGGGCTTCCGCGGCGAGGCCGCCGGCGTGATGGTGCCGACCTTCCGCAACTTCACCGCCGTCGCCGTGCCGGTGCCGATCCGCTTCGCCACCGACGAGGCGGTGCTGACCGACGACGGCCTGAAGGCGGTCGACGACCTCTACAACTATCTCAAGGGCCAGAGGCCCAAGACCGTCGTGCTGATCGGCCACACCGACGAGCGCGGCTCGGATGCCTACAACGACAAGCTTTCGCGGGCGCGGGCGGAAGCCGTGGCTGCGGTGCTCAAGCAGAAGGGCCTCGACTGCGCCATCGACGCCGAGGGCCACGGCAAGCACGAGCCGTTCGAGGCCGATGACCGCTCCAAATACAGCCAGGACGACCTCTACGCCTTCGATCGGCGCGTGGAGTTCAAGGTGGTGCAGTAGCGGCGGCGTCCGGCCTATCGTTTGTAGACGTCGCGTCGGTTGCCGATGCGCACGACGACGATACACACGACCCGATCTTGGATGTCGGCGATGATGCGATAGTCGCCGACACGATATTTCCAGAGACTCCCCAACTTGGCACCCTTCAGGGCTTCTCCCATACTGCGAGGATCGTCCAGAACGGAGAGACGATCGCGCAGGAAGCGCAGTATCCGGGTAGAATTTTGCGGGTCGATGTTACGGAGAGCCTTCTGAGCGAGCCCGGACAGCTCAATCTTCCAGGCCATGCGCCTTCATCACCTCTTCGAGGGGAGTCGAAACGCTGCGGCCGGCGCGGACATCCTCCAATTCGCGTTCGGCGAGATAGATATCCTCCAGGTCGTCGAGATGCTCGAGAATGGCTTGACGCGCATAGAAGCTCTTGGATCGCCCGGTTGCCTTGGCGAGCGCATCGAGCCGGCTTTCGATGTCCGGAGGCAGCCGAATTGCAAGCATGAAGTGCCCTCCCATATCGTGCTATATATGTATAGCACGATATGGACAGCAAGGCAGAGATCCGTTGTAGATCTCTCTCAGTCGCTCACAGCGGCACCGCGGACCTGCACGAGGCTCGTCGATCTCTACCCCGCCTTGCGCATCGGCGTCTCCCGTGCCGCCAGCATCGCCTGCACCGTCGTGCCGAACTCGGCCGGCGTCGGCACGATGGTGACGCCGCAGGCCCTGAGGATCTCGACCTTCTCGGCCGCGCTCTCGCCACTGGTCGAGACGATGGCGCCGGCATGGCCCATCTTGCGGCCCTTCGGTGCGGAGAGGCCGGCGATATAGGCGCAGACCGGCTTGGTCATGTGGTCGCGGGCAAAAGCGGCGGCCTCGGCCTCCTGCGGGCCACCGATCTCGCCGATCATCACCACCGCGTCGGTGTCCGGGTCGTTCTCGAACAATTCGAGGATGTCGCGATGCGAGGAGCCGTTGATCGGGTCGCCGCCGATGCCGACCGAGGTCGAGACGCCGATGCCCAGTTCCTTCAACTGGGAGGCTGCCTCGTAGCCGAGCGTGCCCGAGCGCCCGACGATGCCGATGCGCCCCGGCAGGTAGATATGGCCCGGCATGATGCCGCAGAGGCTCTGGCCGGGGGTGATCACGCCGGCGCAGTTCGGCCCCAGCAGCCGCATGCGCGCCTGCGCCCGGTAGCGGCGCATGTAGCGCTTCACCCGCATCATGTCCTGGGCCGGGATGCCGTCGGTGATGGCGATGCAGACGCGGATGCCGGCATCGGCCGCCTCCATGATCGAATCGGCGGCGAAGGGCGGCGGCACGAACACGATCGAGACCGTCGCGCCGGTCGCTCCGACCGCCGCCTTGACCGTGTCGAACACCGGCAGGCCGAGGATGGTCGAGCCGCCCTTGCCGGGCGTGACGCCGCCGACCACGGGCGTGCCGTAGTCCAGCATCTCCTGGGCGTGGAAGCTGCCGATCTTGCCGGTGATGCCCTGCACCAGCACCGGGGTCGTCTTGTCGATCAGGACGGACATGGCTCAGGCTCTCTGCTGGCGTCGGGCGGCCTCGACCGACCGTTGTGCGGCCTCGGCCAGGGTGGTGGCGGCGATGACGGAGAGGCCGCTCTCCGCGATGATCCGGCGGCCCTCCTCCACATGCGTGCCGGCCAGGCGCACCACCAGCGGGCGGTCGAGCCCGGCGATCTCCACCGCCTTGACCACGCCTTGCGCCACCCAGTCGCAGCGGTTGATGCCGGCGAAGATGTTGACCAGCACCACCTTGACGTTCCTGTCCTGCGTCACAAGGCGGAAGGCCTTGGCCACCCGCTCGGGCGTGGCGCCGCCGCCGATGTCGAGGAAATTAGCCGGCTCTCCGCCGGCGAGCTTGATCATGTCCATCGTCGCCATGGCGAGGCCCGCGCCGTTGACGATGCAGCCGACATCGCCGTCGAGCCCGACATAGGACAGGCCCCGGTCGGCGGCCTGGGTCTCGCGCGGGTCCTCCTGGCTCTTGTCGCGCAGCTCGGAAATGTCGGGATGGCGGAACAGGGCGTTGTCGTCGAACGACATCTTGGCATCGAGCGCCAGCAGGCGGTTGTCCGCGGTCAGCACCAGCGGGTTGATCTCCAGCATCGTGGCGTCCTTGTCGCGGAAGGCGCGGTAGCAGCGCAGGATGACCTGCGTCGCCTCGGCGATCGTGCCGGCCGGCAGGCCCAGGGCGAAGGCGATCTCCCGCGCCTGGAAGGCCTGCATGCCGACAGCCGGCTCGACGCAGTGGCGGATCAGGCTGTCCGGCCGCTCGGCCGCGATCTCCTCGATGTCGATGCCGCCCTCGCGGGAGGCGACCACCGCGACGCGCTGCTCGCCGCGGTCGAGCACGAAGCCGAGATAGAACTCGTGCCCGATGGCGACGCCGCCTTCGATATAGAGCCGGTAGACGCCCTTGCCCTGGGGGCCGGTCTGGGGGGTGACGAGCCTGCGCCCCAGCATGGCCTCGGCGGCCGCCTCGACCGCATCCTCGCTGGTCACGACCTTGACCCCGCCGGCCTTGCCGCGTCCGCCGGTGTGGACCTGCGCCTTGACCACCCAGACCGAGCCGCCGATCTCGCGGGCCCGGTAGGCGGCCTGCTCGGCGCTGTAGGCGAGGCCCCCGCGCGGGATCGGCACGCCGTACTTGGCCAGGATCTCCTTGGCCTGGTATTCGTGGATGTCCATCCGGCTTTCCCCCAACTTTGCGTCTCAGGCCGCCTTGGCGGCGATGGCGTCGGCGACCGTGACGACGTTCTGCGCCATGCGGGCCGAGGCTGCGTCGATCATCCGGCCGTCGAGCTGGGCCGCGCCCCGGCCCTCGGCCGCGGCCTGTTCGAGCGCGACCAGGATGCGCTTGGCCCGCTCGACCTCGGCCGGCGGCGGCGAGAACACGTCGTTGGCCATGGCGATCTGGCTCGGATGGATCGCCCATTTGCCCTCGCAGCCGAGCACGGCGGCCCGCCGGGCGGCGGCGACATAGCCGTCGGGGTCGTTGAAGTCGCCGAAGGGGCCGTCGATGGCGCGCAGCCCGAAGGCGCGGCAGGCCGTCACCATCCGGTCGATCGCCGCATGCCACTGGTCGCCGGGATAGTCGGGATTGAGGCCGCCGATCACCACCGTGCGCGAGCGGCGCGAGGCGGCAAAGTCGGCGACGCCGAAATGCAGCGCCTCCAGCCGCCTGGTATGGGTCTGGCGGGCGATCTCCTCGACATTGGCCATGCCGAGCGCGGTCTCGATCAGCGCCTCGATGCCGATGCGGTTGGGCAGCCGTCTGGCTTCCTCGATCTGCGTCACCAGCGCCTCGACCATGGTGAGGTCGTGCGGGGTGCCGACTTTCGGCACCAGGATCGTATCGAGCCTGGATCCCGCCTGCTCGACGATGTCGACGACGTCGCGATACATGTAATGGGTGTCGAGGCCGTTGATGCGGATCGATACGGTCTTGCCCTTGCCCTTCCAGTCGATGTCGTTCAGCGCCTGGATGACGTTTCTGCGCGCCGGCTCCTTGTCGTTCGGCGCCACCGCGTCCTCCAGGTCGAGGAAGACGAAATCGGCGGCGGAGGCGGCCGCCTTGTCGATCATCGACGGGTTGGAGCCGGGCACGGCGAGCTCGCTGCGCTGCAGGCGCGTCGCCACCGGCTTGTACTGGGTGAAGCTCATGGGATGTCGGGGTCTCCGTGGGGCCGGCGCCGCGCGATCGCCGTGGTCAGGCCGCGGCGGCGGTCAGGTTGCTGCGGCTGGCGTAATGGCTCTGCGCCGCCGCGACGCCCGAGCCGAACGCGATGCGGGCGCCACAATCGGCCAGCGCCATCTCGGCGGCACCGAGCGCGCCCAGCAGCATCGGCTCGTTCAGCGCGCCGAGATGGCCGATGCGGAACACCCTGCCCGCCACCTTGTTGAGGCCGATGCCGAAGGACACGCCGTAGCGGTGATAGGCTTGGCGGGCCACCTGGGTGCTGTCGACGCCCTCCGGCACGACGATGGCGCTGACCGTGTCCGAATGCCATTTCGGCTCGCGGGCGCACAGCGTCAGGCCCCAGGCCGTCACCGCCCGGCGCACGCCCTCGGCGAGATGGTGGTGGCGGGTGAAGACGTTCTCCAGGCCTTCCGCAAACAGGAGGTCGAGCGAGGCCCTGAGGCCGCGCAGCAGCGTCGTCGCCGGCGTGTAGGGAAAATAGCCGTCCTTGTTGGTGCGCATCATGTCTTCGAAGGAGAAGAAGCAGCGCGGGAACTTCGAAGACCGGTGCGCCTCCAGCGCCTTCTGGCTGACCGCGACGATGGCGAGGCCCGTCGGCAGCATGAAGCCCTTCTGCGAGCCGGAGACGACGGCGTCGAGGCCCCATTCGTCCATGCGCAGGTCGATCGAGGCGACCGACGAGACGCCGTCGACATAGAGCAGGGCGGGATGGCCGGCCGCGTCGAGCGCCCGGCGCAGGCCGGCAATGTCGGAGGTGACGCCGGTCGCGGTCTCGTTGTGGGTGGCGAGCACGGCCCGGATCCGATGCGTCCCGTCGCGGGCGAGGATGTCCGCGAACGCCTCCACCGGCACGCCCTCGCCCCAGGGCCGGTCCACCACCACCGTGTCGAAGCCGAGGCGCCGGCACATGTCGGCCCAGAGCAGCGAGAACTGGCCGAAGGTGGCGATCAGCACCTTGTCGCCGGGATTGAGCGTGTTGGTCAGCACCGCTTCCCAGCCGCCGGTGCCGGAGGCGGGATAGATGAAGGCCTGGCCGGTCTCGGTCTTGAACACACGCTTGAGGTCGCGGAACAGCGGCAGCGTCAGCTCCGGGAAATCGGGGGCGCGCATGTCCTCCATCGGCAGGTTCATCGCCCGGCGCACCGGGTCGGGAATGTTGGTCGGCCCCGGGATGAAGAGGCCGGTGTGATGCTGCATGGCGTTCCTCGTCGATATCTCTGCCGGCTGTGTCCGCTGGTTCTCGCGAAAGGTGAATGAGTTGCAGAAGCACCGCAAGGCGCCGCGCCTGTGCAATATTGGCGCAGGTGCGGCAGTATTTTGAAAGTTATCATGCTTCTCTGTCGCCGGATCTTATTAGAATCGACTTACGTTTTAACAAATCTTAATTGCGGATTCAGTTTTTCTTACGCCGCATATGCATCTTGACCGATCGATAAAACCGGCGACATGGCCCGGCGGTCGATGCGGCAGGCCGGGGCCGGCCCGTCGGTCGGGGCGCCGCTCGTGTCGAATGCCGTTCTTTTTTCTTGACTTTATTCCCAGAATGCATCAGCAACCGGCTGCATTGATCGCCTGGGGATCGCGCGGCGCGCTGGATTTTCGTTTTTCGAAGCAGCGCCTCACCTCAGGCCATCCCCGAAACAATCCGCCGAGCCCATCCGCGCGAGGGCCGCGACACTGCCGGACCGAAGAGGTCGGCAATCGCGGGACCGGACGACGGCCCATGCCGTCGTTTTGACGTGGGCAGGCATGAAGGACCTATGATGACAGACCAGACTTTCACGGCGCTCGGCTTGGCCGAACCGCTGCTGCGCGCGCTCGACGCCGCCGGCTACCACACGCCCACCCCGATCCAGGCCCGGGCGATCCCGCCGCTGCTGGAAGGCCGCGACATGATGGGCCTGGCCCAGACCGGCACGGGCAAGACCGCCGCCTTCGCGCTGCCGATCCTGCAGCGCCTCAGCGCCATTCCCGCCGGCCCCGGCCCCAAGGGCGTGCGTGCCCTGATCCTCGCCCCGACCCGTGAGCTCGCCGTGCAGATCGACGAGAGCTTCCGGACCTATGGCAAGCATGTGCGCCTCAAGACGGCCGTCGTGTTCGGCGGCGTCGGCCAGGGCAACCAGGTCAAGGCGCTGTCGGACGGCGTCGACATCCTCGTCGCCACGCCCGGCCGCCTGCTCGACCTGCACCAGCAGCGCAAGGTCCGCCTCGACAAGGTGAAGATCCTGGTGCTGGACGAAGCCGACCGCATGCTCGACATGGGCTTTTCGCGAGACGTGCTGAAGATCGTCGACGAGACGCCGCTGGAGCGCCAGTCGCTGCTGTTCTCGGCCACCATGCCCAAGGCGATCAAGAAGCTCGGCGAGGAGATCCTGCTGAGCCCCGTGCATGTGGAGGTGACGCCGGAAGTGGTCACCGTCGACAAGATCGACCAGCACGTCTTCCACGTGCCGACCTCGGTGAAGCGCTCGCTGCTGCTGCACCTGCTGAACGACCCCGCCATGACGCGCGTCATCGTCTTCACCCGCACCAAGCACGGCGCCAACCGCGTCGCCGACCAGCTCGAGCGCGCCGGCGTGGGAGCGGCGGCGATCCACGGCAACAAGTCGCAGAACGCCCGGCAGAAGGCGCTGGAGGATTTCCGCGCCGGCAAGGTGCGCATCCTCGTCGCCACCGACATCGCGGCGCGCGGCATCGACGTGGACGAGATCAGCCATGTCATCAATTACGAATTGCCGGTGGATGCGGAGAGCTACGTGCACCGTATCGGCCGCACGGCTCGCGCCGGTCGCAGCGGTGTCGCCTATTCCTTCTGCGATGCGTCCGAGAAGGGGGAACTGAAGGATATCGAACGGCTCACCAGGAAGCCGCTGCAGGTTGCCGCTCCGGTGCAGGGGCTGGAGGCCGACCAGCATCGCGACCGCGGTCATCGGCCGGCGCATCAGGACCAGCGCCCGCGCGGGGATCGCAATCGCGGCGCCCGTCGGCCCCAGCGCCGTGCGGCCTGATCGGCATGCTTCGATGAAGACCCAAGGTTAGAGAGAGCCCATGGCCAAAGAAGAACTGATGGAATTCGAAGGCTCGGTTTCCGAAGTCCTGCCGGACGCCCGTTTCCGGGTGAAGCTCGACAACGGTCACGAGATGATCGCCTACACCGCCGGCAAGATGAAGAAGAACCGCATCAAGACCATCGAGGGTGACCGCGTCACCGTCGAGATGAGCCCCTACGACCTCGACAAGGGCCGGATCATCTTCCGCCACAAGGACGAGCGCGCCGCCGCCGGCCCGCGCCCGCCGCAGCGTGGTGGTGGCAACATGCGCCGGCGCTGAGCCGGCGCCGGGCTCGACCGGGCGATGCGGCTGGCGCACGCGTTCGCGGCGCTGGCCGGACACCATCACCACACGCTGCCGATCGGCGGCCCGGGGATCCGATCGCCCGGGTCCGGGAAGGTGTCGAGCGCCGCGAGCTAGAGGACAAACCCGAGGCTGAAGCCGGCGGTGCGCAGCCCGAGAAAAAGCAGGCGGCTCGAGAGCGGCAGCGCCGCCGGCCGGCGGCTCCGCGCCGTCCGCGCGCCGGGGCTCCTCGTGCCGAGGCCTTGTGCCGCCAGGCCGCCGGGCGCCGCGACCGCGCCCGTCAGGCGGCGACGGATGCGTCCCGCCTTGCGCGCCGCCCGCAGCCACAGGCCGACCGGGCGCGGCAGGGCGTCGTGGCAGAAGGCGAGCTTGCGCACGTAATGCGGCACGTGCCAGCGGGCCCAGGTGCCGGCGCGGAACAGGGCGACGTCGCCCGGGCGCAGCACCCGCGAGATTCCGCCGCCCTCGACCTGCACCTCGCCTTCGAGGATGTGCACCGTCTCGTCGCCGCCGAAATACCAGTCGAAGGTGCCGGCGGTGCAATCCCACATCGCCGTCAGCGAGGCCCCGTCCGCCGAACACGCGATCTCGGCCACGCGGGCCTGCGGCGCTCCGTCCAGGATCCATTCGGGCCGGATCGGCGCCGGGCCGAGCGGCGTTTCGCTGAGGCGTGCGCTGACGATGGGCTGTGCGGTCATGATCTCTTCCCCCGCGCCGCATTATGGTGACGCCGGGTTAGGATTGTCTTGACCGCACGCCGCCAATTTGCACGACGCGTCGCGGGCCGCCCTACAGGATGAACCGGCTGAGATCCGTGTTCTTGGCGAGGTCGCCGACGGTCTTCTGCACATAGGCCGCGTCGATGGTGATGGTCTCGCCGCCGCGGTCGGGTGCGGTGAAGGAGATCTCGTCCAGCACCCGCTCCATCACGGTCTGCAGCCGGCGCGCGCCGATGTTCTCCACCGTCGCGTTGACCTCCACCGCGATCGAGGCGATGGCGTCGACGGCGTCGTCCGTGAACACCAGGGTGAGGCCCTCGGTCTGCATCAGCGCCACGTATTGCTTGATCAGGCTCGCCTCGGTCTCCACCAGGATGCGGCGGAAGTCGTCGCGCGTCAGCGCCTGCAGCTCCACCCGGATCGGCAGGCGGCCCTGCAGCTCGGGCAGGAGGTCCGACGGCTTGGCGACGTGGAAGGCGCCGGAGGCGACGAACAGGATATGGTCGGTCTTGACCGCGCCGTGCTTGGTGGAGACCGTGGTGCCCTCGATCAGCGGCAGCAGGTCGCGCTGCACGCCCTCGCGGCTGACGTCGCCGCTGCCGCGTCCCTCGCGGGCGCAGATCTTGTCGATCTCGTCGAGGAAGACGATGCCGTTGTTCTCCACCTGCCGGATCGCCTCCTGCACGATGCTGTCCTGGTCGAGCAGGCTGTCGGCCTCGTCCTGGATCAGCTGCTCGTAGCTCTCGCGCACGGTGGTGCGCCGCTTCTTGGTGCGGCCGCCGAAGGCCTTGCCGAACATGTCGCCGAGCGAGATCACCCCCATCTGGCCCTGGGGCAGGCCGGGAATGTCGAGGGTGGGGGTCGAGGTGTCCTTGACCTCGATCTCGATCTCCTTGTCGTCGAGCTCGTTGGCGCGCAGCTTGCGGCGGAAGGACTCGCGCGTCGCCGGGCTGGCGGTGGCGCCGACCAGCGCGTCGAGCACCCGCTCCTCCGCGGCGAGATGAGCCTTGGCCTGCACCTCCTTGCGCTTCTCCGCCTTGGTCAGGGCAATGCCGATGTCGAGGAGGTCGCGCACGATCTGCTCGACGTCGCGGCCGACATAGCCGACCTCGGTGAACTTGGTCGCCTCCACCTTGAGGAACGGTGCGTTGGCGAGCTTGGCCAGGCGCCGGGAGATCTCGGTCTTGCCGACGCCGGTCGGCCCGATCATCAGGATGTTCTTGGGCATCACCTCCTCGCGCAGGCTCTCGTCGAGCTGCAGCCGCCGCCAGCGGTTGCGCAGCGCGATGGCGACGGCGCGCTTGGCGTCGTGCTGGCCGACGATGTGGCGATCGAGCTCTGAGACGATTTCACGGGGCGAGAACGTGGTCATGGGCACTCGGACGTGGGACAGAACAGCAAGATAGGGGCAGGGCGGCCAAAATGCACCAGCGGCCCTCCGCGAGGCGCCGGGCCGCCGGCCGGACGGCGGCGTCAGGCCGCCTCCAGGCTCTCCAGCACCAGGTTGTGGTTGGTGTAGACGCAGATGTCGGCGGCGATGCCCATGGCCTTGCGCACGATCGCCTCGGCGTCGAGATCGGTGTCGATCAGCGCCCGGGCGGCGGCGAGGGCATAGTTGCCGCCCGAGCCGATCGCCATCACGCCGCCCTCCGGCTCCAGCACGTCGCCGGTGCCGGTCAGCGCCAGGCTGACGGACTTGTCCGCCACCAGCATCATCGCCTCCAGGCGGCGCAGGTACCGGTCGGTCCGCCAGTCCTTGGCGAGCTCGACGCAGGCGCGGGTGAGCTGGCTGGGATATTGCTCCAGCTTGGCTTCCAGGCGCTCGAACAGGGTGAAGGCGTCGGCCGTGGCGCCGGCGAAGCCGGAGATGACGTCGCCCTTGCCGAGCCGGCGCACTTTGCGGGCATTGCCCTTGATCACCGTCTGGCCGAGGCTGACCTGGCCGTCGCCGCCGATCACCACGCGCCCGCCCTTGCGGACCATCAGGATGGTGGTGGCGTGGAAGGGCGAACGCGGCCCGGTGTCGGTCATGCTCTCGGGAGGGAAGGTCATCGGCACTCTCGGTTTGGGTCCGCCTTATCTATGGAACGAAGCGGCGAACGCAAAGGGTGCCGGCAAGGACCGTCACGGGGTGCCGGCAAGGACCGTCATGCCGCGACGTCGCGGCGGCCGACCGCCAGGCGGAAGCCGATGGCGGCGAGGAACAGCGCCGTGCCGCAGGCGGCCGTCAGGGCCAGCAGCGGGCCGAAGCCGCCGCCGGCATGCGTGAGGCCGATCAGCGGCGCGGCGACGCCGGCCGTGGTGAAGCCGAGGAAATAGCTGACGCCATAGGCCTTGCTCCGCAGCGCCGCCGGCACGAAGCGGGCGACCAGGGCATCGTCCACCACCACCTCGCCGTAGATCGCGGCCATGGTCAGCGCCAGGCCGAGCAGCAGGAGCGGCCCGGTGAACAGCGCGGCGATCAGCAGGCCGGTCATCTGCGACGCCGCGAGCAGCACCAGCAGCGTGGGCAGCGCCACCCGGTCGATCAGCGTCCCGACGACGAGCTGCATCGCCGCGCCGCAGACCAGCACGGCCGTGGCCAGGGTGCCGGTCCATGCCAGCGTCAGGTCGGCGCCGGCACGCTCGTCGATGATCTTGGGCAGGGCGATCGTGACCAGGCTGTAGGTGATGCCGCCCGCCAGGATGGCCAGCACGGCAGCAGCGAGGGCGAGGCCGGGACGCGCCACCGGCTCGGCCTCGGCCGGCGCCGCGCCGTCGGCCCGGCCGGCGGGCGCATCGGACGTCGTGGCGAGATAGACGAGGCCGCAGGCGATCGCGGCGAGACCAGGCAGCAGGAAGGCGGCGCGCCAGCCGAGCGTGGCCGCGGCGAGCGCCGTGAGCGCGGCAGCGCCCGACGCGCCCAGGTTGCCGCAGACGCCGTTGAGGCCGAGGTCGCGGCCGAGCCGGCGCGACGTCGCCGCCAGCATCGACAGGCCGACGGGGTGGTAGATCGCGCAGGCCGCGCCGAGCGCCAGCAGGGCCGCCGCCAGGCCGGCCGGGCCCTGCGCCGTGGCGACGGCGGCCGAGGCCAGGCCCGACCCGATGAAGAAGGCGGCGAGCAGCCGCCGGGGCCCCAGCCGGTCCGCCACCCAGCCGACCGGGAGCGACAGCACGCCATAGGCGATCAGGCCGCCGGTCGCGAGCGGGATCAGCCGGTCGTAGGCGAGGCCGGTCTCCGCGGCGACCGCCAGCACCGCGGTGGGATAGATCAGCATGAGGTAGTGCACGAGCGCATGGGCGGCGTTGACGAAGGCGATGGTGCGGGCAGGGGAGGACATGGCGCATTCCGCTGGCGATGCCCTATCGTGCCTTGGCCCGATTCGGGCTTGGGGCCAATCCTTCATGAAAACGGGCCAAACCTTGCCGGACGCGTTCGAGACCAGTCCCCGCCTCGTCAGCCTGTACGCCCAGCCCCATGGCGACGGCGAGACCACCGGCTGGCACAGCCACGAGCGCGGGCAGCTCCTGGCCGCCGCGCGCGGGCTGATGGTCGCCACGACAGCAGTGGGCGCCTGGTACGTGCCGGCGGACCACGCCCTGTGGATCCCGCCCGGCGTGGCGCATGATGTCGCCATGCGCGGTCCGGTCTGGATGACGAGCGCCTACGTCGCCCCGCCTGCGGCCCTCGGCCTGCCCCATGGCTGCAAGGTGCTGGCCGTCTCGCCGCTGCTGCGTGCGGCGATCGCGGCGCTGGCCGGCGAGCCGCCGCTCTACGACGAGGCCGGGCGGGGCGGCCACCTCGCCGCCCTGATCGTCGACGAGATCGGCCGTGCGGCGGATGCGGCCCTCGCCTTGCCCATGCCGTCCGACCGTCGGCTCGTCCGGCTCTGCCACGCCCTGATGGCGGCGCCGCAGATGCGCCGCGGGCTCGATGCGCTGGCCGAGGCCGCCGGCATGAGCCGGCGCAGCCTGACCCGACATTTCCGGGCCGAGACCGGGCTGTCGGTGCTGGCCTGGCGCCGGCGGGCCCGCGTCCTGGCGGCGCTCGGGCCCCCGCGCCGGGCGCTCACGCCGGGCTTGCCACCGCCTCCCGGGTGAAGAAGCGGGGGTGGTCTTCGATCACCGCGGCGATCAGGCGCAGGGAAGCGGCGACCTGGAGCACGGCCGGAGCCGCGGTGGGCACCCCGATACGGCCGGCGGCCTCCCGCAGCGCGGCGACCAGCGCCAGCGCCGGGCGCGTGTCGCGCGGGCGCGCCTGGATCAGGCGCGCCACGCCGGTGAGGCCGTCGGCCAGGACCTGGCCCGCCGCGGCGGGCAGCGCGCCGGCGCGTTCGGCGCGCCGCAGCCGCAGGATCTCCAGGCCGAGCATGACCGAGGCGATGGCGCCGTCGAGGAGCACCTTGCCCGCTTCGCCGCGCTGCTGCACCAGCGGCATCAGCTGGTTGACCCGGTCATAGGCGAGGCTCTCGAAGGCCGAGGGCTTCGGGATACGCTCGTGCAGGCTGAGGCGCATGAGGTCGCCGTGCATCGCCTCGACCAGCCGCAGCATGGTCTCGCGCGGGCGTTGCGGCAGCACCACGGCGAAGACCCCCATGCTGAGCAGGATGCCGATGAGGATGGCGGCCGTGCTGCCGAGAAAGGCCTGCGGCGCATAGGCCATGGCCGCGTGCGGGTTGAGGAACAGCACGAAGTTGATGGCGAAGGCGGTGGCGATGCTGGTGAGGCGCGGATTGGCCATGGCGAGCCCGGCCCCGACCAGCACCGGCGCCACGAGCAGCACGAACCAGCCGAAGCCGGGCAAGGCCGGCAGCAGGAGCTGGCCGACCAGGAAGGCGAAGGGCGCGGCGATGAAGGTGCCGCGGAAGAAGCTCCAGGCCGACTGCATGGGATCCGGCATCGAGGCGAACAGGCTCGACACCACGGCGACGATGACCGCGACCCCGGCCGCATCGGCCCAGCGCGTCGCCATCCAGAAGGCGGTGACGCACAGGCTCGCGACAGCCGCCCGCACGGCGTTGGTCAGCGCCGCCCGGTGGTCGCGATGGATGGTGAGGGCCGGCAGGGCCTGCGGCGCCACCCGGTCGGGCGAGCGCAGGCGCAGCGCCGAGAGGCCGCGCAGCGTCGCCTTGAGCGCGCCGAGCAGCTCGGTGAGGATGGTGAGGCGGGCGGTGACGCCGACATAGTCCTCGTCCTCGACGGCCGGTGCGTCCAGGCTCTGCTGCGCCCGCGCCGTGAGCTCGTCGATGCGCCGGAGGCTCGGCCGGATCTCGAGCAGCGCCTCCGGCCTCTCCGCCAGGTCGGTGAGGATGGCGTCGAGGCTGCGGCGGAACGGCTGGATGGCGCTGCTGGGATGCGCGGCGCGGGCCTGCAGCGTCCGCGCCGCCGACATCGCCGCCAGGAGATAGCCGATGGTGTGGCGCATCTGCCGCCCATGGGTCACCAGGCCTGGCGCCTCCAGCCGCGCATAGGCGCGCATGGCGGCGAGCGCCTGGGTGTCGGCGATCAGCGCGGCATACATGGCGTCGAGCTCGGCCCGGCCGGCCTGGTGGATCGCGGCGGCGGCATAGCGGGCGAGGTCGACGATGCAGGCGGCGAGCCGCTCGACCAGCGCGTCGCGGGCGAGCTGCGGCAGCACGAAGCGGCCGGCCAGGCCTGCCAGCACGATGCCCAGCATGATCTCGGCGCAGCGCGCCACCGCCAGCTCGACGAAGAGGTGCGGGTGGCCGAAGGCGGGCAGGCCGATGATCGCCGCGGTATAGCCGGCCAGCGCCGCGCCGTAGGATTCCGGGTTGCGCAGCATCGAGGAGACGAAGGTGCACAGGCCGATCCACAGCGCCAGCATCACCACGAACAGGATGGGCGAATCACCGGCCGCGGCGGCGATGCCGATGGCGGCCAGCGCACCGACCAGCGTGCCCACCAGACGGAAGAAGCCCTTGGCCAGCACCATGCCGGCCACCGGCTGGGAGACGATGAACACCGTCATCATCGCCCATTGCGGCTGCTCCAACCCCAACGCCGAGGCGATGAACAGCGCGGCGAGCCCGGTCACGGCGGTGCGCAGGGCGAAGATCCAGTCCGCCCGCGGCGGCAGGGCGAGGCGCGGCATCGAGACGGCTGGGCTGACGGACATGCGACCTGGATGCGACCACCGGAGCGACGCCGATCATTGCCATCGCACCGCAAACGGCGCAAAGGCAAAGCCGCCGCGACATCGCCTTCGATGGGCCCAGCCATGAACTCCGTCCTCGCCGATCTCCCGACCACCATCTTCGAAGTGATGTCGCAGCTCGCCCGCGAGACCGGCGCGGTCAATCTCGGCCAGGGCTTTCCCGACGATCCCGGTCCGCCGGACGTGCGCGAGAAGGCGGCCGAGGCGGTGCTGTCCGGCTGGAACCAGTATCCGCCGATGATGGGCCTGCCGGACCTGCGCCGGGCGGTCGCCGCCCATTACCGGCGCTTCCAGGACCTCGACCTCGATGCCGAGCGCGAGGTGATGGTCACCTCGGGCGCGACGGAAGCCCTGGCCGGCGCGCTCATGGCCCTGATCGAGCCGGGCGACGAGGTGGTGCTGCTCCAGCCGATGTACGACGCCTATCTGCCGCTGGTGCGCCGCGCCGGCGGCGTGCCGCGCTTCGTCACGCTGGCGCCGCCGGACTGGCGGCTCAGCGAGGCGGCGCTGGCGCAGGCCTTCTCGCCGCGCACCCGGGCAGTGCTGTTCAACAACCCGCTCAACCCCTCGGCCTCGGTCTTTCCCGACGAGGATCTCGCCTTGCTGGCCCGCTTCTGCGAACGGCACGATGCCGTGGCGATCTGCGACGAGGTCTGGGAGCACGTGCTGTTCGACGGCCGCCGCCACCGGCCGCTGATCGGCCTGCCCGGCATGCGCGAGCGCACGGTCAAGATCGGCTCGGCCGGCAAGATCTTCTCGCTCACCGGCTGGAAAGTCGGCTTCGTCATGGCCGCGCCGGCGCTGATGCGCACCCTGGCCAAGGCCCATCAGTTCCTCACGTTCACCACGCCGCCGAACCTGCAGAGCGCGGTGGCCTATGGCCTCGGCAAGGACGACGCCTATTTCGAGGGCATGCGGCGGGAGCTGCAGCGCTCGCGCGACCATCTGGCCCACGGCCTGGCGGACGCCGGCTTCGCGGTGCTGCCGAGCGCCGGCACCTATTTCCTCAACGTCGATCTCGCCGCGAGCGGCTTCGGCGAGGACGACGTCGCCTTCTGCCGCCGCCTCGTCGCCGAGAACGGCGTCGCGGCGATTCCCGTCTCGGCCTTCTATGCCGAGGCGGCCGTCCGCTCGGTGGTGCGCCTGTGCTTCGCCAAGCGCCCGGAGACGCTGGATGCGGCGCTTGGCCGCATGACCAGTCTGCGCCGCTGAGCAGCGTCTCGTGGCTTTCGCCACGATTGATTTTGCATTTCCAATGCAAAATCAATGCTGCTCAGATTCCTGGATGCAAGCAGGTTCGGGAGAACCTGCTTGGGCGGTTCTCATTCCCAGGAGCGCTGGGCCCGCCGCGAGACGAAGGCGAGCGAGACGGCGGCGAGGCCGACGGCGGTGACCCACCAGCTCTGCCAGGTGCCGAGGCCGGCGAACATCATCACCACGGTGACGGCGCACACGGCGGTCGCCGCCGGCTGCGCCTTGGCGTCGACCCGGTCGATGGCGTGGAACACCACGCCGATGGCGACGGCCGCGAGCGCCACGCCGACCATGCCGAGCTCTAGCCAGACCTGCAGCGCCGCGTTGCGCGGCGAGCCGAGCACGACGCCGGTGGTGCCGCGCGCCAGCGCGCCGCTGGATTCGAAGCCGAAGCCCAGCAACAGGCGCGAAGGCAGGGAATAGGTGACGTCGCGCCAGGCTGCGACCAGGCTGTCGCCCTCGCGCGGCAGCAGGAACCCGCCGTAATTGGCCAGGAGCCAGCTCAGGAACGGCGCGAGCAGGAGCAGCGCCAGGGTGGCGGATCCCGCCGCGAGCACGCTGCTGCGCGGCCGCCAGATCGCCAGCAGGAAAAACAGCAGCCCGGCCAGGAAGGCGAAGACCACCACCAGGTTGTTCACCAGCCAGAGCGCCAGGGCGACGCTCGCCCCGAGCGCCAGCGCCTGCCAGTGGCGGTGCTTGGAGTTGAGCGAGCCGATGGCCGGCCAGGCGAGCAGGGCGAGCAGCATCGCCGCGCGCTGGCTCTCGAGGCTGTCCGAATCCGGCCCGATCAGGGCCGCGAAGGGCGAATGCGGCATGAACAGCGCCGCGAGCGCCACGGCGGCGATGGCGACGCCGATCGGGATCAGGTTCACGTCGCTGAGCTTGGCGCGGTCCTTGAGGCAGGCGACGGCGGCGGCGAACAGGGCGATGATCACCACCGAGCCGAGCAGCCGCGTGGAGGCCAGGCCCGGCCGCGGCGTCCACAGGATGGTGATGGCGGCCCACAGCACCAGCGCGGCCAGGGCCAGCGCCGGCGGCGCCACCAGCATGCGGCCGAAGCGGCCGAAGGCGGCGACCAGACGCCCGTCCAGCGCTGCCGCCAGGATCAGGAGCACGGTGGCGATCGGCACCAGCACGCTGATCGTCCGCCGCGACAGCATGGCCAGCACCGGGACGGCGACCACGAGCAGAAACAGCCCCAGCCGTGTCAGCAGACCTGACACCGCCAAGGCCGGATCGAGCGGGGCTTCATAGGCACGCCGTTCCATTGAGACATCGTTCCATAGCAAACCGGCCTTAGTTTGCTCGTCCGCCGCCCGCCGCGTAAATGGGAGAAAAGCCACACTGGCCAGCAAAAGCGCATGCCGGCCGCCGCTGTCGCGGCATTTTCTCATGCCGGACCGCGCGTTCCTGCCGGACGTCAGCCGCCGGCGTGGCGCAGCACTTCCAGGGCCAGCGCCTCCACTTCCTGGGCGCCCTTGCCGCCGGGTGCGATCTCCTGGACCGTGCTGCCCTCGCCCATGCTCTGGGCGAAGGCGACGCGGTTGCCGAGGCGCGCCTGCGCCGCCGCGCCCTCGGCCAGGACCGCCCGCACCATCTCGTCGGTGACGGCCGCGCGCGGCGGCACGCGATTGAGAATCAGCAGCGCGCGCCCCTTCTCCCGGGCGATCATGGCGAGGGTCGCCTTGGTCGCCCAGACGTCGACGGGCGTGGGCTGCACGGGCGTCGCCACGAGATCGGCGGCCTCGACCGCCGGGCCGGCTTCGAGGTCGGATTTCGGCGGCGTGTCGACCAGCACCACGTCGTGGTCGCGCGCCAGGCTGCGGGCCTCCCGCCGAGCGCCCCAGCCGCTGGCGGTGCGGAATTCCAGGCCCGTCCGCCCCTCGCCGAGCCGGTGCTCGCGCTTCTCGAACCATTCGCCGAGGCTGCCCTGCGGGTCGACGTCGAGCAGGGCGACCCGGCGCCCCTGCAGCGCATAGGCCACGGCGAGGTGGGCGGCGATGGTGGTCTTGCCCGAGCCGCCCTTCTGCTGGGCGATGGTGATGATGAGGCCGGACATTCGGTGTCTTCCTGGCCGCGGCGGGGCTCTGCAGACCGTCCGAGCTCCGCCCACGGGGTGGACTCGGACAGTCTGCAGACTGTCCGAGTCTCGGCCGAGTCCCGCGGGCCGGAACCGTGTTCGGATCCGCGAGGCTCTGCCGAGTGCGCCGCCGCATAGTTGCATCGCAGCAACGCTGCCGCAATTGCGAATTGCCCGCCATGCACCGGCGCCCATTGCGTGGCGGCGCGGCTTCGGCCACATCGGCGCCATGCGCGCCTTCGACCATGCCCTGCCCATCGACGACGTCCTCGCCGACCTCACGGCGGCGCTACAGTCCGGCCCCAACGCCGTCCTGGTCGCCCCGCCCGGCGCCGGCAAGACCACCCGGGTGCCTCTGGTGCTGATGGACGAGCCCTGGGCGGACGGTCGCAGGATCCTGGTGCTGGAGCCGCGGCGCCTGGCGGCGCGCGCCGCTGCCGCCCGCATGGCGGCGACGCTGGGCGAGCGCGTCGGCGAAACGGTCGGCCTGCGCGTGCGGCTCGAATCGCGCGTCTCCGCCCGGACCCGCGTCGAGGTGATCACCGAGGGCGTGTTCTCCCGCATGATCCTCGATGACCCCGGCCTCGACGGCGTCGCTGCCGTGCTGTTCGACGAGTTCCACGAGCGCTCGCTCGATGCCGACCAGGGCCTCGCCTTCGCCCTGGATGCCCAGGCGGGCCTGCGCGAGGACCTGCGCCTCCTGCCGATGTCCGCCACCCTCGACGGCGCGCGCGTCGCGGCGCTGCTCGGGCAGGCGCCGGTAGTCGAGAGCCTGGGGCGGGCCTTTCCGGTGGAGACGCGCCATCGAGGCCGCGATCCGCGCCGGCGGATCGAGGAGGAAGTGGCGGACGCGGTGCTGCGGGCCCTCGTCGAAGAGGCCGGCTCCGTCCTGGTCTTCCTGCCGGGGCAGGGGGAGATCCTGCGCTGCGAGCGCCTCCTCGCCGAGCGCATCCGCGATCCCGCCGTCGACATCGCACCGCTCTACGGCGCCATGGAGGGGCGCGAGCAGGACCGTGCCGTGGCGCCGGCGCCGGCCGGCCGGCGCAAGGTCGTGCTGGCGACATCGATCGCGGAGACCAGCCTCACCATCGAGGGCGTGCGCGTGGTGGTCGATTCCGGCCTGGCGCGGGTGCCGCGCTACGAGCCCGACATCGGCATCACCCGGCTCGAGACCGTCCGCGTGTCGCGGGCGGCGGCCGACCAGCGGCGCGGCCGCGCCGGCCGCACCGAGCCGGGCGTGTGCTACCGCCTGTGGGAGGAGGCGGCGACCGGCGCGCTCGAGCCCTTCGCCAAGCCGGAGATCCTGGCGGCCGACCTCAGCCCGCTCATGATCGACTGCGCCGCCTGGGGCGTGCCCGACCCGCTGCGCCTGCGCTGGCTCGACCCGCCGCCGGGCCCCGCCCTCGCCGAGGCGCGCGCCCTGCTGCGCGACATCGAGGCGATCGACGGCGACGGCCGGCTCACCGAGGCGGGCCGGCGGCTCTCCGCCCTCGCCCTGCCGCCGCGCCTCGCCCGCATGGTCGTCGCGGCGGCCGCGGCCGGGGAGGGCGACCTCGCCGCCGATATCGCCGCGGTGCTGGCCGAGCGCGGGCTCGGGGGCGAGGGCACCGACCTCGCCGAGCGGGTCGAGCGCTTCCGCCGCGACCGCGGCAAGCGGGCCGAGGACATGCGCCGCCTCGCCGCCGGCTGGCTGAGGGCCGCCGGCGGCCGGCGCGGCGCGACCGATCCGGCGCGCAGCGGCGCCGTGCTGGCGCTCGCCTATCCCGACCGGGTCGCCGCGGCGCGCGGACGGCCCGGGGCCTTCACCATGGAGAACGGCCGCGGCGCCGGCCTCGAGCCGCACGACCGCCTGGCGCGCGAGCCCTTCCTGGTCGTCGCCGAGGTGGCCGGCTCGGCGCAGGCCGCCCGCATCCTGCTCGCCGCGCCGATCGCCGCCGGCGAGATCGAGGCGCTGCCCGGCCTGGTCTCGGCGACCGAGACGCTGTTCGACGAGGCCTCGGCCGGCCTGCGCGCCCGCTCGGTGACGCGCTATCGGCGCCTGGTGCTGGCCGAGCGCACCGCGCCTCTCGCCCTCGACGCGGAGGCCGCGGCGATGCTCGCCGCCGGCATCGCCCGGCTCGGCATCGCCCGCCTGCCCTGGACGCGGGCACAGGACCAGCTGCGCGAGCGGGCAGCCTTCCTCCGCGCCGCCGAAGGAGAGGACTGGCCCGATCTCTCCGATGCCGCCCTGGCTGCCGGCGCCCGGGACTGGCTGGCGCCGCACCTTCTCGGGCGCCGCAGCCTGGCGGATATCCGCGCCGACGATCTGGACGGCGCCCTGGCCACGCTGCTGCCCTGGTCGCTGCGCCGCCGGCTCGACGCCGAGGCGCCGACCCATTTCGAGGCGCCGACCGGCTCGAATTTCGCCATCGACTACGGCGCCGAGGGCGGGCCGGCGGTCTCCGTGCGCGTGCAGGAGCTGTTCGGCCTCGCCCGCCACCCCGCCATCGCCGGCGGCACGGTGGCGCTGACGCTGCACCTGCTGTCGCCGGCACACCGGCCGGTGCAGGTGACGCGCGACCTGCCCGGCTTCTGGAAGGGGTCCTATGCCGCGGTCAGGACCGAGATGAAGGGGCGCTACCCCAAGCATCCCTGGCCGGAGGATCCGCTCGCTGCGGCGCCGACCACGCGGGCCAAGCCGCGCGGGACGTGAGGGACGCCCATGCCGTCGAAATGCGGGGCGCCGGCGCGGCGTCCGATTGACTTCCCGGCCGTCTTCCCGCATAAGCCCGGCGAATTCGGCGCCGCCCTCTGGGTTCGGTCGCGCCCGGTGCATTTTGCCCGCGGCGCGGTTTTCGTGTTCGAGGGCCTCGATTCCCCATGCAGGATTTCCGAACTGCGCCCACGGGCAGGCTCGGGAATTTTGCGGACCATCAACACTCGCCGGAGGGCGTGGATCGAGGCGAAGATCCCACGCCCTACGGCCTGCAACTCGATCGCCCGGCATCCGGCCGCGAATGCGGAGACAGTCCCGTGAAACGCACCTACCAACCCTCCAAGCTCGTCCGCAAGCGCCGCCACGGCTTCCGCGCCCGTCTTGCGACCAAGGGCGGCCGCAAGGTCCTCGCGTCCCGGCGTGCGCAGGGGCGCAAGCGCCTGTCGGCCTGAGGAGGGCGGGCATCCCCCCGTTCCTCCGATGCAGCGACTGCGCAAACGCCAGGATTTCCTTCGGGTCCGTGACGGCCGCAAGGCGAACGCCGCGACGCTGACCTTGCAGGCCCGTGCCCGGCCCGAGCCGGTCGGCGAGGCGGCGGCCGGCTTCACCGTCACCAAGAAGAATGGTGGCGCAGTGGAGCGTAACCGCATCCGCCGGCGTCTGCGCGAGGCCCTGCGGCGGATCGGCGCCCTTCACGGGCGCGAGGGCTATGACTATGTGGTGGTCGGGCGGCAGAGCGCCCTCGACGCGCCTTTCGCGACGATCCTGAACGACTTGACCACGGCGTTCGGCCGTGTGCACTCGGACCGCTCCGGCGGCCGCGGCGCGCGGCGACCGGCCGACGAGGCTGCACCATGAACGGCGAGAACAAGGTCGACAACAAGAACATGCTGCTGGCGATCGTCCTGTCGGCGATCGTGCTGATCGGCTGGCAGTATTTCGTCGGCCTGCCGCAGATGCAGCGCCAGCACGAGGCGGCGCAGCAGGCCGCCCAGCAGCAGACGCAGCAATCCGCCGAGGTCAAGCCCGGCCAGGCGCCGGCCATTCCCGGCAGCGCTCCGGCCGCCACCGCCAATCTCACCCGTGCCGAGGTCGTCGCCTCGACGCCGCGCGTTTCGATCGACACGCCGCGCTATCTCGGCTCGATCAATCTCAAGGGCGGGCGCATCGACGATCTGGCGCTGCGCACCTACCACGAGACCATCGATCCCAAGTCGCCCAATATCGTGCTCCTGTCGCCGTCGGGCTCGCCGATCCGTCCGGCCAACCATCACGACATCCTGGAGAACCAGGGCCCCTACTACGCCGATTTCGGCTGGGTGGCCCAGCCCGGCTCGGCGGTGAAGACGCCCGCCGCCGACACGGTCTGGACGGCGAAGTCGAGCGGTCCGCTCACCCCGACCTCGCCCACGGTGCTCGAATGGGACAACGGGGCCGGCCTCCTCTTCCACCGCACCATCGCCGTCGACGACAGTCAGATGTTCACCGTCACCGACGCGGTGGAGAACAAGGGGGCGGCAGCCGTTCAGCTCTCGCCCTATGCGCTGATTTCACGCCACGGCACGCCGGCGGTCGCCGGCTACTACATCCTGCACGAGGGCTTGATCGGCTTCCTCGGTGAAAACCGGTTGCAGGAGTACAAGTACAGCGCCTTCGACAAGGAAGGAACCGATCAGACGTGGAAGGGGGTCAAGGCCGGCTGGCTTGGCTTTACCGACAAATATTGGGCGACGGCGCTCATTCCCGACCAGTCTGCCGTCTATACCGGCGAGTTCACGTCGTCGCACGGCCAGGGCGTCAAGACCTATCAGACCGATATCCTGTTCGAGTCCAAGACCGTGGCGCCGGGCGCCAGCGCTGAGGTCTCCACCCGGCTCTTCTCGGGCGCCAAGGAAGTCGCCCTCATCGACGGCTATGAGAAATCGATCGGAGCCGATCGCTTCGATCTCCTGATCGACTGGGGCTGGTTCTATTACATCACGAAGAACCTGTTCATCGTGATCGACTGGCTGTACCATTTTACCGGCAATTTCGGCATCTCGATCCTGATCGTCACGCTGCTCCTGAAGCTGCTGTTCTTCCCCCTCGCCAACAAGTCCTACGAGTCGATGGCGAAGATGAAGAAGGTGCAGCCGGAGATGACCGCCATCCGCGAGCGCTTCGCCGACGACAAGATGAAGCAGCAGCAGGCGATGATGGAGCTCTACAAGCGCGAGCGCATCAACCCGGTCTCCGGCTGCGTGCCGGTGCTGCTGCAGATCCCGGTGTTCTTCGCGCTCTACAAGGTGCTGTTCATCACCATCGAGATGCGCCACCAGCCCTTCTTCGGCTGGATCCACGACCTTTCGGCGCCCGATCCGACCACGATCTTCAACCTGTTCGGCCTGATCCCCTGGTCGCCGCCGCTGTTCCTGATGCTCGGCGCCTGGCCGCTCATCATGGGCGTCACCATGTTCCTGCAGATGCAGCTCAACCCGGCGCCGGCCGATCCGGTCCAGGCCTCGCTGTTCCGCTGGATGCCGCTGATCTTCACCTTCATGCTCGGCTCGTTCCCGGTCGGCCTGGTCATCTACTGGACCTGGAACAACACGCTGACGATCCTGCAGCAGAGCCTGATCATGAAGAAGAACGGCGTGAAGATCGAATTGTGGGACAACCTCAAGGGGCTCTTCGTCAAGAAAGCCAAGGCCTGACGACGACATGAGTGAAACGACCGCGCCCGCCTTCGCCGAAGCCGGGCGCCGCCTGTTCGCCGCGCCGTGGGACTTCGCCTGGGCGGCCGCGAGCCTCGACGGCCTGCCGCCGGCCGAGGGCGTCGAGATCGCCCTCGCCGGGCGCTCCAATGTCGGCAAGTCCAGCCTGATCAACGCCCTGACCGGCCGCAACGCCCTCGCGCGCACCTCCCACACGCCGGGACGGACGCAGGAGCTGATCTTCTTCGCATCCACCGGCAGCCTGCGCATGGTCGACATGCCCGGCTACGGCTACGCCAAGGTCGCGGACAAGAAGGTGAAGGCCTGGACCCGGCTGATCCACGACTATCTCAGGGGACGGGTCAACCTCGCCCGCGTCTTCGTGCTGGTGGATGCCCGCCATGGCCTCAAGGCCACGGACGACGCCGTGCTCAAGACCCTCGACGAGGCCGCCGTCGTCTACCAGATCGTGCTGACCAAGGTCGACGAGGTGAAGCCGGCCGACCTCGCCGCGCGCATCGCCGACACGGCGCAGCGCATCGCCCGCCGCCCGGCGGCCTTTCCCGAGGTGCTGGCCACGTCCAGCCGCACCGGCTTCGGCATGGAGACGCTGCGCGCCACCATCGCGCAGCTCTCGGCCGAGCGGGGCGGGGCATGAGGCCGGACCGCGCCCTCGCCGCCGTCGCCGCTTTGTTCGGCGCGGCCGGCATCGGCCTCCTCGCCCTCGCCGCCCATGGCAAATGGCCGACCATCGACTATGCCGCGATCATGGCGCTCGCCCACGCCCCGGCGCTGCTGGCGCTCGCCGCGGCGCGACGTGCCGGCCTGCTGCATCCGGCGCTCGCGCTGACGGCGGCCGTGCTCCTGGTCCTGGCCGTCGCCCTGTTCTCGGGCGACGTGACGCTCAACGCCCTCACCGGAGGCCATCTCTTCCCGATGGCTGCACCCACCGGCGGTTCGCTCGCCATCGGCGCCTGGCTGCTGCTCGCCGTCGCGGCGCTCCTCCCCGTTCCCCGGCCCTGACGCGCATGACGGGCGATCGCCGCCTCGCCGCCGCCGTCCTCGCCCTGCTCCTGGGATGCGGACCGGCCGCGGCCGACGGCGCCAAGCCCGCCGAACCGGCCTTGCCCGAGCCGGCACCCGATTCCGTCCTGGCTTTCGTCCGGGCCCATCCCGACTGCCTGGAGATCACCGACGCCTGCATGGTCTGCCGCATCGAGCAGGGCGAGGCGCACTGCTCCACCCCGGGCATCGCCTGCATCAAGAGCGCGCTGGCCTGCTCCAGGAGCAGACCGTCGAGCCAGCCGCCGCCCTGAAGCGTTGGACGGCCCCAGGGGCTGCGGGACGGGCGTCGGGCGTATCCGGTGTGCGCCATGACACGTCGCGTGCGGTGATGCCGGCTATGCTCGCGAGCCGCGCCTTTCCATGGCGTGCCGGTCCGGCCTAAGGTCGGACGATCGGAGGCCCGTCATGAGACCGCACCTCGCCGCCATCATGGTGCTCGGACTTTGCGCCTGCTTCGGCGCTGCGGCGCCCGTCATGGCCAAGAACCTCGCGGTCGTCGTCGGCAACAACGCCTATCAGGAGGTGCCGCCGCTGCAGGCCGCCGTCGACGATGCCCGCGCCATGAGCGACGGCCTGAGGCGTGCCGGCTTCACGGTCGAGCTGGTGGAGAACGGCACCAAGCGCCAGATCAGCCGGGCCCTGGCGACGGTCGAGGGCGAGATCGAGCCGGGCGACACGGTGGTGTTCCACTATTCCGGCCACGGCTTCGAGATCGATGGCCAGAACTGGCTGCTGCCGGTGGACGTGCCCGCGGCGCGCGAGGGCGAGTCGGGGCTGGTGAAGGACGAATCCTTCAACGCCGCCGACATCATCGACCGCTTCCGGGCCAAGGGCGCCGGCACGGTGGTCGCCATCCTCGACGCCTGCCGCAACAATCCTTTCGCCCGCTCCGGCACGCGCGGCCTCGGCGGCACCCGCGGCCTCGCCCGCATGGACGCGGAGGGCGGCGTCTTCATCATGTTCTCGGCCGGCTCCAAGCAGGAGGCGCTCGACAAGCTGTCGTCCGACGACCCGGAGAAGACCTCGGTGTTCGTCCGCAGCTTCCTGCCGCTGCTCGGTCGCCAGGACCTGTCCCTGATCGATATGGCCAAGGAGACCCAGGAGAAGGTGCGGGCGCTCGCCCGCAGTGTCGGGCACGACCAGGTGCCGGCCTATTACGACGGCATCGTCGGCCGCGTCACCCTGACCGGCGCCTTGCCGGTGGCCCGTCCGGAGGCGCCCAGGCCCGCGGCGTCGGCGACGCCGGGCCGCAGCGCGGCTTCGGAGGATATTTTCTGGCAATCGATCCAGGCGAGCTCCGATCCCGCCATGTTCGAGGCCTATCTGGCGCAGGTCGACGCCGGGGCTTTCACGGGAACCTACAAGGCGCTGGCCGCGATCAAGCTGGCGGCGCTGCGTCCCAAGCCCGGCGCGTCGCCGCCTCCGCCGCCCGCGCCGACCCAGGAGGCGAGCCTGACGCCGCCGCAGCCGGTGGCGCGGCCGGCAGCCCAGGGCGCAACGTCGCCGGAGATCGAGGCCTGCGATCGCGCCGCCGCCGACCGGCGCGATCCCGACAAGCCGGCCGCGATCGCCGGCGTCGAGCTCGACATGGTCACGGCCCAGGCCGCGATTGCCGCCTGCAGCAAGGCCGTGGTCCTGGCCAAGCCGCCGCGCCGCGCGTTCTACGAGCTCGCCAATGCCTATGAGAAGGCGGGCAGCGCCGATCGTGCCGCGACCTTCTACGACAAGGCCGTTGCGCTCGGGCATCCGCTGGCGCTGTACCACGAGGCGGATCGCTATCTCGCCGGGCGCGGCGTCGCCAGGAGCGGGCCGATGGCGATGTCGCTCTTCCTGAGGGCGGCCGATGCCGGCTTCCTGCCGGCCCTCGTGCGCGTCGCCTCGATGTATGCCAACGGGCAGGGAGCCGACCGCGACTACCGCAAGGCCGCCGGCCTCTACCAGCTGGCCGTCACGGCCGGCGAGCCGAGCGTCTACGCCGAATACGGCCTGCTCTATCTCTACGGACGCGGCGTCGCCAGGGACAAGCGCAAGGCCTGCGAGCTGTTCACCGAGGGGGCCTCGCACGGCGACCCGGCCGCCGCCGCCAGTCTCCGGTCGTTCTGCCAGCCCGGCTGAGCCCTGAC
Organism: Labrys wisconsinensis; assembly: GCF_030814995.1. GTDB lineage: Bacteria > Pseudomonadota > Alphaproteobacteria > Rhizobiales > Labraceae > Labrys > Labrys wisconsinensis. Next base: position 219,770 of record NZ_JAUSVX010000012.1, on the reverse strand, counting down.
CGCCTCAGCCGGGCTGAGCCACGACCGCCTGTTGCCGAGGTTACAGGGGCGCCGCGGGCGGCTTGAGGCCGGTGCGGCGGCGACCTATCGTTGCGACACGGGACTGCCTCTGGGGTGCATCATGCCGGCCAAACTCGTCGCCATCCTTCTGTCCGTCGTGCCGGTCGTGATCGGCGTGCCCGCGCCGGCGAATGCGGCCGACGGCGCCGGCACGCTCGTCCGGGTCGCGCAAGCCGCGCCGGCGGCGGAGGACATTTTCTGGCAGACCATCCAGAACAGCACCGACCCGGCCATGTTCGAAGCCTATCTCGATCAGGTCCAGAAGGGCACGTTCCCCGGCACCTACAAGGCCCTGGCCGAAATCAAGATCAAATCCCTGCGCGCCGCCGCGCCGCCGCCACCCGCCCCCGAGACGGCTGCACCCCAGTCGCCCCCCGTCGAGCCGGCCGGGCCCCAGCCGGTGCAGCAGCCGTCGCGGGACGTTCCGGTGCAGCCGAAGGCCGCCTCCTCGGCCGATCTCGAAGCCTGCGATCGTGCGGCGGCCGATCCCAGGGACAAGCAGAAGCCCGACAATCTGCCCGGCGTCGAGTACAACAGCATCAACACCTTCGCGGCGATCGCCGCCTGCCGCAAGGTGGCGGAGACGTCGGATGCTCCGGCCCGCGTCTTCCATCAGCTGGCGCGCTCCTACGACAAGGCCGGCAACGTCAAGGACGCCGTCACCGCCTATGGCGAGGCGGTCAAGCGCGGCCACTCCAAGGCCGCCTACAATCTTGCCACGATCTTCGTCACCGGCCCGGGCGGCATGAAGAAGGACTACGGCATGGCCTTCACCCTGTACGAGCAGTCCAAGGCCGAGGTCCCGAATTCCCTGACCGGCCTGGGCTTGCTCTACCAGTTCGGCCGCGGCATCCGGCGCGACCTCAAGACGGCCATGGACTATTACCAACAGGCCATCGATGCCGGCGATCCCAACGGCTATGCCAAGCTCGGCAACATGACCTATGACGGCATCGGCATGCGGCGAAACCGCGACAAGGCCTGCAGCCTCTGGCAGGAGGGCGCGACGCGTGGCGATCCCGACTCCGGCGGGCAGCTGAAGCGGTTCTGCAAGGTCCGCTGAAGCGGCGGTGGATGGCCGGCGCCGCTGCGATCGAAGCCGTTGCAACGCCGGCCCGGGCCGGTTCATGCTGAGCGCAAGCCGATGCGGCATGGGCGTCGGCCCTCGGGGCCGGGTGCGCCGCGGCGGCTGGACCGGGGTGCCCCGGCCGGCCCGTCGGGCCGGGAAGACAGTGACGAATGACCGCCATGCCCGCTCCGATCCTGCGCATCGCCACGCTCAACACCTTCCTCCTCGCCAGGCCCGGCGTGCGCTTCCACGACCAGGAGCCCTATTCCCTCGCCGAGCACGAGGCCAAGACGGCCTGGATCGGCGGCATGATCGAGCGGGCCTGCGCCGATCTCGTCGGCTTCCAGGAAGTGTTCCACGAGGAGGCCCTGCGCATCGCCGTCGGCAAGTCCGAGCGGTTCCGCGGCGCCTTCGTCGCCGCGCCCGGCGCGGACGACGACGGTCCCAAGACCGCGGACGGCGCGCTGAACGCGCCGCGCCTCGGGCTCGCCAGCCGCCTGCCGGTGATGCGCATGGAGGCGATCGCCACCTTCCCGCCCGAGCTCGACGACCGCTTCGTCGCCCGCCGCGACGAGGCCGGCAGCCAGGTCGCCGTGGCGACCGGCCTGCGCTTCTTCGAGCGGCCGGTGCTGCGCGCCGAGGTGGCGCTGCCCGGCGGCATCGTGCTCACCGTCTATGTCGTGCATCTCAAATCGAAGCGGCCGATCGTCCTCGACGGCGAGGACCCGCGCAACCCGGCCGTCCGCGCCGCGGCCGTGCTGCGGGCGCTGGTGCAGCGCGGCGCCGAGGCTGCGGCGCTGCGCCTCATGCTCACCCGCGACATGGCCGAGCGCGGGCCGGTCCCCAAGCCGGTCATGGTGCTGGGCGACCTCAATGACGGGCTGGAGAGCGTCACCACCAGCCTGGTGCGCGGCGAGGAGCCGCTGCCCGAGAGCCTCAAGGCGCTGATGGCCGACCCGCAGGACTGGAGCCGCAGGAATCGCCGCCTGTGGGACCTGCACCTCTATTCCGCCGCGGACATGCAGTCCGGCCACATGAAGGGCGCGACCCTCTACACCCACATCCATTTCGGCGACTATCAGGTGCTGGACCACATCCTGCTGAGCCAGGACTTCTATCCGCGCAACCCGAACCGTATCGGCGAGATGCGCTATCTCCAGCTCTACAACGACCACGTCGTCGACATGCACATGAGCGACCTGCGCAGCGGCGACCGGACGATGTCCGACCACGGCATGCCCGTGGCCGAGATCGCGCTGCTGCGCGCGTCCTGAGAGGCCGGCAAGCCCGCCGGGGGCGTTGGCCCCCGGCCTGTGCTTGCCGCTCCGGCCGGGCGCGGCGCCCCCGGCTCGCCGAGGGCGGTTGCCCTCGGCTTGGCTTGTCGCTCCCGCCGGGCGCAGCGCGCCAGGCGGGAGCCGGTCAGTTCTGCACCAGCGCCGTGATGCGGCGGATGGTGACGCGCCGGTTCTCCTGCTCCGGATCCGGCGTCTGCACCTTGAGGTAGCGGGCTCCGAGGCCGGCGGTGGTCAGGTTGTCGGGCGAGATCTGATAGTACTCGGTCAGCGCCTGCTTCACCGCCTCGGCCCGCTGGCGCGACAGCACCAGATTGGAGGCATCGCTCCCGACTGCGTCGGTGTGCCCCTCGATCAGGAACACCTCGTTCGGGTGCGCGGCGACGATCTTTTCCAGGATCCGGCCGATGCGGTCGAGATTGGCGATCTCCTCTTCGCTGACCACTGCCTGGTTGAAGCCGAAATGGATCGTGTCGAGCTCGACGCTCGGGATCGACTGACGGATCTCGGGTCGCGTCAGCACGGTTTCCGGCTGCGCCATCAGCACCTGGCGCGGATAGCGCTGGGGCAGGGGCCGCAGCGGCCGGGCGATCAGCTGCTCCTCGATCGCGCTGTCGTCGACCTCCGCCGCCCAGATGGTCTGGATCGGCGGCCGCGAGGGCATCGGCGGCCTGAGGTCGACGTCGATGTCGACGTCGAGCTGGCGGTTGTCGCGAGCCCAGCGCAGATCGTCCAGGCGCTGGCGCCGGTCCTCCATCATGCGGCGACGCAATTCCTCGCGGTCGGCCAGGAGATAGCGCTGGAAATAGGCGCGGTCGGCGTCGCCGTAGCGCGGATCGTTCACGGCGTCGCGATAGACCAAGATGCGCCGGTTGAGCGTCCGCTCGTCGAGCCCGGCCGGAGGCCGGCGATCGGCGATGATGCCGGGGATGTCCTGCAGCGTGGGCTGCAGCACCACCAGCGGCGGCGGCATGCGCGGCGGCCGGCCGGCGCCCTGCGGCGGATTCGGCTGGCCCGGCACCGCGGTCTCCTGCTCGGCCACGCGCAGGCGCAGCGTCTGGCTGTCGGCGCTCAGGCGCTGGCGCAGCCGGCGCTGCGTCTCCGGCGAGAGGTTCCCGGCGGAGAGCGCGTCGCGGTACAGGCTGAGACGACCGCGCAGCGCCTGGTTCGAGAGGCCCGTGGCCGGCGCATTGTCCACGAGCAGGGCGGCGGCCTGGCGCTCGGCATTGGGATCGACGCGCGGGTTGGTCACCACCGGATTGGGTTGTCCCGCCGGCGGCTGGCCTGGGGCGGGCTCGGCCACGACGGGCGGCGTGCCCGGAATCGGCAGGCCGGGCTTCGGCAGGCCTGGCGTTGGGACTTGGCCGGCCTGGTCCGGCTGCTGGCCGTTCACGCGGCGGGCCCGGCGGGCGAGAATCTCCTGGCCGCTGGCCTTGATGGTCTCGCGCAGCTGCGCCCGCGTCTGGGCCGGCAGGCTCTTGTCGTTGGCCCGGGCGCGGGCCGCCTGCAGGCGGGCGCGCAGCTCCGCGTCGGTGAGCTGGTCGAGCGGGCGGTTGTCGCCGAGGACATCGACGCCGCCGGCGGCCGGCGCAGGCGGGGTTTCCGGCTGGGCCTGCTCGACCGGTGCGGGCTTGGTCTCCGGCCGCGCCTGGTCGCCGGGCCGGGGGCTCGGGGGACCGCCCGGCTGGGGCTGATCCGGCGCGCCGGCCTGGTCGGGCTTGCGGCGCGGCTTGCCCGGCTGGTTGTCGCCCTGGTCGAGCGGCTGCGGCGGTTGCGGCTGGGCCGCTTCGTCCGGTTGGCGAGGCTTGCGCGGCTTCACCGGCGTCTCCGCCGGCGGATTGGCGCCCTGGTCGACCGGCGGGGGCGATGCCGGCTGGGCGGTCTCGTCGGGCTGGCGCGGCTTGCGGGGCTTCACGGGCGTCTCGGCCGGCTGCGCGCCCTGGTCGACCGGCTGCGCCGGCGTCTCGGCGGCATCCTGGGGCTTGCGCGGCTTGCGGGGCTTTGCCGGCGTCTCGGCCGGCTGCGCGCCCTGGTCGACCGGCTGCGGCGCGGGCGCCTCGGCGGCGTCCTGGGGTTTGCGGGGCTTGCGCGGTTTCGCGGTGTCGGGCTCGCCGCCCTGGTCGGCCGGCTGCGGCGCGGGCGCCTCGGTGGCGTCCTGGGGCTTGCGCGGCTTGCGGGGCTTCGCCGGCGTCTCGGCCGGCTGCGCGCCCTGGTCGGCCTGCTGGGGCTCGGCCGCGTCCTGGGGCTTGCGCGGCTTGCGCGGCTTGGCCGTGTCGGGCTCGCCGCCCTGCTCGGCCTGCCGGGCGTCCCGCATCTCCTGCAGCTTCTGGCGGCGCTTGGCCAGGGCATCGTCCGGATTGGCCTCGGCGGGGGCCGGAGCGGCTTGCGCCATCACCAGCGGCAGGGCCGGAGCCTGCTGCGCCGCGGCGATCGCGGCCGGAGAGGCCGTGAGCGCCAGCGCGCCGGCGAGGCCGATGAGATAGGTCTTGAGGGGCATGCAGTGCTCCTGTTTGGGTCGGCGGGAATCAACCCGCCTGCTGCTGAACCGAACCTGAACACGTGGCGCGCGCATGACGCAAGGCAAGGTCTGGCCCGTCCAGCACTGTGGAAACGGCCGGCGAATCGGGCCGGTTCCGGCCGGCTCTTGCATCGACGCCGGAAAAGCCTATATTCCGCCTCGTCCGATAAGGACATCTCATAGACGATCCTTGATCGTACCGTTGAGAGTGGGTTCCGGTCGGGGCCCGCTCTTTTTGTTTTGCGGGGTCTTCCTTGGCTGAAGCCGACAGCGACATCGCCCGGCCCACGTTCGCGCCCGACGCGCTGGACGAGCCGCGGCTGCTCACCGAGACCGGCGCCGCCGCGCGCGTCGCCGTCATCGCCGAGCGCACCATCCTGCCGATGGGCTTTCGCCTGGTGCGGGTGCGTATCAACGGCAACAATGGCTGCACGGTGCAGATCATGGCCGAACGGCCCGACGGCACGATGACGGTCGACGATTGCGAAGCGGTGAGCAAGGCGCTCTCCCCGGTGCTCGACCTCGACGACCCGATCGGCCGCGCCTATCACCTGGAGGTCTCCTCGGCCGGCATCGACCGGCCGCTGGTGCGGGCCTCCGACTTCCAGCGCTGGGCCGGCCACGAGGCCAAGATCGACATGACGCTGATCGTCGCCGGCCGCCGCCGCTTCCGCGGCACGCTGCTCGGCGCCGACGGGGTCAAGGCCCGGCTGCGCCGCTCCGACGCCCAGGCCGGCGAGGCCCTCGACGTGGAGCTGCGCATCGCCGACATGAGCGAGGCCCATCTGGTGCTGACCGATGCGCTCATCACCGAGTCGCTGCGCCGGGCCAAGGCCGCGTCGAAGGCGCTGGCCGCGGACCTCGAGGCGGCCGAAGCCGACGACGCCCCGGACGAGGTGCCGGCCAAGGCCCCGAAGCAACGCTGAAATTTAAGATTCTGATTCGCCCGAGAGGAAACGACCATGGCCGTCAGCGCGAACCGTCTTGAACTCCTGCAGATCGCCGACGCGGTTGCCCGTGAGAAGGTGATCGACCGCCAGATCGTGCTCGCCGCCATGGAGGACGCCATCCAGAAGGCGGCCCGGTCGCGCTATGGCCAGGAGACCGAGGTCCGGGCCGAGATCAACCCCAAGACCGGCGAGATCCGCCTGTCGCGCCTGCTCGAGGTGGTCGAGCAGATCGAGAACGACGCCACGCAGATCCTCCTGGAGGACGCCCGCCGCAAGAACCCGGCCGCCCAGCTCGGCGACTGGATCGCCGAGACGCTGCCGCCCTTCGACTTCGGCCGCATCGCGGCGCAGTCGGCCAAGCAGGTGATCGTGCAGAAGGTGCGCGAGGCCGAGCGCGACCGTCAGTACGACGAGTTCAAGGACCGGGTCGGCTCCATCGTCAACGGCCTGGTCAAGCGCGTCGAGTACGGCAACGTCGTCGTCGACCTCGGCCGGGGCGAGGCCATCATCCGCCGCGACGAATTGCTGCCGCGCGAGGTGTTCCGGCCGGGCGACCGCATCCGCGCCTATCTCTTCGACGTGCGCCGCGAGCAGCGCGGCCCGCAGGTGTTCCTGTCGCGCACCCATCCCCAGTTCATGGCCAAGCTGTTCGAGCAGGAGGTGCCGGAGATCTATGACGGCATCATCGAGGTGAAGGCCGTCGCCCGCGATCCCGGCTCCCGCGCCAAGATCGCCGTCATCAGCCGCGATTCCTCCATCGATCCCGTGGGCGCCTGCGTCGGCATGCGCGGCTCGCGCGTGCAGGCGGTGGTCGGCGAGCTGCAGGGCGAGAAGGTCGACATCATCCCCTGGTCGCCCGACGTCGCAGCCTTCATCGTCAACGCGCTGCAGCCGGCCGAGGTCTCCAAGGTGGTGCTCGACGAGGACTCCGAGAAGATCGAGGTGGTCGTGCCCGAGGCGCAGCTCTCCCTCGCCATCGGCCGCCGCGGCCAGAACGTGCGCCTGGCTTCCCAGCTCACCGGCTGGGACATCGACATCCTCACCGAGGCCGAGGAGAGCGAGCGCCGCCAGAAGGAGTTCGTCGCCCGCACCCAGACCTTCATGCAGGCCCTCAACGTCGACGAGGTCGTCGGCCAGCTCCTGGCCTCCGAGGGCTTCCGCACCGTCGAGGAAGTGGCCTATGTCGACGCCTCCGACGTCGCCTCGATCGAGGGTTTCGACGAGGACACGGCGGCGGAGATCCAGACCCGCGCCCGCGGCTATCTCGCCCGCATCGAGGCCGAGCTCGACGAGAAGCGCCGGGCGCTCGGCGTCGAGGACGATCTCAAGGGCGTGGAGGGCGTCACGACGGCCATGCTGGTGGCCCTCGGCGAGAACGACGTCAAGTCGGTCGAGGACCTCGCCGGCTGCGCCACCGACGACCTCGTCGGCTGGAGCGAGCGCAAGGACGGCGAGCTGACCAAGCATCCCGGCTATCTCGACAGCTTCGAACTGTCGCGCGAGGAGGCGGAAGCCATCATCGTCGCCGCCCGCGTCAAGGCCGGATGGATCGAGCCGCCGGCGGCGCCCGCCGAGGCGGCTGCCGAGAGCGGGGCCGAGGCTGGAGCCGAAGCCGTCGAAGCCGCCGGGCACGGAGCATGAGCCACCATGCCCGCCAGCCACGCCGGGGATATCGCTGACGATCGGCGGGCGCTGGAGCGCCTGTGCGTCGCCACGCGCCTGGTCCGGCCGGTGGCGGAGCTGATCCGATTCGTCGCCTCGGCCGAGGGCGTGCTGACGCCCGACCTGAAGCGCCGGCTCCCCGGCCGGGGCGTCTGGGTCACCGCCTCGCGCGCCGCCTTCGGCGAGGCCGTGCGCAAAAAGGCCTTTGCCCGTGCCCTCAAGCGGCCGGTCGCGGTGCCCGACGGCCTCGGCGCCACCATCGAGGCGTTGCTCGAGCGCCGTGCCCTGGAGATGCTCAGTCTCGCCAACAAGGCCGGCCTCGTCGTCGCCGGCTTCGCCAAGGTGATGGAGCGGGTCCAGGCCGGCCGGGCGACGGCGGTGATTCAGGCCGCCGAAGGCGCTCCGGACGGGGCGAGAAAGCTTGCGTCGGCGGCGCATCGCGCCTATTTGGGTGGCGGCGCTCCTGTCTTCATCACGAATTTTCGGTCCAGCCAATTGGATTTGGCATTGGGGCGGACAAATGTGATACATGCAGCGCTCGGCGCGGGTCCGGCTTCGGCAGGATTTCTGGATCGCGCCGCGGCGCTCGCCTTCTGGCGTGATGGAGGTCTTGCTTCGGCGGGGCCTGCTCCGGACCCGGAGCCACCGTCGCACGCTGACGACGAACCCTTCACGGACGCTGACCGCCCGGCGACGGACGGCGAACACGCTGGTTTGGACGGAGACCGGGGCGACCCCCCAGGATTTGGCACTGAATGACTGATACGAAGAACCCGGGCGATACGCTGACCGTTACGCCCAGCAAGACCTTGACGCTGAAGCGCCCGTCGAGCGCGCCCGACATCGTGCGCCAGAACTTTTCGCACGGCCGCACCAAGGCCGTCGTGGTGGAGACGGTGAAGAGCCGTCGGCCAGGTCCGATCCCGAGCTCCCCGCCGCCGGCACCCCCGGTCCAGGCGCGCCCGCCGGCGCCGCCCGTTCCGCCGCGTCCGGCCGCGCCGCCGCCGCAGGCCGCTGCCCCGCGGCCGGCGCCGGCGGCTCCGGCCGCAGCGCCCGTTCCGCCGCGTCCGCCCGTGGCCCCCCAGCCCGCCGCGCCGGCGCCCCAGCCGGCCGCCGCACCGGCACAGGCACCGCAGCCCGTCGCGGCCGCGCCCCAGCCTGCCGCGCCCGTGGCACGGGCTCCCGCCCCGACCCCGCCTGCGCCGCCGCCCGCCGCGCCGGTCCAGCCGGTGCCGCCGCCGCGCCCGGCCGTGGCCGCTGCTCCGCCGGCCGCACCTGTACCCACCCCCGCACCCGCGCCCGCGCCGGTCCGTGCAGCCGCCCCGGCGGCGGCGCCCGCCCGCCCGGCGGCACCCCAGCCGGCCCCGCGCCAGCCGACGGGTTCGCCCGGCGGCCAGCGCTCCGGCGCTCCGCAGGGCCAGCGCCCGTCGCGTCCCGGCATGGTGCTGCGCACCCTGTCTGAGGATGAGAAGGACGCCCGCACCCGCGCCCTTGCCGATGCCCGCGTCCGCGAGGCGGAGGACCGCAAGCGCGCGGCCGAGGATGCCGAGCGTCGCGCCGCCGAGGACGCCCGCCGCGAGGCCGAGCGCCTGGCGGCCGAGGCGCGCAAGCGCGAGGAGGACGAGCGTCACCGCCGCGAGGAGGAGACCCGCCGCCGCGGCGAGGAGGAAGCGCGCCGCCGTCTCGGCGATGCGCCGGCTCCCGCCCGCGAGGCACCGGCGGAGCGCCGCGACGGTCCGCCTCCAGAGCGCCGTCCGGCCGGCCCGAGGGAGCGGGATGGTGCGCCCTTCGGCGACCGTCGTCCCAGCGGTCCGCGCGAGGGCGGCGCCCCTCGCCCCAGCGGCCCACGCGAGGGCGCCCCGTTCGGCGACCGTCGTCCCAGCGGTCCGCGCGAAGGCGGCGCTCCGTTCGGTGACCGTCGTCCCAGCGGCCCCCGCGAAGGCGGCGCTCCGTTCGGCGACCGTCGTCCCAGCGGTCCGCGTGAAGGCGGCGCCCCGTTCGGCGACCGCCGCCCCGGCGGCGGCGGCGGCGGTGGTGGTGGCTTCAACCGCGGCGCTCCCGCCGGCTTCGGCGCGTCGGAATCGCCCGTCGGCGCTCCGCCGACGCGCAGCGTCGGTCCGAGCCGCGCCCGCGCGGTCACGGAGGACGACGACCGCGGCCCCCGCCGCACCGGCGGCCCCGGTGGCCGCGGCGCGGCGCCGGTCAAGCGCGAGGCGACGCCGCGCGCCGGCGAGGTCAAGCAGCGCGGCCGCCTGACGGTCACCAGCGCTACCGGCGACAGCGACGAGCGCACCCGCTCGGTCGCCTCGTTCCGCCGGCGCACCCAGCGCATGAGCGGCCATCGCCAGGTGGAGCAGAAGGAGAAGCTGACGCGCGAGGTCGTGATCCCGGAGGCGATCACCATCCAGGAGCTCGCCAACCGCATGTCGGAGCGCGCCGTGGACGTCATCCGCCTGCTGATGAAGCAGGGCGAGATGAAGAAGATCAACGACGTGATCGACGCCGACACCGCGCAACTGATCGCCGAGGAGCTCGGCCACACCGTCAAGCGCGTCTCCGAAGCCGACGTCGAGGAAGGCCTCTATGGCGAGGCCGACATCGACGATCATCTGGAGCCGCGTCCGCCGGTCGTCACCATCATGGGCCATGTCGACCACGGCAAGACGTCGCTGCTCGACGCCATCCGCTCGGCCAATGTCGTCTCCGGCGAAGCCGGCGGCATCACCCAGCACATCGGCGCCTATCAGGTGGTCTCGCCGCTCGGCGGCAAGATCACCTTCATCGACACGCCCGGCCACGCCGCGTTCACCGCCATGCGCGCCCGCGGCGCCAAGGTGACGGACATCGTGGTGCTGGTGGTGGCGGCCGATGACGGCGTCATGCCGCAGACCGTGGAGGCCATCAATCACGCGGTCGCCGCCAAGGTGCCGCTGATCGTGGCGATCAACAAGATCGACAAGCCCGACGCCAAGCCGGAACGCGTGCGCACCGAGCTCCTCCAGCACAATGTGCAGGTGGAATCGATGGGCGGCGAGACGCTGGAGATCGAGGTCTCGGCCAAGCAGAAGACCAATCTCGACAAGCTGCTCGAGGCTATCCAGCTGCAGGCCGAGATCCTCAACCTGCAGGCCAACCCGGATCGCGCCGCCGAAGGCACGGTCATCGAAGCCAAGCTCGATCGCGGCCGCGGCCCGGTGGCCACGGTCCTGGTCCAGCGCGGCACGCTGCATCCCGGCGACATCGTCGTCGCCGGCGCCGAGTGGGGCCGCGTGCGCGCCCTGGTCAACGATGTCGGCGAGACCATCGCCGAGGCGAGGCCGTCGGTTCCGGTCGAGGTGCTCGGCTTCAACGGCACGCCGGAAGCGGGCGACCGCGTCGCGGTGGTCGAGAACGAGGCCCGCGCCCGCGAGATCACCGACTATCGCGAACGCCAGAAGCGCGAACGCACCGCCGCCCGCATGGGCGCCGGCCGCGGCACCCTGGCGGACATGATGTCGGCGCTGAAGTCCGGCTCCGGCGCCAAGGAGCTGCCGCTCGTCATCAAGGCCGACGTGCAGGGCTCGCTCGAAGCCATCGTCGGCGCGCTGGAGAAGGTCGGCAACGACGAGGTCAAGGCTCGCGTCATCCATTCGGGCGTCGGCGGCATCACCGAATCGGACATCACGCTGGCCGAGGCTTCGGGAGCGGCGGTCATCGGCTTCAACGTGCGCGCCCACAAGGAAGCGCGCGAGGCGGCCGAGCGTACCGGCACCGAGATCCGCTACTACAATATCATCTACGATCTCGTGGACGATATGAAGGGCGTGCTCTCCGGCCTGCTGGCGCCGACCCTGCGCGAAGCCTTCCTCGGCAATGCCCAGATCCTGGAGGTGTTCAACATCTCCAAGGTCGGCAAGGTCGCGGGCTGCCGCGTCACCGATGGCCGCGTCGAGCGCGGGGCGAGCGTCCGCCTCATCCGCGACAACGTGGTGGTGCACGAGGGCAAGCTCTCGACGCTCAAGCGCTTCAAGGACGAGGTCAAGGAAGTTCAGGTCGGCCAGGAATGCGGCATGGCCTTCGAGAACTACCAGGACATGCGCGCCGGCGACGTGATCGAGTGCTACCGGGTGGAAGAGGTCAAGCGCACGCTCTGACGCGTCCGGCCGGACCGGGGCAGGTTCTCCCGAGCCTGCCGACATTTTGAGGGTCCGGGCGTCGTGGCGAGAGCCACGCGGGGTGCCCGGGCCGGCGCCGATGCCGGGCTTTCGACGGCGCGACCGGGCATCGGCCTGGCCGTGCCGCGATGTCGTTGTCGGGGTGGCGGAGCGGGCGGATGCGGCGGCGGCTCGAGGAGTTTCGCATGGCGCTCGCCCTCGGGGACGCCAGCGCCATATTGGTGTGTTGCCTGGTCGCGGCTGTCGCCGTGGTGCTCGTGCTGGCCGTCTGGGTCGGCGCCTTCGATGCCCGCGTCGGTCTCTGGTCCGGTCCGGAAGGCACGGCGGAGCTCGATGCGTCCTTCGATCGCGGCACCGCCGATGCGGCGGGCAGCGTCGACCTGATGCCGGTCCTCCCGCCGTGGATCGACGGCGCGATGGGATTGAAGCAGGTGAGTTCCGCCCTGTTCGACAAGGCCGGGCTGGTCTGCGCCGCCGACAAGCCCGGCCCCGGCACCGAGACGCTGGCGTGCCATCGGAGCGTCGGCGTACCCGAGAGCCGTGGCGGCTGCAAGACGGACTACACCGTCGAAGCATCCTTCGACTACGGCCGGTTGTCGTCCATGAAGGGCCGGCGGGCCCGATTCTGCAGTTGAGGAAGAGATTGTCTTGCCCCGTTTGACGCCGTCCTCCAGCAAGGCGCCCTCGCAGCGCCAGCTCCGCGTCGCGGAAGTGATCCGCCACGCCATCGCCGAGGTGCTTTCCCGCGGCGAGATCATCGATCCGCTCCTCGAGAAGATGGTGATCACCGTGCCGGAGGTGCGGATGTCGCCGGATCTCAAGATCGCCACGGTCTATCTCATGCCGCTCGGCGGCCGGGACGGGCCGGCCGTCATCAAGGCCATGGCCCAGCACGCCAAGTTCCTGCGCGGCCTGATCTCGCGGCGCCTGACCATGAAGTTCACGCCCGATCTGCGCTTCCGGCTGGACGAGACCTTCGACTATGCCGGCCATGTCGACGGCCTCCTGCGCAGCCCCGAGGTGCGCCGGGACCTGGAGCACCCCCTTCCGGACGTGGAGGAGGACGAGAAATGAGCGCCCCTCGTTCCACCAAGGTCGACGTCCACGGCTGGGTCATCCTGGACAAGCCGGTCGGCATGACCTCGACGCAGGGCGTCGCCGTGGTCAAGCGCGTCTTCAACGCCAAGAAGGCCGGCCATGCCGGCACGCTCGACCCGCTCGCCTCCGGCCTGCTGCCGATCGCGCTCGGCGAGGCGACCAAGACCGTGCCCTATGTGATGGACGGCCGGAAGGTCTATCGCTTCACCGTGCAATGGGGAGTGGAGACCACCACCGACGACACGGAGGGCACGCCGGTGGCGACCTCGGAGCTGCGCCCCTCGCGCGCCGCCGTCGAGGCGCTGCTGCCGCGCTATACCGGCGTCATCAGCCAGGTGCCGCCGCAGTTCTCCGCCATCAAGATCAACGGCGAGCGGGCCTACGACCTGGCACGCGACGGCGAGGCGGTGGCGCTGGAGGCGCGCGAGATCGAGATCCATCGCCTCGTGCTGGTCGAGGCGACCGCGGACACCACGGTGTTCGAGGCCGAGTGCGGCAAGGGCACCTATGTCCGGGCGCTGGCCCGCGACCTCGGCCGGGACCTCGGCTGCCACGGCCATGTCGTCGCCCTGCGCCGGACCGTGGTCGGCGCCTTCGACGAGCAGGATGCGGTGACCCCGGACGAGCTCCGGGCGATGAAGGAGGGCGGCGAGGGCCTGCTGCCGATCGAGGACGCGCTCCTGCCGGTGGAGACCGCGCTGGAATCGCTGCCCTCGGTCACGGTGTCACGCCACGATGCCGGCCGCCTCGCCCGCGGCCAGAGCGTCATCCTGCGCGGCCGCGACGCCCCGATCTTCGATGGCACCGCCGCGATCATGGCGGGGGGGACGCTGGTGGCCCTGGCCGACTTCGAGCGCGGCGAGCTCGTGCCCAAGCGCATATTCCATCTCGGCGGCCCGGAATAGGGTCCGCGTCAAGTGGGCGCGCCTCCGCAATGGCGCATGTCGGTTCCCGAAAGGTCCATGAGGCTCCTCGGATCGGCTCATGCGCCGGTCCGGAGCATTCCGTCGAGGGGGGAAGCATGACACCAGCAGCCTACGGACCCGGCCGCCGCGGCCATGGTCTCCGGCATCTGTCGGCCAGCCTTGCCGTCGCCTGCCTGGCGCTGGCGGTCACGCCGGCCGGCGCCGCCGACCGGTGCATGGTGACCGACCCCACCGGCACGCCGCTCAACGTCCGCTCGGCGCCGGGCGGGCGGACCATCCTCGCCACCTTGCCCAACGGCGTCACGCTCGACATCGGCGCCTATGCCGACGATGCCAAGGGCAAGCGCTGGGCTCGCATCGACGGTGCCAAGGGCCACGGCGAGGCCGCCGGCGGCTGGGTGCTGCGCGAATTCGTCAGTTGCTTCTGAGCCGGAGCGGCAGGCCGGGTGGCCTCAGGCGCCCGGCCGCTTCTCGTCCAGCGGGCGCCACTCGCCCCGGTCGAGGTCGATGACCCGGCCGTTGGGGTCGGCCGGCGGCCGGCGCGGCCCGGGCTCCGCAGGCACGGTGCCGGCGCTCCAGGAGCGCAGCAGGCTCGGCAGCATCAGCGCGAAGCCGACGGCATCCGACACGAAGCCCGGCAGGATCATCAGCACGCCGCCGAGCGCCACCAGGAAGCTCTCGCGGGCGGCCCCGTGCGGCGGCTCGCCGCGCTGGAAGGCGCTGATCAGGCGTGCCAGCGCCTCGCCGCCCTGGCGGCGCAGCAGCGACACGCCGATGAAGGAGGTGGCGACCAGCGCCAGCAGGGCCGGCAGAAGGCCGATGCGCCCGGCCACCCAGAAGAAGGCGACGAATTCGACGAAGGGGAGGGCCAGCAATCCGGCGAGCAACGGCCAGAGCGGAATGGCGGCCTGGGTTTGCGTGGTCATCGCAGTTCTGGTCCCCTCAGCTTTCGCACTGGAATGGCGACGCTGTTCGTTCCATATAGGAGAGGATTGTGGCAATGCCACAGCCGATCTGCTCGTGCGCGGGCTCTTGAACAGAAGGTCCTATGGGATTCGATCTTTACACGCTCATCTTCCTCGCACTGGCCGTCTTCATCTTCTTCAGGCTGCGGTCGGTCCTGGGCCAAAGGACCGGCAACGAGCGGCCGCCGATGGACAGGTTCCGCCGCGAGACGAGCGAGGAGACGCCGCCGCCGCCCGAGTCCGGGAAGGTGATTCCGTTGCCGGCACGCGCCCCCGAGGAGCGGCCTCCGGTCGAGTCCGGGCCGGCGGAGTTCCGCTGGAAGGGCGTGGCGGAGGAGGGGTCGGAGCTCGCCGCCGGCCTCGACGCCATCCTGGCCGCGGATCCCGGCTTCGATCCCAAGGTGTTCACGACAGGCGCCAAGGCAGCCTATGAGATGATCGTCAACGCCTTCAACGCCGGCGACCGCAAGACCCTCAAGAACCTGCTCAGCCGCGAGGTCTATGACAGCTTCGTGCAGGCCGTCGGCGAACGCGAGGGCCGCGGCGAGGCGGTGCAGTCGAGCTTCGTCTCGCTCGACAGGGCCGATATCACCGCGGCAAGCATGAAGGGGCGGGTCGCCCATGTCACCGTGCGCTTCGCCTCGCAGATGATCTCGGCGACCAAGGACCGCGGCGGCGCCGTCGTCGACGGCAGCCTCGACAAGATCACCGAGGTGACGGACCTGTGGACCTTCGCGCGCGATACCGGCGTGAACGATCCGAACTGGCGCCTCGTGGCGACGGAAGACGCCTAGCGCCGGCCCGCCGGCTCCGACATGGTCCTCCCGCATGCCACGGACATCAGATGACGGGCGGGCGAAACGGCCGATTGCCCTTGCGGCTGCCCTGGCGATGAGCGGGCTCGCCGCCGCCGGCCCGGCGGCCGGCGCGGCGCCCGATGTCGCCGGCGCGGCCCCGGTCGTCACCGGGGCCGGGGTCGAGCCCGTCGCCTTCGCCGACCTGCCGGGCTGGGCCGCCGACGATCACGGCCAGGCCTGGCGCGCCTGGATGGCCTCCTGCCGCGCCAGCGCCGGCAAGGCTGCGCCGTCGCGCGCCGGCCGGCCCGCACCGGCACGCCTCGCCGCCCTGTGCCGTGCCGGGCTGCGGGCCGGCGTGCGCGACGCCGCTGCGGCCAGGCGCTTCTTCCAACGGCACTTCGCCGCCTTCCGCATCACGCCCGAGGGCGGCGCCGGCTTCTTCACCGGCTATTACGAGCCGGAGGTGGTGGGCTCCCTCACCCGCAGCGCCCGCTTCGCCACGCCGCTCTACGGCCGCCCGGCCGACCTCGTCACCTTTGACCAGGGCAAGGCGCCCGCCGGCCTCGAAGGCTATGCCGCCGCCCGCCGCACCGCCGCCGGCGGGCTCGAGCCCTATCCCGATCGTGCGGCGATCGAGGACGGCGCCCTCGACGGGCAGGGCCTGGAGCGGGCCTTCCTGGCCGACCCGATCGATCGCTTCTTCATGCAGGTGCAGGGCTCGGGCCGCCTGCGCCTGCCCGACGGCCGGGTGCTGCGCCTCGCCTATGACGGGCGCAACGGCCAGCCCTACACCGCCATCGGCCGCATTGCCGCCGACCGCAGCGGCGTGCCGCGCTCGTCCATGACCATGGACGTGCTGCGCGCCTGGCTGGCCGAGGATGCCGGCCGGGCTCGCACGGTGATGCGCGAGAACCGCTCCTTCGTCTTCTTCCGCATCGCCACCGAGCTCGATCCCGCCCTCGGGCCGATCGGCGGCGAGGGCGTGCCGCTGACGCCGCTGCGCTCCCTGGCGGTGGACCGCGCGGTGTGGCCCTATGGCCTGCCGGTCTATGTCGATGCCGAGCTTCCCGGCGCCGGCGGCGCCGTCGAGCCCTTCCGCCATCTGATGATCGCCCAGGATACCGGCTCGGCCATCGTCGGTCCGGCCCGCGGCGATATCTTCTTCGGCCCGGGGGAGGCGGCCGGCGCGCGGGCCGGCCTGACGCGCCATCCCGGCTCCTTCGTCGTGCTCTGGCCCAAGGCCGCGGCGGGACGGCGATGACCCGGCGCCGGCGCGGCCTGACCGAGGAGGACGCGCTGCTCTGGGCGCATGTCGTCGAGACGGTGCTGCCGCTGAAGCCGCGCCGCCGCAAGGCGCCGAAGCGCCGCGAGCCGCAAGCCGCGCCGGAGGCGGCCGCCGCCGCTGCGCCCGAGAGCCCGGCGCCGGCGCCGGCGCGGGCTCCCGCCCCGCTGCGCCGGCCGCCGGCGCCCAAGGCGCCTCCTGCGCCGCCGCCGATACCGCCGCTCGCGCCGATCGACAAGAACGAGCGCCGGCGCCTGGTGCGCGGCACCCGCGGCATCGACGGCCGGATCGACCTGCACGGCATGCGCCAGGCCGAGGCGCACACGGCGCTGCGCGGCTTCCTCGCCCATTCCCAGATGCGCGGCGACACCCTGGTCCTGATCATCACCGGCAAGGGCCGGGAGGACGGCCAATCCGGCCTGGCGGACGAGCGGGGCGTGCTGCGTCGGGTCGTGCCGCAATGGCTGCGCATGCCGGACATGCGGCCCTTCGTCGTCGGCTTCGAGGAGGCGCACCAGGGCCATGGCGGCGGCGGCGCGCTCTATGTCCGGATCCGGCGGGTGCGGCGGGGCGCGGCGCCGTGACCCCGCTCGGCGTCAAGCTGCGCGCCCTGCGCGCCGGCCGGGGCGAGACGCTCAAGGCGATGGCGGCCGGGATCGGCGTCTCGCCCGCCTATCTCTCGGCGCTGGAGCACGGCAAGCGCGGCAAGCCGACCTGGCTGCTGCTGCAGCGGATCATTGCCCATTTCAACGTGATCTGGGACGAGGCGGAGGAGCTGCAGCGCCTGGCCGGCCTCTCCGCGCCGCGGGTGGTGGTCGACACCGCGCAGCTCTCGCCGGCCGCCACCGAGCTCGCCAACCGCCTGTCGCGCGAGATCGGCCGCCTCGCCGACGGCGAGATCGCCGCCATCCTGGCGATCCTCGACCGCGCGGGCCGCTCGTGACCGGCCCATCGCCCCGATGCCGCGAGACGCCGCGCCGGCGGCCGCCGGCCTGCGGCATCTGCGTCGAAGCACGGGTTGCCCCCTTCACAATACCGTCTCGCTGCGTGCATAAGGCTGGCCCGAGCGCCGGGAGGGCCCGGCGGCAGGCTTTGGAGGCGGTGTGACGGCGAAGAACAAGGCGGACCAAGCGCCGGCGCCGATGCTGCCCGTCGTATCCTCCAGAGTGGCACGGCCCGAGGGATGGCTGCGGCGTGTCCTGCGCCGCGTGCCCTGGGGCGTGGTCGGCCCACTCTTCAGCATCGGCCTCTTCGCCGGCGCCCTGGTGGTGCTCGCCAACATCCTGCACGAGGTCGATCCCGACGACGTCGTCGCCGCCTTCACCGCGGCGCCGGCGAGCGCCATCGCCCTCAGCATCCTGTGCACCGCGCTGTCCTACCTCGCCCTGACCGGCTATGACGGGCTGGCGCTCCGCCAGATCGGCGCGGAGAACGTGCCCTATTCCACGGCCGCCATCGGCTCCTTCACCAGCTACGCCATCAGCTACACGCTCGGCCTGCCGCTCCTGACCGCCGGCACGGTGCGCTATCGCGTCTATGGCGGCGCCGGCCTCACCGCCCCGCAGATCGCGGCGCTGACGCTGGTGTGCACGCTCACCTTCTGGCTCGGCATGGGCGCCGTGCTGGCCATCGGCCTGATGCTGGTGCCCGACGCCGTCGCCCATATCGATCGCCTGCCGCTCGGCGTCAACGTGGCGATCGGCGTCGCCATCATCGCGGCGATCATCGCCTATGTCGCCTATGTCTCGACGCGCCGCCGGGTGGTGACGATCGAGGGCTGGTCGCTGCCGCTGCCGGGCGGGCGCGTCACCCTTGCGCAGATCGCCCTCGGCGTCTTCGACGTCTGCGCCGGATCGGCGGCGCTGTACTTCCTGCTGCCACCGGTGCCGATCCCCTTCCTGACCTTCACGGTGATCTACGTGCTGGCGGCGCTGCTCGGCGTCGTCAGCCATGCCCCGGGCGGCATCGGCGTGTTCGAGGCGACCATGCTGATCGCCCTACCGATCCCCAAGGACCAGCTGCTCGGCTCGATCCTGCTGTTCCGGGTGATCTACTATTTCGTGCCCTTCGCCCTGGCGCTGGCGACGCTGGGCGCCTACGAGGTCGCCCGCCGCCGCCATGTGGTGGAGCGCCTGGTCGAGCAGGCCTCTGGGGTGATGAAGCCGCTCGCCCCGATCCTGGTCGGCGGCGCGGTGTTCCTGACCGGGGCGGCCCTGATCGTCACCGGGGCCCTGCCGATCGGCGCCGGTCGCCGCGAGACGCTGATGGGCCTTGCGCCGCTCGCCCTGGTCGAGCTCGCCCATCTCGCCGCCTCGGTCATCGGCGTGGCGCTCCTGTTCCTGGCGCGCGGGCTGATCCGCCGGCTCGCCGGCGCGTGGAAGGGGGCGAGCCTGCTGCTCGGCCTCGCCGTGGCGCTCGAGATCCTGCGTGGCGCCGATCTCCGGCTGGCGCTCGTCACCCTGGGCGTCCTGGCGGTGGTGTCGATCAGCCGCCCGGCCTTCCCGCGCGGCGCCCGCCTGTTCAACCGCGACGTCTCGCCGATCTGGCTGGCCCTCGCCGGCGCGGTGCTGGTGATCGCCGGCTGGGTCGGGCTGTTCGCCTTCCGGACGGTGGACTACCAGCCCGGGCTCTGGCTCCGCTTCGGCTATGACGAGGACATGCCGCGCTTCCTGCGCGGCATGGCGGCGGCCGTCGCTGCGGCCCTGGTGCTCGGTGCCTTCGCCTTCGGTCGGCGCGAGCGCGCCACGGCGACGCTGGCGGCCGGCGGCGAGCGCGCGGCGGTCGAGGCGATCGTCGCCGGCACGCCGCGGCCGGAGGCGCGCCTCGCCCTGCTGCCCGACCGCATCATCCTCGCCAACGAGGCGCGCGACGCGGCGATGATGGTGGCCCTGCGCGGCGCGTCCAGCATCGCCCTCGGCGACCCCATCGGCGCGTCGGACCGGGCGCAGGAGGTGCTCTGGGCCTTCCGCGAGCGCGCCGACCGCGCCCGCCTCTGGCCGGTGATCGTCTCCGCCTCGCGCGAGATGCGCGCCCTCTATCTCGACGCCGGCCTGACCCTCACTCATATCGGCGATGACGCCCGGCTCGACCTCGCCGGCCTCGGCGCCGAGCCGTTCGAAGGCGCCGGGGCCGTGTCCGCCTGGGGCGACGAGCAGGCGCTGAGCCTCGACCTGGTTCCCGCCCGCCATGTCGGCCCGCTCATGCCGGAGCTCGAGGCGGTGTCGGACGCCTGGCTCGCGGACGGCGACCGCCGCGAGGCCTATTTCACCCGTGGACGCTTCTCGGCCGCCTGGCTGGAGGCGAACGACTGCGCCGTGCTGCGCCGCGCCGGGGAGATCGCCGGCTTCGCCGTGGTGCTGCGCGGCGGCCAGGACCTGGAATGGAGCGTCGACATCCTGCGCTACCGGCCCGCGCTCGGCCTGCGCGCCCTCGACTTCATGCTGCTCAGGCTGCTGCGCCTCGCCGCGGCGCGCGGCGTGCGCCGCTTCGACCTCGGCCTGACGCCCTCGCCCGACCTCGCCGCCGACAATCTCGGCCCGACCTGGCGGCGGGTGACCCCCAAGCTGTTCGGCTTCGGCGACCATCTGCGTGATTTCGACGCGCTGCGCGCCTTCGCGGCGCGATTCTCGCCCGTCTTCGAGCCGTGCTACCTCGCCTGCACCGCCGGCTTCGCCCTGCCCCATATCCTGCTCGACGTCACCGCCCTGATCGAGGACGGCCCGATGGATCCGCATCTGGTGGTGCCGGGCCGGGGCTGAGGCACCGGCCCCCTGCGCCGGCGCGATGCGTCGCCGTCGTCAAGCTGTCATCGTTTGGGGTTGTGTTGCCGGCAAGGGAGAGCGTGCGCGACAGCAGGGCGAGTCGTCTCTTCGTCACATCGGATCGAACGGATCGTCTGCCATGACCATGCAGCTCGATGCGCTGCAACGCTTGACGGAGCGGCCGCAACCGGGCACCGCTGCCCCCGTGGGCGGTATTCGAACTTTGCCGGGCCGGCTCTGGGCCGCGCGCTGGATCCTGGTGGTGGCCGCGACGGTGCTCGCGCTCGTCGTCGCGGTCGACGGCGTCCGTCTCTGGCACGGCCTGGCCGCCTGGCTGCTGCTGGCGGTGACAGCCATCCTCCTGCCGCCGCGCGGCGGCGAGAGCGCCCAGCCGGCCAGCGGCGACGCGGACGATACGGCCATCCCTTCGCTCGAGACCTTCCTGGCGGCCATGCAGAACCCGGTCGTCATTCTCGATGCCGCCATGGCCGTGCAATATTTCAACGCCTCGGCGCGCGAGCTCGTGCCCAACCTGCGCCTCGCCGAGCCGATCGCCTTCGCCCTGCGCGTGCCCGAGGTCATCGATGCCGTGCGGGTGGTGACGGAGAAGGGCGGTGCCCGCCGCGTCGATTATGCCGAGCGCGTGCCGGTGGAGCGGGCGGTCGAGGCGCAGATCTCGGCCGTGCCCAGCACGGCCGGACGCACCGCCTTCGTGCTGATCGTCTTGCGCGACGTGACGCAGCAGCACCGGGTCGAGCAGATGCGCGCCGACTTCGTCGCCAATGCCAGCCACGAGCTGCGCACGCCGCTGGCCTCGCTCCTCGGCTTTGTCGAGACGCTGCAGGGCCCCGCCAGGAACGATCCCGCCGCGCGCGAGAAATTCCTCGGCATCATGCGCGCCCAGGCCAACCGCATGTCGCGCCTGATCGACGACCTCCTGTCGCTGTCGCGCATCGAGCTCAACGCCCATGTCCGCCCCGGCCAGTCGGTCGAGCTCTATCCCATCGTCGCCCATGTCGCGGACACGCTGGCGCCGCTCGCCCGGGAGCGCGGCGTCGAGCTGGTGCTGGAGCGCGCGGCCGAGCGGCTGACGGTGCTCGGCGATCGCGACGAGCTGATCCGCGTCTTCGAGAACCTGGTCGAGAACGCCATCAAATACGGCTCCTCCGGCGGCAAGGTCGACATCACCCTGGCCGAGGCGCCGCGCGGCGCCGGGCGTCTCGCCGAGGCTGTCGTGACGGTGCGCGACTATGGCCCCGGCATCGCCAGCGAGCATCTGCCGCGCCTGACCGAGCGATTCTATCGCGTCGATGTCGCCCAGTCCCGCGAGAAGGGCGGCACCGGCCTCGGGCTCGCCATCGTCAAGCACATCCTCGCCCGCCATCGCGGCCGGCTGGTGATCGAGAGCGAGATCGGCAAGGGCGCGGCCTTCACCGTGCGCCTGGACGCGGTCGGCTGAGGTCCGCCCGGCATCGACCGGGGTAAACGCGATGTGACAGCCGCCGCGCCGCGCGCTGCGCCCTTGGGACCCGAGAATTGACGGTCCTGTTTTATGACATTGATATTACAGAGAAAGTTTTGTCACAAAAGCTTCGCCGCACCGTCATAGAAGGGTAGCGCGGCGTCAATAGGTGTAGCACGCGGGCCGGGGGGGAGTGTCCGACACCGCCGCCGGCATCACTGACAACGGAGATATCCCGTGAAGCTTTCGATCATCGCAGCGGCGGCGGCTCTTTCGCTCGCCGGAACCCTGTCGTCCTTCGCGGCCGACATCACCGGCGCGGGTGCCACCTTCCCGGCGCCCGCCTACACGGCCTGGGCTGCCGAATACAAGGCCAAGACCGGCAACGGCCTGAACTACCAGGCCATCGGCTCGGGCGGCGGCCAGACCCAGATCGCCAACCGCACCGTCGACTTCGGCGCTTCCGACGCGCCGCTGGCCGCCGACAAGCTGGTCGCCGGCAAGCTGCTGCAGTTCCCGACCGTGATCGGCGCCGTCGTTCCGATCGTCAACCTCGACGGCATCGCCGCCAACCAGCTCAAGCTCAGCGGCGAAGTGCTCGGCGACATCTATGCCGGCAAGATCACCAAGTGGAACGACGAGAAGATCGCCGCTCTCAACAAGGGCGAGAAGCTGCCCGACACCGACATCGCCGTCGTCTACCGCTCGGACGGCTCGGGCACGACCTATGTGTTCACCACCTATCTCAGCTCGGTCAACGCCGGCTGGAAGGACGCTGTCGGCGCCGCCACCTCGGTGCAGTGGCCGGTGGGCGCGGGCGCCAAGGGCAATGACGGCGTCGCCGGCACGGTCAAGAACACCAAGGGCGCCATCGGCTATGTCGAGTTCGTCTATGCCGCCAAGAACAGCATGACCACGGTCGAGCTGGAGAACAAGGCCGGCAAGTTCGTCAAGCCGAACGTCGAGGCCTTCAAGGCCGCCGCCGCCAAGGCCGACTGGGCCGGCGCCAAGGACTTCGCCGCCTCGATGATCAACGTCGAAGGCGACAAGTCGTGGCCGATCGTCTCCGCCACCTTCATCCTGCTGCCGAAGGATCCGAAGACCCCGGCCCAGGCTGCCGAGGTCATCAAGTTCTTCGACTGGGCTTACAAGGACGGTGGCAAGATCGCCGAGGACCTGCATTACATCACCCTGCCCAAGGAGGTCGTCGGCCGCATCCGTGAGGCCTGGAAGACCGAGGTGAAGGATGCGGACGGCAAGGCCGTCTACAACTGAGACCCCAGGCGCCCGGCGCGGATGCGCCGGGCGCCGCCCTCCCACAGGATGAGCGGATCATGACAGCCGTCGCCGATGCCCTGGCGGACAAGGGTGCCAAGACCGAGGCCCGCCGCCAGGTTCCGCCCTCCGGGCGCCATTCCGTGCCCGGCGCCAACCTCGACCCGGTGTTCCGCGCCGCGCTCTATGCCTGCGGCCTGTTCGTCCTGCTGCTGCTCGGCCTGATCATCGCGCTGCTGTTCCAGGGCGGCCTGCCGGCGCTGCTCGAGTTCGGCCCGTCCTTCTACTGGAACACCGTTTGGAATCCGGTGACCGAGAAGTTCAGCGCCGGGGTGATGATCTACGGCACGCTGTTCACCGGCTTCATCGCCATCCTCGTCGCCCTGCCGATGTCCTTCGGCATCGCCTTCTTCCTCACCGAGATCGCGCCGATCAGGCTGCGTCGCCCCATCGGCGTCGCCATCCAGCTCCTCGCCGCCGTGCCCTCGATCATCTTCGGCATGTGGGGCTTCTTCGTCGTCGTGCCGCTGATCGCCGCCTATGTCCAGCCGCCGCTGATCGATCTGTTCAGCGTGGTTCCCGTGCTCGATCTCCTGTTCAAGGGCCCGGCCCAGGGCTCGGGCATGTTCACGGCCGGCGTCATCCTGGCCCTGATGATCATCCCCTTCATCACCGCGATGTTCGTCGAGATCATCGAATCCGTGCCGCCGATGCTGAAGGAATCGGCCTACGGCGTCGGGGCCACCACGTTTGAGGTGTTCCGTGCCGTCTCGGTGCCCTACGGGCGGACCGCCCTGGTCGGCGCCGTCATGCTCGGCCTCGGCCGCGCGCTCGGCGAGACCATGGCGGTGACCTTCGTCATCGGCAATGCCAACCGCATCTCCGCATCGCTGTTCGCGCCGGGCTCGACCATCGCCTCCACCGTCGCCAACGAGTTCCCCGAGGCCGGCGCCGGCTCGATGAAGCTGCACGCGCTCCTGGAGCTCGGCTTCGTGCTGTTCGTCATCTCCTTCATCGTGCTCGCCATCTCGCGGGCCCTCGTCCGCACCCGGTTGAAGTGAGGTCGACCATGGACCGTCTCGCACGACGTCGCGCCGTCGACTACGCCATGAAGGCGATCAGCACCGGCTTCGCGCTGATCTCGCTGTTCATGCTGGCCTGGATCCTGTTCACGCTGATCGAGCGCGGCGGCCCGGCGCTCGGGCTCGGCGTCTTCACCAACGTGATGTCGCCGCCCGGCGGCGGCGGCGGCCTGCTCAACGCCATCGTCGGCAGCCTGATCCAGATCGTCGTGGCGCTGGTGATCGGCACGCCGATCGGGGTCATGGCCGGCACCTTCCTGGCCGAGGCCGGCCGCGGCAGCCGGCTCGCCGACCTCATCCGCTTCGTCAACGACATCCTCCTGTCGGCGCCCTCGATCCTGATCGGCCTGTTCGTCTACCAGATGGTGGTGGTGCCGACCGGCGGCTTCTCCGGCTGGGCCGGCACGCTGGCGCTCGCCATCATCCTGATGCCGGTGGTGGTGCGCACCACCGAGGACATGCTGGCGCTGGTGCCGACCACGCTGCGCGAGGCGGCCTTCGCCCTCGGCGCGCCGCAGTGGAAGGTGATCATGCTGGTGACCTGGCGCGCCGCCCAGACCGGCATCGTCACCGGCATCCTGCTGGCGCTGGCCCGCGCCGCCGGCGAGACGGCGCCGCTGCTGTTCACCTCGCTCGGCAACAACGACTGGTCGACCGACCTGTCGCGGCCGATGGCGAGCCTGCCGGTCGCCATCTACCAATATGCCGGCAGCCCGTTCGACGACTGGGTGGCGCTGGCCTGGGCCGGGGCGCTGCTGATCACGGTCGGCGTGCTCGCCCTCAATATCGTCACCCGTCTCCTCCTGGCACCCAAGCGGTGAGTGATCCCATGTCCTCGCTTCCCAACCCGTCCATCACCGTGGCCGCAGCCGACCGTCCGCAATCCGACGTGCCGGTGCGCGCCAAGATCAAGTGCGAGAAGCTGAACTTCTATTACGGCGAGAAGCACGCCCTCAAGGACATCAACCTGGAGATGGGCGAGCGGCAGGTCACGGCGATGATCGGGCCGTCGGGCTGCGGCAAGTCGACCCTGCTGCGCATCCTCAACCGCATGTACGACCTCTATCCCGGCCAGCGGGCCGAGGGCAAGATCCTGCTCGACGGCGACGACATCATCGCCAAGACGCTCGATCCGGCGATCCTGCGCTCGCGCGTCGGCATGGTGTTCCAGAAGCCGACGCCCTTTCCGATGTCGATCTACGACAACATCGCCTTCGGCGTGCGTCTGCACGAGCGCCTGAGCAAGGCCGACATGGACGACCGGGTCGAATGGTGCCTGTCGAAGGCGGCGCTGTGGGAGGAAGTGAAGGACCGGCTCGGCTCCTCCGCCCTCGGCCTCTCCGGCGGCCAGCAGCAGCGCCTGTGCATCGCGCGGTCCATCGCGGTGAAGCCTGAGGTCGTGCTGCTCGACGAGCCGACCTCGGCGCTGGACCCGATCTCGACCGCCAAGATCGAAGAGCTGATCGACGAATTGAAGCGCGAGTTCACCATCGTCATCGTCACGCACAACATGCAGCAGGCGGCGCGTTGCGCCGATGTCACGGCCTTCTTCTACCTTGGCAATCTGATCGAGGTCGGCCAGACCATGCAGATGTTCTCGACCCCGAACGATCGCCGCACCCAGGATTACATCACCGGCCGCTTCGGCTGACGCGCCCGGACGAAGGATTCCCCGCCATGGCCGAACATATCGTCAAGTCCTTCGACCAGGAGCTGCTCGAGCTCCGGAACATGATCGCCGAAATGGGCGGCTATGCGGAGAAGAGCGTGCTCGACAGCATCAACGCCCTGATGCGTCGCGACATGGAGCAGGCCGAGCGCGTCATCGCGCTCGACGGCACCATCGACGCGCTGCAGCGCGCCGCCGAGGAGCGCGCCATCCTGGTCATCGCCAAGCGCCAGCCGCTCGCCCAGGACCTGCGCGAGATCGTCGCTGCGCTGCGCGTCGCCGGCGACCTCGAGCGTATCGGCGACCTCGGCAAGAACATCGCCAAGCGCGTGGTGGCCATCAACGGCCAGATGCAGGGCAACAAGATCTTCGGCGGCTTCAACCACATGGCCGAGCTGGTGCTGGAGCAGCTCAAGCAGGTGCTCGACGCCTTCGCCCAGCGTAACGTCGAGGAGGCCCTGGCGGTCTGGCGCTCGGACGGGGCGGTCGACGCCATGTACACATCGCTGTTCCGCGAGCTCCTGACCTACATGATGGAGGATCCGCGCAACATCGGCTTCTGCACCCATCTCCTGTTCTGCGCCAAGAACATCGAGCGCATCGGCGACCACGCCACCAACATCGCCGAGACCGTGCACTACCTCGTGACCGGCCAGTCGCCGAGCGGCGAGCGGCCGAAGAACGACACCACCAGCACCATGCCGGTGGAGTTTCCCGCTGTCGCGAACTGAGCAGAGGGCCTGAATGTCTCCGCGCGTCTTGATTGTCGAGGATGAGGAAGCGTTGACGACGTTGCTCCGCTACAATCTCGAGGCGGAGGGCTATGAAGTCGATAATGTCGGGCGCGGCGACGAGGCGGAGATCCGCCTGCGCGAGAGCGTGCCCGACCTCGTGCTGCTCGACTGGATGCTGCCGGGCCTGTCCGGCATCGAGCTGTGCCGCCGCATCCGCATGCGGCCGGAGACCGAGCGCCTGCCGGTGATCATGCTGACCGCCCGCGGCGAGGAGACCGAGCGCGTGCGGGGCCTGGCCACCGGCGCCGACGACTACGTGGTCAAGCCCTTCTCCGTGCCGGAGCTGGTGGCGCGGGTGAAGGCGCTGCTGCGGCGCGCCAAGCCCGACCATGTCGCCTCGGTGCTCAAGGCCGGCGACATCTCGCTCGACCGCGAGACCAAGCGCGTCCATCGCGGCAACCGCGAGATCCGCCTCGGGCCGACCGAGTTCCGCCTGCTCGAGTTTCTGATGCAGGCGCCCGGCCGCGTCTTTGCCCGCGAGCAGCTGCTCGACAGCGTCTGGGGCCGCGACGTCTATATCGACGAGCGCACCGTCGACGTGCATGTCGGCCGGCTGCGCAAGTCGATCAACCGGGTCCGCGAGGTCGATCCGATCCGCACGGTTCGCGGGGCCGGCTATTCCTTCGACGAGACCTTCGCCAAGCACTGAGGCGGGGCCGGCGCGTTGCGGGGGACGGTGGCACCTGCGGGCGCCGCTACCTCTCGATCAACGGCGAATGCTGACCGCGCACGGCGGGCTTCCTGCGCGCCGGAGCGGGCTTCGGAGCGGGATCTTGTCCCCCGACAAGGTCGCCGATCGTCGTCAGCCGCAGCGTGGGGCGATCCGGCAAATGGACCACGAGCTCCAGCCGCCCGCCGAGCGCCTCCACATAGGTTCGCAGCGTCGAGAGGTACAGGTCGGCCTGTCGCTCGATCTTGGAGACCGATGGTTGCTTGATACGGAGAGCTGCGGCCAACTCGGACTGCGCCTTGCCGGCAACGCGACGGAGCTCGCGCAAGCCTTCGACCTCCTGGCGGAGCTGCTGATGGCGCGCAGACACACGGGCCTGCTGCTCGGGTGAGAGCGACCCAATGACTTCGTCGAGCGTCCGCGCCATCTCCCTCATCCCCATCCTATCGAGCCGGCAGCTGTGCCAAATGCGCCCTATACCGCCGATCCGCTCTCTGGATCAGTTGCCGGTAGAAACGCTTCTGGCCAACGCCTGATTTGTCTCCCGCCACCAACAGTATCGCTCGACGCTCAGGGTCGAACGCAACGGCAACCCGCCAGACACCACCCGCGGCGTCGAAGCGCAGTTCCTGCCGCGAGATCGCGACGACGTCCGCGGCAAGCGACCGCCGGTCTGCCCGTTCGCAAGAATCTGCTCGGGCCGACCGCAGGCTGCGCGGTCACATAGGACCGCACAGCCATGATCTTCGACACGCTGCGCTGCTCCGAGCCGCGCGTGCCGGCTGCTTAGCCGCCGTCGATCTGGTGGCCGATGATGGCGATCGCCCGCTGGTAGACCGACGCGGCGTTCCAGGCCTCGATGGCGCCGAAATTGGCCTCGCCGGGCTGATATCCCGCGCCGGCCTGCCAGCCGTGCGCCTTCAGGAAGTTCGCCGTCGAGGTCAGGGCGCCGGCCGCGCTGTCGAGGTTGCCCTGGCCGTAGTTGAGGACGTTCTTGGGCATGAACTGCGTCTGGCCGATCTCGCCGTGCATGGACGAGCGCTCGTCGGGCGAGAGCCTCCCGTGGTCGATCAGCGTCAGGGCGGCATAGAGCTGCTCGGTGAAGAAGTCGGACCGGCGGCAGTCATAGGCGAGGGTGGCGACCGCCGAGACCAGCCTCTGGTTGCCCTTGACGTTGCCGAAGCCGGTCTCCATGCCCCAGATCGCCAGGAGCGGACCGGGCGGGACGCCGTAGCGCTGCTCGATCGAGGCGAACAGGGCGGCGTTGGAGCGCTTCAGCGCCTTGCCGCGGCTGGCGATGACCGAGCCGCCGCGCTTGGCCATGAACTGGTCGAGCGACAGGCGGAAGCTTTTCTGGCCGCGGTCGGCCGAGATCGTCGCGGTCGAATAGCTGGCCGCCATCAGGGCCGAGATGGCGCGCGACCCGGTGCCCCGGGCCGACGCCTCGCCGGCAAACTCCTTCTTCCAGGCTTCGAAGCCTGCCGCCGAGTTGCCGCATTGCGCGGCGGCGGCCGTGCCGGCCATGGCCATGAGTGCCAGCCAGGCTGCAAAGCCGATCGCTCCGTAGTGCCCGCCCGTCGACATCGAGCTCTCCTTTCCCCTCGGGTGCGTCCGCCTGCGCTCAGGCGGTTCGACCTGATTCGGATCTTACCGAATCGCAGATCCGTTTTGTTCGCATCTCCAGGTTTCCCTGTGGTTATCAAGGGCGGCCTCGCCGACGGAATCGCGGCGCCCTCGTGGTCCGACCCGCGCATTCCTGCTAAGCCGGGCGGGAAGGAGCGGTCCATGGCCAAGCAATTCCCGCAGATCGAGCTGGCCCACCGTGCGTTCATCGCCCGGCAGCACATCTTCTTCGCCGCCTCGGCGACGGCCGCGAGCCGCATCAACCTTTCGCCGCGCGGCACGGACGGCTTTCGCATCCTCGGCTCCAACGCCGTCGCCTATCTCGACCGCACCGGCAGCGGCTGCGAGACCGCGGCGCATCTGAAGGCGGACGGCCGCCTGACGCTGATGTTCTGCGCCTTCGAGGCGCCGCCGCTGATCCTGCGCCTCTACGGGCAGGGCGCGAGCCTGTGGCGCGGCACGCCGGCCTATGCCCGCCTGCTCGCCGAGGCCTTCGGCGGCGAGGAGCCGCTCGGCGCCCGCCAGATCGTCACCCTCGACGTCGACCTCGTCCAGACCTCCTGCGGCTTCGGCGTGCCGCTGTTCGACTATGCCGGCGAGCGCGACACGCTCGAGCGCTGGGCCGCCGCCAAGGGCGAGGACGGGCTGGAGACCTATCGGCGCGAAAAGAACGCCCGCAGCATGGACGGCCTGCCCACCGGCATGTTCGACGAGATGGCGGCCGGCTGAACAGAGTTTCACGGGCCGGACCACGGTTCCGATCCGTGAAGATCTGCCGAGGCGCGACCGGCCGGTCGGTCGTGTAGCACTGGCTGAAGGTTGACGTTTACGTCAACGTCGGATACAAGCAACCGTCAGGCAAGGTCAGGTCCGGTGATCGACGCGCTCTCTTCAGTCCTGTCCCCGCGCTTCGGCGCTCCCGCGAGCGAGGAGCGCCCCGGCCGCTTCACCATCCACGACCTCGTCGCCGAGTTCGGCATCACCGCCCGCACCCTGCGCTTCTACGAGGAGAAGGGGCTGCTCACCCCGGAGCGGCGCGGCTTGGAGCGCCTCTATTCGCGGCGCGACCGGGCGCGGCTGAAGCTGGTGCTGATGGGCAAGAGCGTCGGCTTCTCCCTGGAGGAGGTGCGCGACATGCTCGACCTCTACGACCTCGGCGACGGCCAGGCGACGCAGCTCACCGTGGCGCTCACCCGTTTCGAGGACAAGCTCCTGGAGCTGGAGGCGCGCCGGCGCGACATCGACCGGGCCCATGCCGAGCTCAGCCATGCCCGCGACATCGTCCGGGCCCGTCTGGCCGCCCTGGCCGAGCCCGAGCCGCCGCGGCACGCCCGGCCGCGATAACACCTGCGAGGACGCCATGCCGAGCTACAAGGCCCCCGTCGACGACGTGATCTTCCTCCTCACCGATGTGCTCGACATCGACCGTCATCGCGAGCTGCCGGGCTTCGAGGACGTCTCGCGCCAGACCTTGCGCGCCATCCTGGAGGAAGGCGGCCGGATCTGCGCCGAGAAGCTCCTGCCGCTCAACGCTTCCGGCGACCGCGAGGGCTGCCGGCGCGCCGAGGACGGCTCGGTCGCCACGCCCAAGGGCTTCAAGGCGGCCTACGAGGCCTATCGCGAGGGCGGCTGGATCGGGCTGCCCGTCCCGGCGGAGTATGGCGGCATGGGGCTGCCGGCGACGCTCAACGCCGTGATGCAGGAATTCGTCACCTCGGCGAACTTCGCCTTCGGCATGTATCCCGGCCTGACCCAGGGGGCGATGGCGGCCCTGCTGGTGCACGGCTCGCAGGAGCAGAAGGCGACCTATATTCCCAAGATGGCCGCCGGCGAATGGTCCGGCACCATGAACCTCACCGAGCCGCATTGCGGCACCGATCTCGGTCTCCTGCGCACCCGCGCGGCGCCGCAGCCCGACGGCTCCTATGCCATCACCGGCCAGAAGATCTTCATCTCCGCCGGCGAGCACGACCTTGCCGAGAACATCGTCCATCTCGTGCTGGCGCGCATCGAGGGTGCGCCGGCCGGCACCAAGGGCATCTCGCTGTTCGTCTGCCCGAAATTCATCCCCGACGCCGAGGGCCGGCCCGGGCGGCGCAACGCCCTCTCCTGCGGCAAGATCGAGGAGAAGATGGGCATCCACGCCAACGCCACCTGCGTCATGGACTATGACGGGGCGACCGCCTGGCTGGTGGGCGAGGCGAACAAGGGCCTCGCCGCCATGTTCGTGATGATGAACGAGGCGCGGCTCGCCGTCGGCATCCAGGGGCTCGGCATCGGCGAGGTCGCCTACCAGAATGCCGCGGCCTATGCCCGCGACCGCCTGCAGGGCAGGGCGCTGACCGGGCCGAAGGCGCCGGACAAGCCGGCCGATCCGATCATCGTCCATCCCGACGTGCGCCGCACGCTGATGACCATCAGGGCCCTGACCGAGGCCGGCCGGGCCCTGGCGCTGGCCACTGCCCTGCAGGCCGACCTCTATCGCCGCGCGCCGGACGAGAAGGTCCGGCAGGCCGCCGACGACCGGCTCGGCCTGATGACGCCGGTGCTCAAGGCCATGCTGACCGATTACGGCTTCACCCATGCCGTCAACGCCCAGCAGGTGCTCGGCGGCCACGGCTACATCGCCGAATGGGGCATGGAGCAGTTCGTGCGCGATGCGCGCATCACCATGATCTATGAAGGGGCCAACGGCATCCAGGCCCTCGACCTCGTCGGCCGCAAGCTGCCGCGCGACGGCGGCCGGGCGATGATGGCCTTCCTGGCCGAGGTCAACGGCTTCGTCCGGGAGAACGAGGCCGATGCGCGCATGGGCCCCTATGTCGCGCCGCTCAAGGCCTCGGTCGGCCATCTCCAGCAGGCCACGATGTGGTTCATGCAGAACGCCATCGCCCGGCCCGACCATGCCGGCGCCGGCTCCGCCGACTATCTCCATCTTCTCGGCCTGGTGGCGCTGGGCCATATGTGGGGCTTGATGGCGCGCGCCGCGCTCGCCAGATCGGAAGAGCCGGCCATGCAGGCCAAGCTCGTCACCGGCCGCTTCTTCGCCGAGAGGCTGCTGCCGGAGACGGGCATGCGCCTGGCGCGGATCACGGCCGGCGCCGACAGCGTCATGGCGCTGCCGGCCGAGATGTTCTGAAGGTGGACCGCCCGGTTTCGCTGGAGGGTCGATGGGCGCCTGGGGTGTGAAGCCGTTCGAGAACGACGATGCGGCGGACTTCGTCTATCAGGTCGAATCCGACGGCCTGGATGCGATCCTGGCCGGGCTCGACGCCGCGGCCACGGCCGATTATTGCGAGGCCGACCAGGGCGCGCAGGCCGTGGCCGCCGCCGCCCTCGCCGCCGCGGCGCGGGACGGGCAGGAGGACCTGCTCTCGCGCGAGGCGGCCGAGGCCCTCGCCACGATACGGGAGGCGGTCCTGGCCAAGGCGGGGCTGGCGAAGCTCGCCCGGCGAGCGCTCCGCAGCGTCCGCGGGCCGGGCTCGGAGCTGGTCGACCTCTGGGCCGACAGCGACGAGGCCGATGCGTGGAATGCCGTGATCGACGACCTGATGGAACGATTGTCCGAGTAGAGGCTATCATGGACCACGCATGGCTCTATCCATGGTCCATGACAGCCTCTTGCGGGCGGCGCGGCGGCCGAGGCCGGCGCAGGTGAAGGAGAGGCCCGATGACCGAAGCCTATATCTACGACGCGGTGCGCACGCCGCGCGGGCGCGGCAAGCCCGACGGCGCCCTGCACGAGGTGACGAGCCTGGCGCTCGCCTCGGGCGCGCTGAGGGCGATCGCCGAGCGGAACGGCCTGCCCGAGGACGTGGTCGAGGACGTCATCCTCGGCTGCGTCGACCCCGTCGGCGAGGCCGGCGGCGACATCGCCCGCGTGGCGGCCATGCATGCCGGCCTCGGCACCCGGGTGCCGGGCGTGCAGATCAACCGGTTCTGCGCCTCGGGGCTCGATGCGGTGAACCTGGCGGCGGCGCAGGTCGTCTCCGGCCAGAAGGACCTCGTCATCGGCGGCGGCGTCGAGAGCATGTCGCGCATCGGCATGATGGCCTCGGGCGGCGCCTGGGCGCTCGATCCCTCCAGCGCCGTGCCGACCTACTTCATGCCGCAGGGCGTCTCGGCTGACCTGATCGCCACCCGGTACGGCTTCTCGCGCGGCGACGTCGACGCTTTTGCGGTGGAATCCCAGCAGCGCGCCGCCCGGGCCTGGGAGGAGGGGCGCTTCGCCCGGTCCGTCGTGCCGGTCACGGACGTCAACGGCCTCGTCATCCTCGACCGCGACGAGCACATGCGCCCCTCCACCACGCTGCAGTCGCTCGGCGCCCTCAATGCCTCCTTCGTGCAGATGGGCGAGATGGGCGGCTTCGACGCCGTCGCCGTGCAGGCCCATCCGGAGGTGGAGAAGGTCGAGCACGTCCACCACGCCGGCAATTCCTCCGGCATCGTCGACGGGGCGGCGGCCGTGCTGGTCGGCTCCAAGGCGGCCGGCGAGCGCTTCGGCCTCAAGCCCCGGGCGCGCATCCGCGCCGCGGCTTCGGTCGGCTCCGACACGGCGCTGATGCTGACCGGCCCCGTCGACGTCACCCGGCTGATCTTCGCCAGGACCGGGCTCGGCAAGGGCGACATCGACCATTTCGAGATCAACGAGGCCTTCTCCTCGGTGGTGCTGCGCTACATCCAGGCCTTCGACCTCGATCCCGCCAGGGTCAACCCCTGCGGCGGCGCCATCGCCATGGGCCACCCGCTCGGGGCGACCGGCGCCATGATCCTCGGCACGGCCCTCGACGAGCTGGAGCGCACCGGCGGGGAGCGCGCCCTGGTCACGCTCTGCGTCGCCGCCGGCATGGGCTCGGCCACCATCGTCGAGCGCGTCTGATGCGCGCCTCGCCGGGCCCGGGCGCGCCGGAGCGTTCGCGGCCTCGAGCAAATCCAGTCGCGGCAGGCCGGTCCTTTCCGGACCGCCGTCGCCATCGAACAGAGTAGGGAGCCGGCTATGGATCTCGTCAACTTCCATTTCGACGTCGACGCCGACGGCATCGCCGTCGCCACCTGGGACATGCCGGGCCGGTCGATGAACGTCATCACCCTCGACGTGATGGACGAGCTCGCGGCCATCGTCGAGCGTGTCGCCGGCGACGGCGCGATCAAGGGCTGCGTCATCGCCTCGGGCAAGGAGAGCTTCTCCGGCGGCGCCGACCTCACCATGCTGGAGAGCCTCGGCCGCGCCTATCGGGAGAAGCGCGCCGCCGCCGGCGAGACCGCGGCCATGCAGTCCTTCTTCGAGGGCACCCGCCGCCTCAGCCTGCTCTACCGGCGGCTGGAGACCTCGGGCAAGCCCTTCGCCGCGGCGATCGGCGGCGTCTGCCTCGGCGGCGCCTTCGAGCTGGCTCTGGCCTGCCATCACCGCGTCGGTGCCGCCGACGACGACAAGGCGCGCGTCGGCCTGCCCGAGGTCAAGGTCGGCCTGTTCCCGGGCGCCGGCGGCACCACCCGGGTCTCGCGCCTGATGCAGCCGGGCGACGCCCTGCAGATGCTGGCCAGGGGCGAGCAGCTGAAGATGGCGCAGGCCCTGAAGATGGGCCTTGTCCACGCCCTGGCGCCGAAGGCCGAGATCGTCGACAAGGCGAAGGACTGGGTGAAGGCCAACCCGGCGGCCAAGGCGCCCTGGGACGTCGACGGCTTCCGCCTGCCCGGCGGCTTGGTCTATTCCAAGGGCGGCATGATGGTGTTTCCGCCGGCCAACGCCCTCTACCGGCGCGAGACCTGCGACAATTATCCTGCCGCCCGCGCCATCCTGCAGACCGTCTACGAGGGCCTGCAGCTGCCCTTCGACCAGGCGCTCCGGGTGGAATCGCGCCATTTCGCCAAGGTGCTGCTGAGCCCCGAGGCGGCGGCGATGATCCGCACGCTGTTCGTGTCGATGCAGGATCTCAACAAGGGCGCCCGCCGTCCTGCCGGCGTGCCGGCGACGGCGCTGAAGCGCATCGGCGTGGTCGGCGCCGGCTTCATGGGCGCCGGCATCGCCTATGTCTCGGCGCTGGCCGGGCTCGAGGTCGTGCTGGTCGATCGCGACCAGGCCGCGGCCGACAAGGGCAAGGCCCATTCGGATGCGCTGATCACCGGCCAGGTGATGAAGGGGCGCGCCAGCCTCGCCGACAAGCAGGCCTTGCTCGCGCGCATCACCGCCACGCCGGACTATGGTGCGCTGGCCGGCGTCGACCTCGTGGTCGAGGCGGTGTTCGAGGACCGGGCCGTCAAGGCCGAGGTGATCGGCAAGGTCGAGGCCGTCATCGGTCCGGACACGGTCTTCGCCTCCAACACCTCGACCCTGCCGATCACCTCGCTGGCGGAGAATGCCGGCCGCCCCGGGAATTTCGTCGGCATCCATTTCTTCTCGCCGGTGGAGAAGATGCTGCTGGTCGAGGTGATCAAGGCCGAGAAGACCGGCGATCATGCCGTCGCCGCGGCGCTCGACTATGTCCGGGCGCTGAAGAAGACGCCGATCCTGGTCAATGACGGCCGCGGCTTCTTCGCCAACCGCTGCGTGCTCAACTTCGTGCGCGAGGGCCATCTGATGCTGGCCGAGGGTGTGCCGCCGGCGATGATCGAGACCGTGGCGCGGCTCGCCGGCATGCCGGTGGGCCCGCTCTCGCTCAACGACGAGGTGGCGATCGACCTCGCCTGGAAGATTCTGCAGGCGACCAAGCACGATCTCGGCGAGGGCTCGGTCGACCCGGCGCAGGAGGCGCTGCTCGACATCATGGTCAACCGGCTCGGCCGCCTCGGGCGCAAGAACGGCAAAGGTTTCTACGACTATCCCGACAAGGGCCAGAAACGCCTCTGGCCGGGCCTGGCCGACCTGCAGCCGGTCCGGCTCGACCCCGACGCCATCGATGTGCAGCGGTTGAAGCACCGCTTCCTCGTGGTCCAGGCGCTGGAAGCGGCGCGCACGGTGGAGGAGGGGATCGTCACGGACGTGCGCGAGGCCGATGTCGGCTCGATCCTCGGCTTCGGCTTCGCCCCGTTCACCGGCGGTGCCCTGTCCTATATCGACGGCATGGGCGTGCCGGCCTTCGTCAGGCTCTGCGAAGAGCTCGCCCGCGACCATGGCCCGCGCTTCGCACCGGGCGCCCTCCTGAAAGACATGGCCGCAGCGGACGAGCGCTTCTACCGGCGTTTCCCGCCGCCGGCGCGCAAGGCGGCCTGAGGGCCGCCGCGGCGGGCTTTCCCGGACGGAACAAGTCCGAGCGTCTCGCCGTTGAGGCCCTTGCCCCCAATGGCGAGATCGAGAGAGCAGAGGATTGTCCATTCCCGCCAGCCCCTATGAGCTGCTCGTCCAGAGCGTGACCGACTACGCCATCTACATGCTCGATCTCGAGGGGCGGGTGGCGAGCTGGAATCCGGGCGCGGAGCGGATCAAGGGCTACACGGCGGACGAGATCATCGGCGAGCATTTCGCCCGCTTCTACACGCCGGAGGACCGGGCCGCAGGCGTGCCGCAGCGCGCCCTGGAGACGGCGGCGGCGACCGGCCGCTTCACGGCGGAAGCCTGGCGCCAGCGCAAGGACGGCAGCCGCTTCTGGGCCATGGTGGTAATCGACCCGATCCGCCGCGACGGCGAGCTGGTCGGCTTCGCCAAGATCACCCGCGACATGACCGAGCAGCGCGAGGCGCAGCTCGCCCTGCTGGAGACCGAGCGGCGCTTCCGTCTCCTGGTCCAGGGCGTGGTCGACTACGCCATCTTCATGCTCGACCCCGACGGCATCGTCACCAACTGGAACTCCGGCGCCGAGCGCATCAAGGGCTATGCCGCCTCCGAGGTCGTCGGGAAGCATTTCTCGACCTTCTACACGCCCGAGGACCAGGAGGCGGGCATTCCCGCCAGGACGATCGAGACCGCGCGCCGCACCGGGCATTGTCAGGCCGAGGGCTGGCGCGTGCGCAAGGACGGCACGCCGTTCTGGGCCGGCGTCGCGCTGGACGCCATCCGCGACGAGGACGGCGTGCTCATCGGCTTCGCCAAGATCACGCGTGACCTCACCGAGCGCCGCGAGGCGCAGCTGGCCTTGGAGCGCTCGCGCGAGCAGCTGTTCCAGGCCCAGAAGATGGAGGCGGTCGGCAGCCTGACCGGCGGCCTGGCGCACGACTTCAACAACCTGCTCACCGGCATTTCCGGCAGCCTGGAGCTGATGAGGAGCCGGCTCGCCCAGGGCCGTATCGGCGAGATCGAGCGCTATATCACGGTGGCGCAGAATGCCGCCTCCCGCGCGGCCTCCCTGACGCACCGGCTCCTGGCTTTCGCACGGCGCCAGACGCTCGATCCCCGGCCCATCGACGCCAACCGGCTGGTGTCCGACATGGAGGACCTGGTGCGGCGGACCGTCGGTCCCGAGATCGCCGTGGAGGCGGCGCTCGCCGGCGGCCTGTGGCCGACGCTGTGCGATCCCAACCAGCTGGAGAACGCCGTCCTCAACCTGTGCATCAATGCCCGCGACGCCATGCCCCAGGGCGGCCGGCTGACGGTCGAGACCGCCAACACCTGGTTCGACGAGCGCAGTGCCGGCGAGCGCGGCGTGCGGCCGGGCCAGTACGTCGCGGTGAGCGTCAGCGATACCGGCACGGGCATGACCCCGGAGGTCGTGGCGCGCGCCTTCGAGCCCCTCTTCACCACCAAGCCGAGCGGCCGCGGCACCGGGCTGGGCCTTTCCATGATCTACGGCTTCGCCCAGCAGTCCGGCGGGGAGGCCCGGATCTATTCGGAGGTCGGGATCGGGACCACCGTGCGGCTCTACCTGCCGCGGCACCTCGGCGACGTCGCGGAGGAGAAGGGCTCGACCGCCGGTCCCCTCGCACATGGTCGCGGCCAGGGGCGGACCGTGCTGGTGGTCGACGACGAAGCCAGCGTGCGCGCGCTCGTCGCCGACGTCCTGGGCGAGCTCGGCTACCACGTCGTCGAGGCCAGCGACGGCGTTTCCGGCCTGCGGGTGCTGGAATCGCGGACGCCCATCGACCTCCTCATCACCGATGTCGGCCTGCCCGGGGGCCTGAACGGGCGTCAGGTGGCGGACGCCGCCAGGCGGACGCGCCCGGCGCTGAAGATCCTGTTCGTCACCGGCTATGCGGAGAATGCGGCTATCGGACATGCGCATCTCGAACCGGGCATGCATGTGCTGACCAAGCCCTTTGCCGTCGACAGGCTGGCCTCGCGCGTCGAGACGATCCTCGCCGAGGCCTGAGGCGGAGCGGCCTGCACCGGGCCTCGAAATTCCCGCAGGACCGGGTATCCTCTCCTGCCGCACGGCGGCCGGCGGGGGAGGGGGAGAAATGCGGGACTTCGCGGAAATCGCTGCCGAGGTGGCGGCGCGCAAGGGCGGCGCGGCGGCGCTCGAACGGCTGCTGGCCGAGACGCCCTCGCGCGAGCCCGCCGCCATCGCGGCCACGCCGGACGACCGCATCCTCGCCGCCATGACGCGGCGCATCTTCAATGCCGGCTTCTCGTCCAAGGTCATCGACGCCAAATGGCCGGCCTTCGAAGCCGCCTTCAAGGGCTTCGATCCCCACGCCTGCGCCTTCATGACCGACGAGCGCTTCGACGCGCTGCTGCAGGACGGCGGCATCGTGCGCAACGGCGCCAAGATCCGCTCCGTCCAGCTCAACGCCAGGTTCCTGCTCGACCTTGCCGCCGAGCACGGCAGCGCCGCCCGCTTCTTCGCCGCATGGCCGGACGGCGACTATGTCGGCCTCCTCGCGGTGCTGAAGGATCGGGCCAGCCATCTCGGCGGCGATTCGGGCATGCGCTTCCTCCGGGCCATCGGCAAGCCGGCCTTCGTCACCACGCCGGATGTGGTGGCGGCGCTGATCCGCGAGGGCGTGCTTACCCGCCCGCCGGGCGGCAAGCGCGACCTCGCCGCCGTCCAGGATGCGTTCAACCATTGGTCCGCCCAGTCCGGCCGCGACCTGACGCAGATCAGCCGCATCCTGGCGATGAGCGTCGATAGCGGGGGGCATTGAGCGGGCGGAGGTTCCCGATATGGCTCAGGCGAACCAATCCTCGGTTCGCAGCGGCTCGGGAACGCGCGAAAAGGCCTTGTCCCGTGTCACCAGCGTCGCATCGACGGCCACGGCGTGGGCGGCGATCATCATGTCGAGCGGCGCGAGGACGACGCCTCTGATCTCGCAGGCGGTGCGCAGGTCGCCATAGGCCCGTGTGACGCCGTGATCCCAGGGCAGCACGTCGACCCGCAGCAGGAACTGCCTGACGCGCTCGGTCAGCGCGGCGGGATGGTTCCGCCGGGCGAGCCCGTAGAGCAGTTCGCTCTCGGTCACGGCCGAGATGACGATCTCCGCCATCGGCAGGCTGGCGAGCTTGCGCGTGATCTCCGGCCGGTCACCCCTGATGACATGACCGGCGAGATTGGTATCGAGCATATGAGGGCTCATTCCTTCCAGCCCTCGAACGGATCGCGGTCCTGCAGCGGCTGGCTTCGATCGACCGGTCCCATGAAGTCGTCCGGCACGTCGTCCCTGCGGTAGAGGTCGAACAGGCCGTCCCATGAGTCCGGCTTGCGCGAGAGGATGACGTCGCCGGTCTTCGGATCCCGGCGGACGAAAACCTCGCTTCCCTCGAAACGGAACTCCGCCGGCAGCCGAACGGCCTGGCTGCGGCCGGTCGTGAAGAGCTTTGCGGTCTTGCGCCCCATGACGGCCTCCCATGATGATAGCTATCATGATAGGCGGCAGGTGAGAGAAGTATCAAGATATCCATCGTGTAGCCCTGACGCGATCCATCGCGGTGCGTCCGTTGCCGGCATCCATGCCCCTCGGACGCGTCGGTGCGATGCGCAGGGTCCCGGCCTCTCCGGGCGCCGGCGATCGGCATTGCCGATGATGCTATCGGGGTCTTCCGTTTCCCCGGCCCGCCCTTGTCTGCGCAGTCTTTGCTTCATGTTCGCTCGCAAACAC
Organism: Labrys wisconsinensis; assembly: GCF_030814995.1. Lineage (GTDB taxonomy): Bacteria > Pseudomonadota > Alphaproteobacteria > Rhizobiales > Labraceae > Labrys > Labrys wisconsinensis. The sequence continues at coordinate 179,696 of NZ_JAUSVX010000012.1, read as the reverse complement.
AGGGCAGGGTACAGAGATGGACAAGACGAAAATTCTGATTGTCGGCGGCAGCTCCGGCATGGGCCTGGCGCTGGCGCGGCGCTGCCTCGGCGCAGGGGCGAGGGTCGTCATTGCCGGGCGCAGCGTCGAGAGGCTGGAGCAGGCCCGCAGGGATTTGCAGGACCCCGCGACGCTGGAGACGGCGGTGCTCGACATCACGCGCGAGGACGAGGTGGCGGCGCTGTTCGCGCGCATCGGCAGGCTCGATCACATCGTCAGCACCGCCGCCGACATCGCCGGCGCCTACGAGCTCCTGCCCTCGCTCGACCTTGCGGCCGCCCGGCGCGTGGTGGAGAGCAAGCTCTACGGGCCGCTGCTGCTCGCCAAGCACGGCGCGCCGCGGCTCGCCGCGGCCGGCTCCATCACCGTCACGTCAGGCATCGCCGCCTATCGCCCGGCGCCGCGCGGCGCGGTCGTCGCCGCCGTCAACGCGGCCCTGGAAGGGTTGGTGCGGGCGCTGGCGGTCGAGCTCGCGCCGATCCGGGTCAATGCGGTCTCGCCGGGCTGGGTCGACACGCCGATCTGGTCCGTCGTCGCCGGCGCGGGGAAGGACGAGACCCTGGCCGCCATGGCCGAGCGCCTGCCCGTCGGCCGTGTCGGCCGGCCCGACGACATCGCCGAGGCCATCGCCTTCCTCGTCGGCAGCGGCTTCACGACCGGAACGGTGCTGCATGTCGAGGGCGGGCACCGGCTGGTCTGAGCGGCGCGAAGGCCGCGTCCGCGGCGGCGAGCACGCGCTGCAGCGCCGGCGGCTGCACGCGCCGGCGGCGCCAGACCATGGCGAGCGGTGCGGTCCGCATCGGACCGGGCCAGGGCTGCTCGACGATCTCGCCGCGGGCCAGCGCCTCGGACACCGCCAGGCGCGGCAGCAGGCCCAGTCCCGCGCCGGCGGCGACCAGCTGCGCGATGGCGCGGACGCTGCCGACCTCCGCGACGGGTTTCGGCGCCGCCAGGCCGGCTTCGGCGAAGGCGGTGTCGAGCAGGTGCCGGTAGACGCAGCCCGTCTCGGTCGCCACGAAACCGGCCGCGGCGAGCGCTGCGAGATCGCCGGTCATCGCAGCCGCTCCGGGCGCCGCGACGAGGACCAGCGGCTCCCGCGCGATCACCCGCCTGGCCAGGCGCTCGTCCAGGCGGCCTTGGTCGAAGCAGAAGGCGACGTCGATGCCGCCTTCAGCCAGGCCCCGCAGCAGCTCGCTGCTGCCCGCGACCGTCAGTCGGATATCGATGTCGGGGTGGCCCTTGCAGACATCCGACAGCCAGCGCGGCAGCTTCACCGCGGCGATGGTCTCCAGCGCGCCGATGGTGACCGCGCCGGCCATGCGTCCGGCCGCCGCCTCGACCGCGGCCCGCGCCTCCTGGTCCAGCGCCAGGATGTCCTCGGCATAGGATCGCAGCGCCTCGCCCGCCGGCGTCAATGTCAGGCCGAGCCGGGTGCGCGCGAACAGGCTCGCCCCGAGCTCGGCTTCGAGGGCCTGGATCTGGTCGCTGACGCTCGATTGCGCCAGGTGCACCGCCTCGGCCGCCCGGGTGACGTTGCCGCTGCGGGCGACCGCCAGGAAGGCCCGGAGCATTCTGGGATGCATCGCGTGTGCTCCATCGATGCGAACGGACGGGTGCCGCGCCTGGAGCATGATGGCTCCTGGCGTCGGCGACAGCCCTTGGAACCTTCACAACCCGAAATCCTCGCGGAAGCGATCGATCTGATGCATCTGCTCGTGCAGGATCGTCACGATGCCAATGTTGCCGTTCGAAAGTTTCCGCCAGTAGACGAAGTGCCTTTGGTACCGGAAAAAATATCCCTCGACGCCAAATTCGGCTGGAACCGGCTTCGATATCACCCCATGGCTCTCGATCCTGTCGAAAGCCTCGAACAACCCGGTGATGTGGCGCTCGGCCTGTTCGGGCCCCCAGTGGCTCTGCGTATAGCGATAGATTTGGTCGAGACGGTGAGAGGCCGCCTCCTGGATGAGGACGGCTGCCATGAGATCAAGTTCGGTTCCGCGCGATGACCTCGGCGGCAGTCACGACCTTGTAGGACGATTCGGGGGCCGCAAAGGCATGGCGAACCTCGGCCACCAATCGATCGAACGCCTGCTTGTCCGCCCGTTCCTTGTCGCGGCGGATCAGGTCGCGGATGTACTCGCTGACATTCTCATAGGAGCCGTTCTCTCCAATGTTTGCCGCCACGAAGTCGCTCAGGGCACCGCTGAGGCGGACCGTCATGGTTGTCGTTCGGGGCATGGCACGATCCATACTTGGCGAGTGTATTCAATATAATCAAAAATGAATACGCCTGCAAACCAAGCTCCGTGCGTGTTGGCCGAGAGCGCTTCTCACGGCAGCAGCGCCTCCCTCACGCCGGCGCCGGCAGGCGCGGGCGCGAGCCGATCACCGCCTTGTGCAGATGCACCATGAAGGCGGTGGCGAACAGCGGCGTGACGATGTTGACGATCGGGATCGCCAGCACCAGCGCGATCACCAGGCCGCCGAGGAACACGCGCACGCCGTTCTCCCGGCGCAGCCGCAGCACCTCCTCGCGCGGATGGAAGCGCCCGGCGGCCAGCTCGAAATATTCGCGGCCGAGCAGGTAGCCGTTGGCGACGAAGAAGGCGGCGATGTTGATGCCGGGAAAGAAGAGCAGCACCAGCACCACGATGTTGACGGCGATCACCAGCACGGTGAAGCGGATGGCGGCCCAGAGCGCCTGGCCGAACGGCAGCGCCCGGCCCGGCGGATCGTCGGGATAGCAGGTCGCCTCCACCACGGCCGCCACGTCGTCGAGGAACAGGCCGGCGAACAGAGCCGTCACCGGGGCGACGAGGAAGCCGAGGCCGACCAGCAGGCCGAGACCGGCGAGCACGTCGAGCACGGTCTTGAGCCAGCCGGGCGGCACGGGCACGAAATGGGCGAAGGCCGTATAGAGACCGGCCCAGACCGCGGCCAGCATGACCAGCGTCAGTCCGACGGCCTTGATCATCACCGAGCGGAACGGCGGCGAGGTGATCTGCCGGAGAGCGAGGACGGCGTGGGAGAGCATGGCGGGCGAACATCCCAGGAACTGCCCCGGGCTGGGCCGGCGCGACACCGGAGATAGGCGGTCCTGGTGGCATCCTCAAGCCGGCGGGCGCTGGGCCGGCGCCGGTCGCATCCCGCGCCCGGAAGATTTAGTCTCCAAGCCTGTCGAAAGCCCCGCCCCCCGATCGACATCGAGGTGGCGGGATCGTCCCGCCGGCAAGGCGGCATCATCCGCCCGGATTGGAGGACCACGATGCAGTACATTCTGATGATCCACGACAGCGAGGCGGCGATGCAGGCCGCGTCTCCGGCTGCGCGGCAGCAGCTGACCGCCGCCTATCACGCCTATACCGAGGCGCTGGTCGCCGCGGGCGCCCGGGTGGCGGGCGAGCGGCTGCAGCCGACCTCGACCGCCACGACGGTGCGGGTGGTCGACGGCAAGACCCAGGTCCTGAGCGGTCCCTATGCCGAGACGCGCGAGCAGCTCGGCGGCTTCTACATCATCGACGTGCCGGACCTCGACGCGGCCCTGGCCTGGGCGGCGCGCTGTCCCGGCGCCGGCACCGGCGTCCTGGAGGTCAGGCCGATCTGGCCGATGACCATGGACCATGCCGCCTGAGATGCAGCCCGGCCCCGCCTGGGAGACGGCGGAGGCGGTGGCGCGCCGCAGCTATGGGCGCCTGGTTGCGTCGCTGGCGGCGCGCATGCGCGATGTCGCCGGGGCGGAGGATGCTTTTTCCGAAGCGTTCGCCGCCGCCCTGGCGGACTGGCCGGCCAGGGGCGTGCCGGCCAACCCGGAGGGCTGGCTGGTGGCGGTGGCGCGGCGGCGGATGATCGATGCCGCGCGCCGCCGGGCCCTCGGCGAGAGTCTGGTCCCGGAGATGCGGCGCGCTGCCGAGGAGCTGGAGGAGATGGCAGGGAATCCGACACCGGTGCCGGACGAGCGCCTGCGGCTGATGTTCGTGTGCGCCCATCCCGCCATCGATCCGGCCGTCCGCGCCCCGCTGATCCTGCAGACCGTGCTGGGCTGGGACGCGGCGACCATCGCCTCGGCCTTCCTGGTCGCGCCCGCGGCCATGGGCCAGCGCCTGGTGCGCGCCAAGGCCAAGATCCGGCTCGCCGGCATCCCGTTCCGGGTGCCGGAACGCGCCGAGCTCGCCGAACGCCTGCAGGCGGTGCTCGATGCCATCTATGCCGTGTTTGCCGAAGGCTGGGCCGACCCGGCCGGCACCGGCAGCCGCAGCGGCAATCTGGCCGAGGAGGGCATCTGGCTCGGGCGGCTGGTCGTCACGCTGCTGCCGGGGGAGCCCGAGGCGCTCGGCCTGCTGGCGCTGATGCTGCACGCCCAGGCCCGGCGGCAGGCGCGGCGCGACGGCGCCGGCGACTATGTGCCGCTGACGCGGCAGGACGTGTCGCTGTGGGACGGCGGCCTGATCGGGGAGGCCGAGGCGCTGCTCGATCGCGCCGGCGCCATGGGTGCGCCGGGCCGCTACCAGCTGGAGGCGGCGGTGCAATCGGCGCACGCCGTGCGCCGGCACACCGGCCGTTCCGACTGGACGGCCGTCGAGCGGCTCTACGCCGCGCTGGCGGCCCTGACGGGATCGCCGGTCGTCGGCATCAACCGTGCCGTCGCCCTCGCCGAAGTCGAGGGGCCCGGGGCCGGCCTGGCGCTGCTCGAAGCGCTGGCGGGCGACCCGCGCCTGCGGGAGTACCAGCCCTACTGGGCCGCGCGCGCCGACTTGCTGCACCGGATCGGCGCCGTCGCGCCGGCGCGGGAGGCCTATCACCGGGCGATCGGCCTGGAATCCGACGCGGCGGTGCGCCGCTTCCTGCAGCGGCGCTGCGCCGAGCTGCCGCAGTGATCACGGCCGCGCCAGCCCGCGCTTGATCTCGCCGATGAGGCCCGGCCCTCGGAACACCATGGCCGAATAGAGCTGCACGAGCGTCGCGCCGGCCTCGAGCTTGCGCCGGGCGGTCTTCGCCGACTCGATGCCGCCGACGCCGATCAGCGGAAAGCGCTTCTCCACCCGCGCCGCCGTCTCCGCCAGCATGCGGGTCGAGAGGTCGAACAGCGGCGCGCCGGACAGGCCTCCCGCTTCCGCGGCGACGCCCTTGCTGCGCAGCGTCGGCGGCCGGCTGACCGTGGTGTTGGAGACGATCATGCCGTCGAGGTCGCGCGCCAGCGCCACCGCGACGATGTCATCGAGCTCGCCGAGCGTCAGGTCCGGCGCGATCTTGAGGAGCAGCGGCCGGCGCGGATGGTGCTGCGAAGCCTCATCCCGCGCCGCCGTCGCCCGCGCCAGGAGATCGTCCAGCGCCTCGCGCTGCTGCAGGCTGCGCAGGCCCGGCGTGTTGGGCGAGGAGACGTTGAGGGTGAAGTAGGAGGCGACGCCGGCGAAGGCGGCAATGCCGGCGGCATAGTCGGCCGCCTTGTCCTCGCTGTCCTTGTTCGCCCCGACATTCACGCCGACGATGCCGGCGGGCGGGCGCGCCGCGAGCCGCGCCAGCGCCGCGGCATGGCCCTGGTTGTTGAAGCCGAAGCGGTTGATCACGCCCTCGTCGGCCGGCAGGCGGAACAGGCGCGGGCGCGGATTGCCCGCCTGCGGCCGCGGCGTCAGGCTGCCGACCTCGACGAAGCCGAAGCCGAGCCGCAGCATCGGGTCGACCACCTCGGCATCCTTGTCGAAGCCGGCGGCGACGCCGACCGGGTTGGGAAAGCGCAAGCCGAAGGCCTCGACCGCCAGGCCCGGCTCGTCCGGGCGCGCCGGCGGCAGCGGCATCAGCCTGAGGGCGCGCAGCGTCAGCGCGTGGGCCCGCTCCGGGTCCATGCCCATCAGCACCGGACGGGCAAGCGGATAGAGGGCGCCGATCATGGGGCCTCCGGGAAGACGTGGCGGCCGTCGGGGCCGAGCGGCAGCGGCGCGACCGAGGTCACCGCCGTGAGCGGCAGCGGCGCATAGAGATGCGGGAACAGCGCCCCGCCGCGCGAGACCTCCCAGCGCAGCGCCGGGCCGAGCCGATCCGCCTCGACCGCCACCAGGACGAGGCCGGCCTGGCCGGCGAAGTGCCGGGCCGCCGTCTCGCGCACGCTCGCCGCGTCGGAGAAATGGATATAGCCGTCGGCAAGGTCGACCGGCGCGCCGTCGAATCGTCCCGCCGCCTCGGCCGCGCGCCATTGCTCGGTGGTCGCGATCTTGTAGATGGTCGCCATGCCTGCCCTTCCCACGGTTGCCCGATTTGCGCTGCGGAGATGACACCGGCGTCGATAGGTGATAAATCCTATTTTCTAGGTTTCATCGCCTAAGCGAGATTTCCGGGCGCCACCCGCGGAACGGGTCCGGAAATCCCGCCGAGCCAGGGTCTCCCGATGCTCACCCACGCCCAGATCTGGAATGCCATCGATACGCTCGCGGCGCGCCACGGGCTATCGGCTTCCGGCCTCGCCCGCAAGGCCGGGCTCGACGCCACCACCTTCAACAAGTCCAAGCGCGTCACCGGGGACGGGCGCGCCCGCTGGCCCTCGACGGAATCGGTGGCCAAGGTGCTCGAGGCGACCGGCGACTCCATCGACGTCTTCCTCGGCCTGCTCGACCGGGCCCGCGAGGCCGTGCCTCGCCGCATCCCGATGCTGAGCCTGGCGCAGGCGGCCGCCGACGGCCTGTTCGACGAGGCCGGCCATCCCCGGAGCGAGGGCTGGGACGAGGCGATCTTTCCCGGGCCGAGCGAGGAACGGATCTATGCGCTGGAGGTCGCTGGCGGCGGCCTGGAGCCGCTCTATCGCGACGGCGACCTGATCATCGTCGCGCCCGGCGTCCAGATCCGCAAGGGCGACCGCGTCGTGGTGCGCACCCGCGCCGGCGAGGTCCTGGCGATGGCGTTGAAGCGGCGCACGGCCAGGACCGCCGAGCTCGCCCCGCTCGGCGCCGCCGGCGAGGAGCGGGCGCTGCAGCAGGGGGAGATAGCCTGGATGGCGCGCATCGTCTGGGCGAGCCAGTAGAAGCTCCGGTGGACATGGTCGTAAAGTCCCCTTAATGCGGCCGCGATTATTCTGTTAAGACGCAGACCCCATTCGAGCGACGATTGACGGAGAGCGCCGACGCATGGCCGATGGACGGCGCGAACCACGTTTCGACAGCGATCGGGGCGATTTCGACATGCGCGTCACCCGGGACGACCGCTCCGCGCCGGCTTCGGCCGCGGAGATGGCGGCCCGGTCCGGGACGCGTCCGAGCGATTCGCCGCGCCGCCAGGACGGACGTCGCCGCAGCTTCTCCGGCGGCGTCGTCGACGGGACCTCGCCCGGCGGCCGGCCGCCGCGTCGGCGCCGGCGCCGCTCCTTCCTCGGCCGGCTGTTCTACTGGGGCTTCGTGCTGGCGATCTGGGGCGTGATCGGCGCCGGCGGCGTCGTCGCCTGGTATGCCTCCCACCTGCCGCCGATCCAGGACCTGGCGGTGCCGCAACGCCCGCCCAACGTGCAGATCCTCGCCTCCGACGGCACGCCCATCGCCAATCGCGGCGGCATGGGCGGGGCGGCGGTGTCGATCAAGGACCTGCCGCCCTATGTGCCGGCCGCCTTCGTCGCCATCGAGGACCGGCGCTTCTACTCCCATTGGGGCATTGATCCGCTCGGCCTGATCCGGGCGGTGACGCGCAACCTGGTCACCGGGCATGTCGAGCAGGGCGGCTCGACCCTGACCCAGCAGCTCGCCAAGAACGTGTTCCTGACCCAGGAGCGCAGCCTCGAGCGCAAGGTGCAGGAAGCCATCCTGGCGCTGTGGCTCGAGCGCAAATACTCCAAGGACCAGATCCTGGAGATGTATCTCAACCGCGTCTATTTCGGCGCCGGCGCCTTCGGCGTCGAGGCGGCGGCGCAGCGCTATTTCGGCCGCCCGGCCTCGAAGCTGACCCTGGCGCAGGCCGCCATGCTGGCCGGCCTGGTCAAGGCGCCCTCGAAGCTGGCGCCCAACAAGAACCTGCAGGGCGCGCAGGACCGCGCCGAGGTCGTGCTCGGCGCCATGGCCGACATGGGCGTGATCTCCGCCGGCGAGGAGAAGGCCGCGATCGCCAAGCCGGCCGTCGCCAGCAGCAAGGTCGACAATTTCTCGGGCAACTATCCCGCGGACTGGGTGACGAGCCTGCTCGACGACTATGTCGGGCCGCTCGAGAGCGACGTCGTGGTCGAGACGACCATCAATTCACGGCTCCAGGTCACCGCCGAGCAGGCCCTGACCCAGGCGCTCGACAAGAACGGCGGCAGGCTCAATGTCGGCCAGGGCGCCCTGGTGGCGATGGAGCCGGACGGCGCCGTGCGCGCCCTGGTGGGCGGGCGGTCCTATGCCGCCAGCCAGTTCAACCGCGTCATCTCCGCCCGCCGCCAGCCCGGCTCGACCTTCAAGCCCTTCGTCTATCTCGCGGCCCTGGAGGCCGGGCTGACGCCCGACACCGTGCGCGACGACGCGCCCGTCAGCCTGGCCGGCTGGCGGCCGGAGGACTTCTCCAAGGAGTATCGCGGCCCGGTGACGCTGGCGACGGCGCTCGCCCTGTCGCTGAACACCGTGGCGGTGCGCCTGTGCGCCGAGCTCGGCCCGAAGGCGGTGGTCGCCATGGCCCAGCGCCTCGGCATCGCCTCCAAGCTCGATCCCAACCCGTCGATCGCCCTCGGCACGTCCGAGGTGACGCCGCTGGAGCTGACCTCGGCCTATGCCGTCTTCGCCAATGGCGGGCGCACCATCGTGCCCTATGTCGTCACCGAGGTGAAGGCGGTGTCGGGCAAGGTCCTGTACAAGCGCAGCCCGCCGCCCATGCCCCAGGTGATCAGCGACGCCGAGGTCGGCATGATGAACGCCATGATGAGCCAGACGCTGACCATCGGCACGGCCCGCAAGGCGGCGCTGCCGGGCTGGCAGGCGGCCGGCAAGAGCGGCACCAGCCAGAACTATCGCGACGCCTGGTTCGTCGGCTTCACCAGCCGCATGGTCACCGCGGTCTGGCTCGGCAACGACGACGGCGCCTCGACGCGGCGCATCACCGGCGGCAGCCTGCCGGCCAGCATCTGGAACAGCTTCATGGTCGCCGCGCACAAGGGGCTGCAGCCCCAGCCGCTGCCCGGCCGGCCCTGGGTGCCGCCGCCGCCGCAGGACGTCGCCCCGGTGGTCGCCGCCCAGCCCCAGGTCGACGGCGCGCCGGACGACCAGCCCGTCGCCATGGCCCCGGCCCCGGCCGGCAACGGCGAATGGGAGCCCCCGCAGGGCGGCCCCAATCTCGGCGACTGGATCAAGCACGTGCTGGGGCAGTGAGGCGGCTGCGGAGCCGATCCGGCCGGTGGATCGGCGCCCCTTTTCCGCATGGCGGCGATGCGGCGGCCCCGCTCAGATATCCGCCTCGAAGGCGTTGACGACGTGCAGGGGCCAGCGGCGCGGCGCGACGAAGACGGCGTCGAAGCGCAGGGTCAGCCTCGCATCGTCGGGATGGCGTGTCAGCCAGGCGCGCGCCGCGGCGGCGATGCGTCGCCTCTGGGCTGGCGTGATCGCCTCCTGCGCCGCGGCGAGCTCGCCGCGCGCCTTCACCTCGACGAAGACGATCGTCTCGCCGCGCAGGGCGACGAGGTCCGCCTCGCCTCCGGCGGTGCGGAAGCGTCGGGCCAGGATGCGGTAGCCCTTCAGGCGCAGCAGCAGGGCCGCCCGGCCCTCGGCGCCGAGGCCGAAGCGGAAGGCCCGGCGCCGCCCCGCGAGGTCGGTCATCGCCGGTTCACGGTCCGCGGGCGCGCCGCGCCGCCGCCAGTTCCACGGCCCGCGCATAGACGCCGCGCCTGGGCAGGCCGAGCCGGGCGGCCACCGCGGCGGCGGCATCCTTCACCGACAGCGTGTCGAGCGCCGAGCTGAGCGAGGCCTCCATCTCGTCGGCGCTGGCCCGCTCCTCCACCGGCGGCCCGACCACGACGACGATCTCGCCGCGCGGCTCCTCGGCCACCGCGAAGTCGGTCGCCAGCGACACCAGCGTGCCGCGATAGACCGTCTCGTAGGCCTTGGTCAGCTCGCGTGCCACGGTGGCCGCCCGGTCGCCCAGCGCCGTCGCCATCGCCGCCAGGCTGCCGGCCAGGCGCGGCCCGCTCTCGTAGAACACCAGCGTCGCCGGCACTGCCTTGAGCTCGGCCAGGCGGTTGGCGCGCGCCCCGTCCTTGGGCGGCAGGAAGCCCTCGAAGAAGAAGCGGTCGGTCGGCAGGCCGGCCACGGTCAGGGCGGCCAGCGCCGCCGAGGCGCCCGGCGCCGAGGAGACGGCGATGCCCTCCTCGATGGCGTCGCGCACCAGCTTGTAGCCGGGGTCCGATACCATCGGCGTGCCTGCGTCGGAGACCAGCGCGACGGCTGCGCCCTGCGCCAGGCGCTCCAGGATCTGCGGGCGCACGCGCGGGGCGTTGTGGTCGTTGTAGGCGACCAGGCTCGCCTCGATGCCGTAATGATTGGTGAGGCGGCTGGTGACCCGGGTGTCCTCGCACACCACCAGGTCCGCCGCCGCCAGCGTGGTCAGGGCGCGCAGCGTCACGTCGGCGAGGTTGCCGATCGGGGTCGACACCACGTGCAGGCCGGGCCGGAGCGAGGGGGCGGTGATGCGCTGGCCGTGCAGGGTATAGCTGCGCTGGGAAGCCGGGGCATCGGCCAGGAGGCTGTCGTGGGGCATGGCTGGGGCCTTGCGGGGGGGCTGTGGATGGCCGCACGGGAGCGCCGGCATCCTGCATGCCAACCAGTATCATTCCGGCCGAGGTTCATGCAAAACTGCCGACGCTTCGGCGAAGCCTCGGACAGGAAGTCGTGGATCGGCAGGCAGGTTCCCGCCGCCGCGGTCTTGCCAGGGCCGCGAAATCCTGCTTGGGGGGCGAGTGGCGCTTGGACTTTGACATCGAGCGGGATTGCCGAGCCCGGCCTCGGGCGGCGTTCGAAAGGCTTGCTCGGGGCGCCCGCTGCCGTGCCTGGAGGCCATCGTGAGTCATCTGCCCCATCTCGACCGACCTGTCGATCCGGCGCGCCGGGCTTCGCTGCGCCTGTTCGGGCTCGGCGGGGCGGCGCTGCTCGCCGGATGCAGCACCACCGAGACGATGATCCGGCCGGCGGCCTCGCCGGCCTTGTCGCAGCCCTCGGCCACCATCGGCTCCGGACCGGTCACCGCGGCGCTGCTGGTGCCGCTCTCCTCCGGCGGCGGCGGGGGCGCCGTCGGCACCGCGATTCGCAATGCCTGCGACATGGCCATGGCCGAGTTCGTGCACGGCGAGTTCCAGCTGGTGGTCAAGGACGACCTCGGCACGCCCGAGGGTGCCAGCGCCGCGGCAACGGCGGCGCTGGCCGACGGCGCCCACGTCATCCTCGGGCCGCTCTTTGCGCCGGCGGTCCGGACGGCCGGGGCGGTGGCGCGCTCGGGCGGCGTGCCGATGATCGCCTTCTCCTCCGATGCCAGCGTCGCCGCGCCCGGCATCTATCTCCTGTCGTTCATGCCGCAATCGGACGTCGAGCGGATCGTCGCCTACGCCGCCGCCAGCGGCAAGACCTCCTTCGCCGCGCTGATTCCGCAGACCGCCTACGGCACGGTGGTGCAGGGCGAGTTCCAGCAGGCCGCCTCGCGCCACAACCTGCGCATCGCCGCCATGGAGAGCTTCGGCCTCGACCGCTCGGCGATGCAGGCGCCGGTCGCGCGCGTGGCCGAGGTGATCAGGGCCGGCCAGGCCGACGCCCTGTTCCTGCCCGAAGGGGGCGAGACCCTGCCGCTGGTCGCCGAGGCCCTCGGCGCCGCCGGGGTCAACCCGCGCCGCGTGCAGCTCCTGGGCACCGGCGTGTGGGACGACAAGCGCGTCTTCGCCGCGCCGCTGCTGCAGGGCGGGCTCTACGCCGCGCCCGACGCCAGCGGCTTCCAGGCCTTTGCCGGCCGCTACCGGGCCCGCTTCGGCACCGACCCGGTGCGTCTGGCCAGCGTCGGCTACGACGCGATCTCCCTGGTCTCCGGCCTGCTCAAGGCCTATGGCGCCCAGGCCTTCGATGCCGCCAACCTGACCAATCCCTCCGGCTTCAGCGGCATAGACGGCGCCTTCCGGTTCCGCACCGACGGCACCAACGAACGCAGCCTCTCCGTGCTGCGCGTCACCCCGCAGGGCGGCCAGACCGTCTCGGCGGCGGCCCGCAGCTTCGTCTCCTGACCCCCATCGCCGCGGGAGCCGCCATGCGCCCCACCGACACCGACGTCCTGCTGGTCATCGACGTCCAGAACGATTTCTGCCCCGGCGGCGCGCTGGCCGTGCCGGACGGCGATGCCGTGGTGCCGGCGATCAACCGCCTCGCCGAGCGCTTCGCCCATGTGGTGCTGACCCAGGACTGGCATCCCGCCGGCCACTCCTCCTTCGCCTCCAGCCATCCCGGCCGGGCGCCCTTCTCCAGCCTCGCCATGCCCTACGGCGCCCAGACCCTCTGGCCCGACCATTGCGTCCAGGGCACGGACGGCGCGGCCTTCCGTCCGGACCTCGCCGTGACGCGGGCCGAGCTGATCGTCCGCAAGGGCTTCCGCCCCGCCATCGACAGCTATTCCGCCTTCTTCGAGAACGACCGGACCACGCCGACCGGCCTTGCCGGCTATCTCCGCGAACGCGGCCTGACGCGGGTCGTCTGCGTCGGGCTCGCCACCGATTTCTGCGTCCGCTTCTCCGCCGAGGACGCCCGCCGCCTCGGCTTCGAGGTGGTGCTGGTCGAGGATGCCTGCCGCGGCATCGACCTCGACGGCTCGGTCGCGGCCGCCATGGCTGCCATGGCCGGGGCGGGGGTCACGATCGCCGCCAGCGGCCAAGAGCCGACTTGAACGCGGCGCCGTTCGGCGCAATCATGACAGGACGGCGACAGGGCCGCTGGCCCGCGGCCGGCCGGGCCTTGCTCGGCCGATGCCGGCGGGCCCGGGACCGGGCCGTTGAAAGGAGGCGCCATGAGCGAGGTTGATCCGCCTGGAAGTTCCCAGGCGGGCGGCGCGGAGATCGCGGTGTTCCCCACCCAGCGCCGCATCGAGCCGCCCGCCATCTCCTTCGACCGGCACGAGCTGCGCCAGATCATGAACCTCTACGGGCGGATGGTGGCGCACGGCGAGTGGCGCGACTATGCCATCGACTTCCTGCGCGACAAGGCGATCTTCTCGATCTTCCGCCGCTCCTCCGAGATGCCGCTCTACCGCATCGTCAAGGACCCGGCGCTGGCCCGCCGCCAGGGCGCCTATGCCGTGCTGAGCCCCAGCGGCATGATCCTCAAGCGTGGCCACGAGCTGGCTCGCGTGCTGCAGGCGATCGACAAGCCGGTCATGATGGTGGTGCAATAGCGCGCCGATCGCAGGGCGCGTTGTGCCGTGGATGGCGGACATCTCTCGATTGCAATGGCAGGACCGCCTCTGTACGGTGCCGCCGGCTGCCATGCCTGCCCGCGGGCTGCCCGGCCGTCCTCTCCCTCTCCCTGTCGGAATAATTCCATGTTCGATGTCGTCTGGCGCTCCGTGGCGATCGGGATCGGCGCCACCCTGCTCATGGACCTGTGGGCGATCGTGCTGAACCGGGTCTTCGGCCTGGCGCTGCCGAACTGGGGCCTGGTCGGACGCTGGGTCTGGCACCTGCGCACGGGCAGGGTCTTCCACGACGATATCACCGCCGCCGCGCCCTTCTCGCAGGAGCTGGCGCTCGGCTGGGTTTTCCACTACGCCGTCGGCATCCTCTACGGCGCCCTGCTGGTCGTGGTGGTCGGCGCCGGCTGGCTCACGGCGCCGACCTTCCTGCCCGCCTGGATCCTCGGGCTGGTGACGGTCGGCGCGGGCTGGTTCCTGCTCGCCCCGGGCATGGGCGCCGGCTGGGCCGCCTCCAGGCGTCCCGATGCCATGCAGGTGCGCGCCCTCAACCTGGTCGCCCATACCGTCTTCGCCCTCGGCCTCTACGGCACGGCGCTGCTGGTGCGCTGAGGCCTCCGCTCCCCCGAAGCGATCGCGGCGGCCAATTAGCAGTTGGCCGGCCAGCGGGATTTTGCGATGAGTGGGGGCAGGGGGAGAGTATAGTCGCCCAAAGGAGGGCTCCGCATGACGGACGCCTCGTTCGAACAACGTCCATTCGGCGATGCGGTCTTCGCTGAGAACCCGGAGAATCGCTGCCCCGTCCTGTTGCTGCTCGACAAGTCGATCTCGATGCGCGGCGCGCCCATCGACGAGCTCAACGGCGGCCTGCAGCTTTTCCGCGACGAGCTGTTCGCCGATTCGCTCGCCGCCAAGCGCGTCGAGGTTGCCGTCGTCACCTTCGGGCCGGTCACGGTCGAGGCCGATTTCACCGGCATCCAGCATTTCTATCCGCCGACCCTTCAGGTGGCCGGCGACACGCCGATGGGCGCCGCCATCGAGCAGGGCCTCGACCTGCTGCGCCGCCGCAAGGAAGCCTACAAGGCCAACGGCATCTCCTATTACCGCCCCTGGGTGTTCATGGTCACCGACGGCGGCCCGACCGACTCCGTCGCCCGCGCCGCCGAGCTCGTGCGCGACGGCGAGGCCGCCAAGGCCTTCATGTTCTACAGCGTCGGCGTCGAGGGGGCCAATTTCGAGGCGCTCCGCCAGGTCAGCGTGCGCGAGCCGCTCAAGCTGCGCGGCCTGCGCTTCCGCGAGCTGTTCCAATGGCTCTCGGCCTCGCTGTCCTCGGTCTCGCGCTCCCAGCCGGGCGAGGCCGTGCCCCTGGCCAACCCGACGGCCCCCGAGGGTTGGGCGGTCGCGGGATGACCATGCGCCGGTGGAGCTGGGTGGGGGCCTGCTCGACCGGCACGTCGCATCTGAAGGCCGGTATCGGCTGCGACGACGCCGGAGCCTGCCTGGAAGCGTCCTCGCCTCACGGTCCGACGCTGGTCGCGGCCGTGGCGGACGGGGCGGGCAGCGCGCCGCTCGCCGGGCTCGGCGCGCGCATCGCGGTGCGCAGCATCTGCCGCTCGGCCCTCGCCTTCGTCGGCCGGGGCGGCCGGCCCGACGAGATCGACGACGCGCTGGTGGCGGATTGGCTGGACGGGATGCGCGACCGGCTCGACCGGGCGGCGCAGCGCCGCGGCCAGGCCCGCCGCGCCCTGGCCGCGACCCTGCTCGCCTGCGTGGTGCAGCGTGAGAGCGCGGTGGTGGTGCATGTCGGCGACGGGGCCTGTGCGCTGCGCCTCGACGGCGAGGCCGGCTGGCTGGTGCCGAGCTGGCCCGCCCAGGGCGAATATGCCGCGACCACCTATTTCGTCACCGACGACCCCGAGCCGCGGACCGTGGTCAGCCACGTCGCGGGAACCGTGGCGGAGCTGGCGCTGTTCTCCGACGGCCTGGAGCGCCTGGCGCTCGACTTCGCCGCGACGGCCGCCTTTGCGCCATTCTTCGAATCGATGTTTCCGCCCCTGCGCAAGGCGGCGCCGGGACGCCAGCGCCCGCTCTCCGCCGAGCTCAGGACCTTTCTCGACGGGCCGGCGGTGACCGGGCGCACCGACGACGACAAGACCCTGGTCATGGCGCGATGGACCTGACGACCTATACGACCGGCTCCGGCGGCACGGTGCGCCTCGGGGCGGTCCTGGGCAGGGGCGGCGAGGGCACGGTCCATGCCGTCCACGACGACCAGCGCCTGGCGGCCAAGATCTATCTGCCCGGCCTCGCCGCCGAGCGGGCGGAGAAGATCGCCGCCATGATCGCCGCGGGGCTGCACGCGGCGGTCGGCTTCGTCGCCTTCCCCATCGACACGCTCCACGACGCCTCCGGGGCCTTCGTCGGCTTCACCATGCGCCGGGTCGGCGGCCACAAGCCGGTCCACCGCCTCTATTCGCCGACCGACCGCAAGCGCGCCTTCCCGCGGGCGACCTATCCCCTGCTGGTGCGCGCCGCCCTCAACCTGGCGCGGGCGGTGGCGGGCGTGCACGCCGCCGGCGTGGTCATCGGCGACATCAACCATTCCGGCGTCCTGGTCGCGGACGATGCGACGGTGGTGCTGATCGACAGCGATTCCTTCCAGATCGTCCACGAGGGGCGGCTCTATCCCTGCAAGGTCGGCGTGCCCGAGTTCACGCCGCCCGAGCTGCAGGGCGCGTCGCGCGATTCGGCCCTGCGCACGCCGCTGCAGGATGCCTTCGGCCTGGCCGTGCTGGTGTTCTACACCCTGGTCATGGGCCGCCACCCCTTCGCCGGGCGTTATCTCGGACCGGGCGACATGCCGATGCCGCGCGCCATCGCCGAGTTCCGCTTCGCCTATTCCGCCCGGCGCGGTGCGACGCGGATGGAGCCGCCGCCCTATGTGCCGACCCTGGCTGACCTGCCGCTGGCGCTCGCCGACGCCTTCGAGCGGGCCTTCGGCCCGATCGGTCCGGGTGGCGCCCGCCCGTCGGCCGCCGAATGGGTGGGGCTGCTGGAGCAGGCGGAGGCGAGCCTCATCGTCTGCTCCGTCAACCCGGCGCACCACCACGTCAGGACCGCGCCGTCCTGCCCCTGGTGCCGCATGGAGCAGGCCTATCCCGGGTTCCAGGCCTTCGCGCCGTCCGGGCCGGCGCAACCGACGGACCGGCCGATCGACCTGCGCCAGCTCGTCGAGGCGGTGCGCGGCGTGGCGGACCCCGGCCCGGCTCCCGCCCTCGGGCCTCTGATGCCGGTGATGACGGACCTGCGGCCGCGGCCGGGCATGGACGCGCTGCGGCAGCAGCGGACCCGGCGCTGGGCCCTTGCCCTGGTCGTGGCGACGGCGGGCGTCGCCCTGCTCGGCACCGGCGGCCTCGGCATGGCCGCGGGCGTGGCCGTGCTGGCGGCCGGCGCTGCCCTCGGCTGGCGCGCGCCGGCATCGCTGGCGCGGGCGCTGGCCGAGGCCGAGCAGGGGCGCTTGGCCTGGCGCCAGGCCGAGGAGGCCTTCCGCCAGGCTGCCGGCAACGATCATTTCCGCAAGCTCCGCCGCGACGCCGAGGCCGTGCTGCGTCAGCTCCAGGACCTCGCCACCGAGGAGCGCCGCCGCCTGGAGGTGCTGGCGACACGCCGGCGCGAGGCGCAGCTGCGTCGCCATCTCGAGCGCTTCTCGATCGAGCGGATGCAGAGCAAGCGCGTCGGGCCGGACCGCAAGCTGCTGCTCCGGTCCTACGGCATCGAGACGGCGGCCGATATCGACTACCGTCGCATCGCCGCCATCCAGGGCTTCGGGCCTTCCATCGCCTGGGCGCTGGTGTCCTGGCGCCGCGCGGTCGAGGCCAAGTTCCGCTTCGATCCGGATCGGGGCGTCAACCCGTTCGACATCGCCACGATCCACGCCGGCATCGCGCCCCGCCAGGGCGAGCTCGAGGCCCGGCTGCACCTGGCCACCGCGGCATTGCAGCGGGCCGGTGTCGAGGCCGTGTCGCTGAGGACGAACCCGGGCCCGGCGACGCTGACCGCCTGGACGGCATGGCGGCAGGCCGAGGTCGATGCCGAGGCGCTGACGCCGTCCGCCGGCGAGCAGCGCTGGCTGGTGGCGCTGGCGGCCGGCTGCGTGGTGCTGGGCGTCGCCGCGCAGGTCGGTCCCTACCGCCCGCCGACACTGGTCGCCGTCGCGCCGCCCGCCCGTCTGTCGCCGCCGCCCGCCGCGCCTCCGGCCCCGCTCCCGACCGCGCCGGCGGTCGCCCCGGCCGGTGCTCCGGGCCTGGCGCCGCCCGCCGTGGCCGCGCTCGACCTGCTCGCGCGCGGCGATGCCGGGCGGGTGCAGCAGCGCCTGAAGGCGCTCGGCTATTTCGGCGGCCCGGTCGACGGCCTCTGGCTGGCCGGCTCGCGCGCCGCGCTGCGCGGCTTCCGGCGGCGGCAGGGTCTGGGCGAGGACGACCGCTGGGACGCGCGCACCGAGGCGGCCCTGATGGCCGCCGACGCTCCGCCGGCCGGTTCGGCAGCCGCAGCGGCGACCGACGGGCCGGACGTGGTCCTGCCGCCGCCGTCCGGTACCGTGCGCAACCCGCTCAACGCCTTCGACGCGCGCTGGGCCCAGGGGCGCCTGCGCGATCTCGGCTTCTACGACGGCGATACGGACGGCGTGTGGGACGACGACTCCCGCGCGGCGCTGCAGGACTTCAAGCTGGTCAACGGGCTCGCGGCCGACGAGGCGTGGGATGGCGAAACCGAGCGGCGCCTCACCGATACCGGCCCGGTGCCGGCCGAGCAGAGCTTCGTCGGGCACTGGGCCGCCAATCCGCGGGACTGCCATTACGGCGCTCCCACCCCCGTGACGATCTCCTCGCGTGGGGCCGTGAGGCCCGACGGCACCTGCAGCTTCACGGCCGTGACGCCGGAAAGCGGGGCGTGGCGTGCGGCCGGCCGCTGCAGCGTCAAGGGGCAGAGCCGGCAGGCGGACATCCGGCTGATCATGAACGGCAACACCCTGCTCTGGTCGGACAGCGGGGGGGTGAGCCGCTACTTCCGCTGTCACTGAGCCGCCCGGCCGCGGTCCCGAAATGGGAGTCGGCGCGCCCCGCGCTGTGCCAGAATCGCCAGGGCGCACACGTTTCGGCACAGGCCGGGCGCCGCACGCGGCGTGACGCTGCGTCGGCGGGCGGGCACGGCTCTTGCGTGAAGGGGCGGGGGCCTCTCACCTCATCGGGATCGACACGTGACGACCCAGATCGACCACCTGATCCAAGCCTCTCGATTCGACGAGCCCGCGCCGCGATGCGATCGCGGCCGGCCGGCGACCGCAGGCCCTGCACCCGGCCGGAGGATCGAGCCATGACGCCGTCCAGATCGGCGGCGCTGCCCCCCGGGGCGAGCCCGGCCGTGCCGGCCGCACCGCTCGCCTCGTCCCAGCCCGTGCCCTCCCCATCCGTGCCGGCGGCGAGCGCGCCGGCGGTGATCCGCGCCACCGACGGGCGGGTTCGCCCGCTCGAGGCCGGCGACCTCGAACGCTCCGCCGTCCTGTTCCTGCGCGCCTTCCGGCGCGGCCGCCGCGCCCCGTCGCAGCGGGCGGTCGAGGAGGTGGCGGCCTATATGCGTCGCATCTACCTGGAGGGCCCCTATTGCGACGCCGGCACCGGCACGCTGGTGCAGGTCGACGGCCAGGGCGACATCCGCGGCTTCCTCGGCATCCTCAAGACGCGCTACCGCCTCGACGACGAGGAGCTGTCCGCCGGCATCATCAGCACGCTGATGGCCGCCGACGGCGCCCATGACGGCATGGCCGCGCCGCAGATGCTGCGGGCGCTCAACCAGAGCGCCTTCGACATGATCCTGACCGATTCGGCCAACCGCCTGTCGCTGCCTTTCGCCCGGCCGCTGAAATATCAGCTGATGCCGCTCAACTGCCTGCAATGGATGCGGGTGTTCAAGCCGGCCGCCCTGCTGCTCTACAAGGCGCGGGAGCGCTGGCCGCTGCCGCCGGCGCCGCTGTTCGCCCCGGTGACGCATCTCGTCGACCGCGCCGCCGCCCGGGCCCTGCGTCCGCGCCAGCGCCACGCGGTTCCGCCGCGCTGGCGGGAGGAGACCATCGACGCCACCGGCTTCGCCGCGGTGCTGCCCGGCTTCGTCGAGGCCTACCGCCTGCGCCCGGCCTGGCCGGCGACCGAGCTCGGCTGGCTGCTCGACCAGGCCGCGCAGAAGCGTGCCGGCGGCGACCTCGCCTTCCGCCTCGTCCACGGCGGCACCGGCACGGCACCGATCGGCTGCTACGCCTTCTACGGCCGGCGCGGCGGGCCGGCGGCGGTGCTGCAGCTGCTGGCGCGGCCGGGACAATGGGGCACGGTGCTCGAAAGCCTGGCCGCCTCGGCCGAGGCCATGGGGTGCATCGCCGTGCACGGCCCGGCCAATGCCGCCATGATGCCTGACCTCTGCGCCTATCGCGCCCTGCTGTTCTTCTACGGCGGGGGCACCATGGTCCGCTCGCGCCGCGAGGAGGTGCTGCGGGCCGTGCGCGAGGACAAGGCGCTGATCGGCGGCCTCGCCGGCGATCGTTGGACCCGCCTGGGCACCGACCCGTTCGGGGACGGGTGAGGCTGGCGTCCCGCCTCACTTCACCCCTTGCAGGAACGTCGCGACGGCGGGCGCGCTGCGCGCGACGATGACGTCGACGCCCGCGGCGGTCGGATGCATGCCGTCCGCCTGGTTCAGCGCCCGCTCGCCCGCCACCCCGTCGAGGAAGAAGGGATAGAGCGCCACGCCGTGGCGCGCTGCCAGGTCCGGGAAGATGGCGTCGAAGGCCTTCTGGTAGTCCGGCCCGAGATTGGGCGCCGCCCGCATGCCGAGCAGCATCACCGCGATGCCTCGCGCCTGCAGCCGGGTGACGATCGCATCGAGCGCCGCGCGCGTCGCGGCGGGGTCGATGCCGCGCAGCATGTCGTTGGCGCCGAGCTCCACCAGCACCGCCTTGGTGCCGTCCGGCACCGACCAGTCGAGGCGGGCGAGGCCCGAGGCGGCGGTGTCGCCGGAGACGCCGGCATTGTCGATGACGGCGGCGAGGCCGCGCGCCGCCAGCGCCGCCTGCAGCTTGGCCGGGAAGGCGTCGGAAGCCGGCAGCCCGAGCCCGGCGGTGAGGCTGTCGCCGAGCGCCACCACCTTGAGCGGCTCGGCGGCGCGGAGCGGCGCGCCGAGCGCCGCCAGCAGCACCAGGCCGGCGATGAGGGCGCGCCACGCTTGGCGGATGGCGGCAGCGAGCCCATATGTCGCGGAACCAGGCATGGCGGGTCCTTTGCAGCGGGTGTTGGAAGCGTGGAATCGACGATCGAACTGACGGACGTCCATCTCAGCCTCGGCCGCGGCGCGGCACGCGTCCATATCCTGCGGGGCGTTTCGCTGAAAATAAGGCAGGGCGAGGCCGTCGGCCTGGTCGGTCCCTCCGGCTCCGGCAAGTCGACGCTCCTGATGACGCTCGCCGGCCTGGAGCGGCCGGACACCGGCACGGTGCGCGTCGCCGACCAGGATCTCGGCGTGCTCGACGAGGACGGGCTGGCGCGCTTCCGCGGCCGGCACATCGGCATCGTCTTCCAGTCCTTCCACCTGGTGCCGACCATGACGGCGCTGGAGAACGTCGCCATCCCGCTCGAGCTCGCCGGCCGCCCCGACGCCTTCGAGCGGGCCGAGGCCGAGCTCGACGTCGTCGGCCTCGGCAACCGCCTGTCGCACTATCCCGCGCAGCTTTCGGGCGGCGAGCAGCAGCGCGTCGCGCTCGCCCGCGCCCTGGCGCCCGACCCGCGCATCCTGGTCGCCGACGAGCCGACCGGCAATCTCGACGAGGCGACCGGCGCCGCCATCATCGAGACCATGTTCGCCCTCAAGCGCGAGCGTGGCGCCACCCTGGTGCTCGTCACCCACGACATGGCGCTCGCCGCGCGCTGCGACCGCACGGTGCGCATCCGCTCCGGCCATGTCGAATCCGACACGGCCGCAGCCGCCGCGGCGGCGGAATAGGCAGCGCTTCCTCCAGCCCGGTCACCGCGCGCGATGCTGCGCCGCGGCAACGAAACCCGCGTCCGGCGGCTGCCGCCGGCCGGGGCGATGCTTGACAAGGTGTGGGAAACGCCGCACCCTCCGTCTGAACAAAAGATATAAAAAAATTACAAGAGTGCAGGAAGGAGCGCCCGGCGCTCGCTGCCTGCGGGAGGACGGATGCCCTGCTCCAGGCCTGGGATCGGCGTGCCATGACCAGCGCCGTCACGACCGCGCCGCGGACGCGTGCCTTCGCCCTGCCGCGCTTCCTCACCTCCGAGCATCCCTTTCCCTGGCTGGCGCCGATCACCGCCATGCTCCTGGTGTTCGGCGTCTATCCCCTGCTCTACGCCCTCTGGCTGTCGCTGCAGAAGCGCAACCCGGTGACGCGGATCAGCGTCTTCAACCCGACCTGGAACTGGAGCAAGATCTTCGCCGACGAGCGGGTCTGGGGGGCGGTCGGCCGCACCTTCGCCTATACCGGCACCGCCATCGTCATCGAGCTCGTGCTCGGCCTCCTCATCGCGCTGCTGCTCGATTCCGACCGCCGGGGCTACGCCATCCTGCGCGCGCTGATGACCCTGCCGCTGGTGGTGCCGCCGGCGGTGACCGGCATGATGTTCCTGCTCATGCTCGACGGCACCTTCGGCGTCATCAGCCGCGGCCTCTATGCCAGCGGCCTGTGGTCGGCGGATCATCCGATCCTGGCGACCGGTAGCGTCGCGCTGCTCGGCATCCTGCTGGCGGACGTCTGGCAATGGACGCCGTTCATGGTGCTGATCATGCTGGCCGGGCTGCGCGCCCTGCCCAGGGAGCCCTACGAGGCGGCGGCGATCGACGGCGCCAGCGCGGTGCAGGCCTTCTTCAGGCTGACGCTGCCGATGCTCTCCAAGATCATCGCCATCGCCGTCTTGATCCGCGGCGTCGACCTCTTCCGCATCTACGACTATGTCAAGGTGATGACCGACAGCGGCCCGGGCACCGCGACCGAGACGCTGACCGCCTATGCCGGCACGATCTATTTCAAGAACGCCGATTTCCCCTATGCCTCGACGCTGGCTCTGCTGACGCTGATCCTGGTGATCGCGACCTCGAGCCTGTTCATCAAGATTTTCAGGGTGAAATTCTGATGCGGCCCTCGCTGTTGCAGCGCATGGTGCGCGACATCCTGGCCGTCGGTGTCGTCGGCCTGTTCATGTTCCCGATCTACTGGTGGGCGCTGGCCTCGATCAAGCCGGTGTCGGCCCTGTTCGACAAGGACCGCACCGTCTTCTTCGACTTCGTGCCGACGTCGGTCAACTATCAGGTGACGCTGCTCGGCCGGTCGCGGGCGGAGCTGGCGATCGAATCCGGCAACACCTTCGGCGTCGGCGGCGCCAGCTCCTACGACGCGCGCCAGACCATCCTGGATTCCATCGTCGTCGCGGTCGGCGCCACGGCGCTCACCATCGTCCTGGCGGTGCTGGCCGCCTACGCCCTGTCGCGCCTGCAGTTCCGCGGCCGGCAGGCCTATCTCAACTGGATCCTGTCGCAGCGCTTCATGCCGCCGATCGCCATCATCGTGCCGGTGGTGTTCATGTTCAACGTCGCCCATCTGCTCGACACCCGCCTCGGCCTGATCTTCGTCAACACGCTGATGAACCTGCCGATCGCGGTGCTGTTGCTCAAATCCTTCTACGACGACGTGCCCAAGGAGCTGGACGAGGCGGCCATGATCGACGGCGCCACGCGCTTCCAGACCTTCTGGAAGGTGGTCCTGCCTCTGGTCAAGGGCGGCGTCGCCGCCGCGGCGGTGCTCTGCTTCATCTTCTCCTGGACCGAGTTCCTGCTCTCGCTGTTCCTGACCAGCTCGATCCGCACCCTGCCGGTGAAGATCCAGGGCTACGTCACCTCGACGGGGTCGGAATGGGGCTTCATCTCGGCGCTCGGCACCTCGGCGATCATCCCCAGCTTCATCTTCATCCTGCTCGTCCAGAAGCAACTGGTTCGCGGCCTGACCCTGGGAACCCTCAAGGACTAGGCCGATCCGAACGACAACAAAGCTCACACAAGGGGAGGCATCCAAGATGAGTTTCAAGAGGTTCGACAAGCAGACCTTCATCGTCGACAGCGCCAACGCCTATACCGAGCGGCGCATCTCCAAGCGTGAGTTCCTGCGCCGCATGGGCCTGGCCGGCATCGGCTTCTCCGCCTTCGGCCTCGGCATGCTCGGCGGCCATCGTCGCGGCTTCACCGGCTTCGGCCTCGGCGAGAGCGCCTATGCCGAAGGCCTGCCCGACAGCCAGGCCAAGTGGCTGAAGGAGGTCGGGTCCAAGTTCAAGGGCGCCAAGATCCGCTACACCACCGAGGCGACGCCGCCCTCCGTGGTGCTGAACCAGATCAAGAAGGAGTTCACCGATCCCACCGGCATCGAGGTGGAGGTCGAGATCGTGCCGCTGGAGCAGGTGCTGGCCAAGGCGACGCAGGACGTGCAGGGCCAGCTCGGCACCTACGACCTCTACTATCTCGACCAGTCCTGGGTCTCGACCTTCGCGCCGGACTGCGTCAACCCGATCGAGTACTACAAGGACAAGCCCGAGCTGGCGATGCCCGACTTCGACTGGGACGACTTCTCCAAGCCGCTGGTCGACGGCGTGGCCCAGGTCGACGGCCAGTGGATGGGCATTCCCTTTGACATCCCGATCTTCATCCTGATGTACCGCAAGGACCTCCTGGAGAAGCACGGCATCAAGGTGCCCACCACCTATGACGAGTTCACCGCCGCGGTGAAGGCGATCACCGAGGCGGAGAAGGCCAACGGCATCTTCGGCACCGGCCTGCAGGCCAAGTCCGGCCACTACTCGCTGGAATGCGACTGGACCCAGGCCGTCTGGGGCCATGGCGGCTCGGTGTTCGGCAAGGACAAGAAGTTCGCCGGCAACGACGCGCAGGGCATCGAGGGCCTGAAATGGTACCAGGACCTCCTGAAGATGGCGCCGCCGAACTCGACCGCTTCCACCTGGGACGGCCAGTTCCAGATGATGGTGTCGGGTCAGGTCGCCCTGGTGCAGAGCTGGGACGAGTTCTTCCCCGGCCTCGACGCCGACGATTCCAAGGTCAAGGGCCTGTGGGAGCCGATGCGGCCGCTCACCCCCAAGGCGCTGCGCGCCGCGGCCGATTGCGGCTTCAACGAGAAGCCCAATGCCGGCCACCAGGGCGGCTCGTCGATCTCGCTGTCGAAATATTCCAAGAACCCGGAGGCGGCCTGGATCTTCATGCAGTGGGGCTGCTGCAAGGAGATCATGACCCGCTGCACCCTGGCCGGCGGCTTTGCGCCGATGCGCAATTCCTCCTTCGCCGACGAGCGGGTCAAGGCCAAGGCGAAGGTCGGGCCCGGCACCACCCGCCACCTCGAGGTGGTCAAGTGGACCATCGACAACGTCATCGCCACCGAGCCGCATATGCCGCTCTGGGCCGGCCTCTCCACCAACGAGATCCCGACCGAGCTCGGCAAGCTGATCACCGGCCAGGATTATGGCGGCGATGCCAAGAAGTGCATGGACGCGATCGCCGCCATGGTCGACGCCAAGGTCAAGGACGCCGACCTTTGACGCATCGTTCCGAACGCCATCGCGGAGGCGGTCCGCCGCCTCCGCGCTCCTGTCATCCGGTCGCCGGCCGCCGGATGCGGCTCTCTGCGCCGCGTCCGGAGGCCCGGCGGCCGCGCTTCGACGCAGGCGCCGCATGATGCCCGGAGATCTCGTCGTCGGCCTCGATTCCTCCACCTCGGCCACCAAGGCGATCGCCTGGGACCGGCGAGGACGCCTCGTCGCGCAGGGGCGTGCGCCGATCCCGCTCGCCAACCCGCAGCCCGGCTATTTCGAGCAGGACCCGGCCGACTGGTGGTCCTCGTCCGCCGCCGCCCTCAGGGAGCTGACCGGGCAGGTCGATCCCGCCCGCATCGCCGCGGTCGGCATCTCCAACCAGCGCGAGACCTTCGGCGTCTTCAGCCGTGACGGGACGGCGCTGCGCCCGGGCATGGTCTGGCTCGACGACCGCGCCCGGCCGCAGCAGCGCCGCTTCGGCGAGACATTCGGCGCCGAGCGGGTGCATGCCATCTCCGGCAAGCCGCTCGACGTCATTCCCTGCCTCTATCGCTTCATCTGGCTGGCCGAATCCGAGCCGGACCTGTTCGCGCGCGCCGAACGCATCGCCGACGTGCACGGCTACCTCGCCTTCCGCCTCACCGGCGCCTGGGTCACCTCGCTCGCCTCGGCCGACCCGATGGGCGCGGTCGACATGGCCAGCGGCACATGGTCGAGCGAGCTGCTCGCCGCCGCCGGGGTCGACCCCGGCAAGATGCCGGCGCTGGTTGCTCCGGGCGAGCCGATGGGCACGGTCACCACGGCGGCCGCAGCCGTGACCGGGCTCGCCGCCGGCACGCCGGTCATCGCCGGCGGCGGCGACGGCCAGTGCGCCGGCACCGGCGCGGGGCTGATCGCGCCCGGCGCCGCCTATGTCAATCTCGGCACGGCCGTGGTCTCCGGCAGCTTCGGCGCCGCCTACGCCTATCACCGGGCGTTCCGCACCATGAACGCGGTCGCCGACGGCGGCTTCATCTATGAAACCTGCCTGCGCTCCGGCACCTTCCTGGTCGACTGGCTGGCGCGCGAGGTGTTCCTGGTCGAGCCTGGGCGCCAGCGCGATTTCTTCGCCGCGCTGGAGGCGGAGGCGGCGGCGAGCCCGATCGGCGCCGGCGGCGTCGTCCTGGTGCCCTATTGGCAGGGCTGCATGACGCCGCACTGGGACAGCTTCGCCCGCGGCGTCATCGCCGGCCTGTCCGGCTCGACCCGGCGCGGCGATCTCTACCGCGCCCTGCTCGAGGGCATCGCCATGGAGCAGGCGGCGACCACCAACGACGCCGCGGCGGCGACGGGCGTGCCGATCAGTTCCTACATCGCCATCGGCGGCGGCGCCTCCTCCGATCTCTGGGCCCAGATCCTCGCCGACGCCGCGGCCCGGCCGGTGCGGCGCTCGGAAACGGTGGAAGCCTCCTCGCTCGGCGCTGCCATGGCTGCGGCCCGGGGCGCGGGCTGGTTCGCCAGCATCGCCGAGGCCACGGCGGCCATGGCCGGCCGGCCGGTGCGCACCTTCGAGCCGGATCCGCGCCGCTCCGCCCGCTATGCCGAGCTCCTCGCCATCCACGCCGATCTCTGGCCGACGCTTTCGGCCTGGAACGCGCGCCTCGCCGCTTTCACCGAGGCGGGCTCGGCCGACACGGAGGCCGGCCATGGCTGATGCCCGGCCCGGCCTGCGACCTCCTGTCTCCGCCTGCGCCGCCGGCGGCTTTCGCGGACACGCCTGATGGTTGATGCAGTCAATTGGAACGCCCGGATCGAGGACGTGGTGGCCGGGCGCTGGAAGGATCCGCAGACCGGCAAGGCCGCGGTGCTGCCCTTCGAGGCGATCGAGCTCGCCGAGACGACCGACGGCCGTGAGGCGGACCTGATCGCGCCGCTGCGCCTCGGCCGGCGCCTGGCCGTCGTCAGCGACGAGAACACGGTCGAGGTGATGGGCCGGCGCGTCGCCCGGGCGCTCGCGGCCATCGCCACCGTGGACGAAGTCGTGCTGACCGGCAGCCTCGATTGCGACGAGGCGACCATCGCCCGGGTCGGCGCGCTCACCCGCCATGCCGACGGCGTGGTGGCGGTCGGCTCCGGCGTGCTCAACGACAGCTGCAAGCATGCGACCTTCCTGGACGGGCGCCCCTATGCCGTGTTCGGCACCGCGGCCTCGATGAACGGCTACGGCGCCTCCACCGCCTCGGTGACGCTGGCCTCGGGCCTCAAGACCTCGTTGCCCTCCCATGCTCCGCGCGGCATCTTCCTCGATCTCGGCGTCTCCGCCGCAGCCCCGGCCTGGCTCAGCGCTGCCGGCCTCGGCGACAGCCTGTGCCGGCCGACGGCACAGATCGACTGGTGGGCCTCGCACCGCCTGTTCGGCACCTTCTATTCCTCGACGCCCTATGCCCTGCAGGAGGGCGAGGAGGAGCCGATGATCGCCCGTGCGGCCGGCCTCGCCGCCCACGACCTCGCGGCCGTGGGGGCGCTGCAGCGGGTGCTGACCCTGTGCTCGATGGGCGTCGCCTTCACCCAGGCCTCCCATCACGGCTCGATGGGCGAGCACCAGATTTCCCACTGGGTCGACATGTTCGCCGGCGAGCACCATCCCGGCACCACCCACGGCCAGCAGGTCGGCGTCGCCTCGCTGGTGATGGCCCGGCTTCAGGCGCGCATCCTCGCCATGGAGACCCCGCCGGTGGTGAAGGCCACCCGCGTCGACGAGGCGGCGATGCTGCGTCGCTACGGCCCGGCGCTCGGACCGCTCTGCATCGCGGAGATGCGCAAGACAGCGCTCGACGAGGCCGCCGCCGCCGCGTTCAATGCCCGCCTCGCGGCCGCCTGGCCGACGCTGCGCCGGGAGCTGCAGGCGATGGCGCTGCCGGCCGCCCGCATGGCCGAGGCGCTGCGCGCGGCCGGCGGGGCGACCACCGCCGCCGAGCTTGGCTTGCCGCGCCCGGTCTGGCACGACGCCATTCGCCATGCCCGCGAGATTCGCGGCCGCTGGTCCTTCGTCAACCTGGCGGCGGATGCGGGGCTGCTGGACGAGTTCCTGGAGGACGAATATTGATGCGGGGTGCGGGAAGACAGGCCGCCATGACGGCAAGGCGCGACGCAAAGCCTTCTCCACGAAGTGGGGAAGGTGGCGCCACGCAGTGGCGACGGATGGGGTGTGGCGTGCCGAGCGCAGTCTTTTGGCGGCTTGGCACGAGCGTCGCGCCAGCCGAACACCGCTGCGGACCTGCCCGCCACACCCCATCCGGCCCGACTATGTCGGGCCACCTTCCCCAACTTCGTTGGAGAAGGCTTTGCGTCGCGCGCTCGGGCAGGACGTCCAGACCTTTCTCCCATCTCCGGACAGTCCCATGAAACCCCTGTCCGCCCTTCCGCCTGCCGTCGTCCGCGGTCTCCTCGGCGTGTTCACCGATATCGACGATACCCTCACCAGCGAGGGGCGCCTGCCGGCGGCCGCCTATGCCGCGCTGGAGCGGCTCTACGAGGCCGGCCTCGCCGTGGTGCCGATCACCGGGCGCCCGGCCGGCTGGTGCGACATGGTCGCCCGGTTCTGGCCGGTCGCCGGGGTGGTGGGCGAGAACGGCGCCTTCTACTTCCGCTATGACGGCGGGGCCCGGCGCATGCTGCGCCGCTTCGTGGCGACCGAGGCCGAGCGGGCCGAGAACCGCGTGCGGCTGGCGGCGCTCGCCGAGGCGATCCCGCGCCAGGTGCCGGGCGCGGCGGTCTCCGCCGACCAGCTCTACCGCGAGGCCGACCTCGCCATCGACGTCTGCGAGGACGTGCCGCCGCTGCCGCCGGCGGCGGTGGCGCGTATCGTTGCCCTGTTCGAGGCGGCCGGGGCCACCGCCAAGGTCTCCTCCATCCACGTCAACGGCTGGTTCGGCGCCTATGACAAGCTGTCGATGACGCGCGTCTTCGTGCGCGACGTGCTGGGCCTCGACCTCGACGCGGCGAAGGAGCGTTTCGTCTTCTGCGGCGACAGCCCCAACGACGCGCCGATGTTCGGCTTCTTCCCCTATGCCTGCGGCGTCGCCAATGTCCGCGACTTCGAGGGGCGCCTGTCCGCGGCGCCGGCTTTCGTCGCGCCTTCGCGCGGCGGCGCCGGCTTCGTCGAGATCGCCGAGGCGATCCTCGCCGCCCGCGGCGCATCGTGAGGAGCAGCCCATGGCCGCCGTGAGCGCCGGGACTGTCGGCAGGGCCGCCAGGATCCGTCCGGCGCCGAACCCGCAGCCCGGCCATCGCCTCGATCAGGAAACCGGAAAGGCCCGCCATGGCTAGGATCGTCATACTCGGCGCAGGCGTCATGGGCTCGGCCATGGCCCTGCCGGCCGCCCATGGCGGCAACGCCGTCGCCCTGGTCGGCACCCATCTCGACGAGGACATCGTCCGCTCCGTCGCCGGCAACGGCCTGCACCCGCGGCTGGGCGTGACGCTGCCGGCCGCGGTCGAGGCGCGGCCCTGGACCGGCTTCGGCGCGGCCATGGCGGAGGGCGCCGACCTCCTCGTCCTCGGCGTCTCCTCGGCCGGCATCGCCTGGGCCATCGACCGCATCGTGGAAAGCGTCAGGACGCCGGTCCCGGTGCTGATGATCACCAAGGGCCTGGCGCCGCGCGACGGCAGCATCGAGGTGCTGCCGCACCTGGTGGCGCGCGAGGTCGAGCGCCGCACCGGCATGGCGCTGCCCGTCATGGCGGTGGGCGGCCCCTGCATCGCCGGCGAGCTGGCGGCGCTGCGCGACACTTCGGTCGTGGTCACCGGCGGCGACGAGGCCCTCGTCGCCGGCACGCTCGGGCTGCTGGAGGCGCCGTTCTATCACGCCCGCCCCTCGACCGACGTGATCGGCGTCGAGATCTGCGCCGCCTTCAAGAATTTCTACACCCTGGCGGTCGGGGCCGCCGCCGGCCTGCTGGAGCGGAGCGGCAAGGGCTCGAACGGGGCGCTGATGCACAACCTCGCCGCCTCCCTCTTCACCCAGGCGCTGGAGGAGATGACGGTGCTGGTCGAGGCGCTCGGCGGCCGGGCCGAGACGGTGCGCGGCCTGCCGGGCGCGGGCGACCTCTACGTCACCTGCCAGGCCGGCCGGAACGGGCGCATGGGTCGGCTGCTCGGGCTCGGCCTGCCCTATGCGCGGGCCAAGGCCGAGCACATGGCGTCGGACACGGTGGAGGGGGCGCAGCTCGCGCTCGACCTCGGACCGACCCTGGAGGCGATGATGGCCCGTGGCGCGCTCCCGGGCGAGCGCATGCCGCTGGCGGCGGGGATCGTCGCGGCTGTCTGTCGCGACGAGCCGCTGGCGCTCGCCTTCGATCGGTTCCATCGTTGAGCCGGGGCGGGCGAGACAGGGAGACGGGCATGGCCGTCGCATCGCGCAGGAACCCGGCCGCCCCGGCAGGATCCGACCCGCCTCCGCCCGTCGACCGGGAGGAGCAGCTCCTGGTGCGCGCCGCCTGGCTCTCCTATGTCGGCGGCCTGACCCAGGACCAGATCGCCAAGCGGCTCGGCCTCAACCGCATCCGCGTCAACCGCATGCTGGCGCAGGCGCGCGACCAGGGCATCGTCCAGGTCCGCATCAATTCCAAGATCGCCTCCTGCGTGGCGCTGGAGGAGCAGTTGCGCACGCGCTACGGTCTCGACGAGGCCATCGTGGTGCCCTCTCCGCCCGAGCTGGCGCTGGTGCCTCAGACCGTCGCCGTCGCCGCCGGCCGTGCCCTGTCCGAGCGCCTGCGCGACGGCATGTCGATCGGCGTCGGCTGGGGCCAGACCCTGCGCTACTCCATGAAGTCGATCGCGGTGCGCCCGGTTGCCGGCCTCTCCGTCGTGTCGCTGCTCGGCGGCCTCACCGGCGGCTCCGTGCTCAACGCCTATGAGAGCGCCTCGCGCCTGGCCGAGCTGTTCTCCGCCCGCTGCTACTACATCGCGGCGCCGATCTTTGCCGACACCGAAGGCACGCGCGACCTGTTCATGGCGCAGCCGATCCTGCGCGAGGCCTTCGAGCACGCCCGCACCGTCGACCTCGCCTTCCTGTCCGTCGGCAATCTCGCCCGCAACACCACCAATTTCCACCTCGGCGTCATCGGCGAGGAGGATCTGGTCTCGCTCAAGCGCGCCGGCGCGGTCGGTGACCTCTGCGCCCACTGGATCGACCAGCACGGCGCGCTCGTCGACCATCCGCTCAACCGGCGGGTGATCGCCCTGGCGCCCGCGGCGTTGCGCGACATCGGCACGGTTGTCCTGGCCTCGGGCGGAGCCGACAAGGTGCCGGTGCTGCAGGGCGCCCTGCGTCTCGGCGTCGTCGACGTGCTGATCACCGACGAGCGCGCCGCCGAGGGCATCCTGCGGGAATAGGGCGGCTCAGGCCTGCGCCCGCAGCAGGGCGTCGAGGTCGAGGCGCTGCGTCACCATGGCGAGCTCGCCCTTGGCGGTCAGCGGCCACTCTGCCTGCGGCCGGTCCCAGTAGAGCTCGACGCCGTTCTCGTCGGGGTCGCGCAGGTAGAGCGCTTCGCTGACGCCGTGGTCGCTCGCCCCGTCGAGGGGAATGCGCGCCTCGATCAGCCGCCTCAACGCGTCGGCCAGCGCCGCCCGGGTCGGGTAGAGGATCGCGGTGTGGAAGAGGCCGGTGGTGCCGGGCGGCGGCGGCGAGCCTCCGCGGCTCTCCCAGGTGTTGAGGCCGATATGGTGGTGGTAGCCGCCGGCCGAGATGAAGGCCGCCTGCGTGCCGTAGCGCTGCATCAGCTCGAAGCCGAGCACGCCGCAATAGAAGCCGAGGGCGCGGTCGAGGTCGGCCACCTTGAGGTGGATGTGCCCGATGCGCACGCCCGCGTCGATCGGGCGCGCCGGGGCCTGGATCGGAGCCAGACGGGGCGACGTTTCGGTGGTCATGGCGGGTCTCCTCGATGGCGCGGGCCGGACGCCGGGGGCTTCCGGCCCGGACGTCTCACGCAGTCTGGGCCTTCCCGGACTTCAGCGCCAGGGCGCCGTCCCCGAGCAGGGCCTGCACGATCAGGGCGATGGCCCAGAAGGCCGGATACTCCCAGCCGCCGTTCGGGTTGGTGAAGAAGAAGCCGGCCTTGCCGTGCACGGTGGCGATGGCGCCGACGAGGACGATCGCCAGGATCGGGGCGACGATGCGGGTCTGGAAGCCGATGATGAGGGCGATGGCGCCCAGCACCTCCACCGCCATCGTGAGATAGGCGAGGGCGCCGGGCAGGCCGAGGCTCTCGAAGAAGCCGGCCGTGCCGGCCGGGGTGAACACGAAGATCTTCAGCCAGGCATGGGCCAGGAACAGGATGCCGAGGCTGATGCGCAGCACGAGCGCGGCATAAGGGGCGGTCTTGTCGTCGATCATGATGGTCTCCAGGGCTGCCCGAATTCGCTGTGGCGGGCCGTATGGCGTCACGGCCAAGATGGACAACCCTTCCTCGTTTGATAATCGCGGCAGCTCGAATAGGATCTCACACCGATGGAGTGAGATCATGCTCGACCGCGTTCTCGGCATGCAGGTCTTCGCCCGCGTCGCGGCGCTCGGCGGCTTCTCCGCCGCGGCGCGGGTGCTCGGCATGTCGCAGACCATGGCCACCAAGCATGTGGCGGCGCTGGAGGAGCGGCTCGGCGTCAAGCTGTTCCACCGCACCACCCGCCGCGTCACGCTCACCGAGGCGGGACGGCGCTATCTCGAGTTCTGCGAGCGCATCCTGGTCGAGATGGACGAGGCGGAGCAGGCGGCGGCGGCCGACCGCGTCGAGCCGCGCGGCCTCTTGCGCCTCGCCGTGCCGGTCTCCTTCGGCGTGCGCGAGATCGCCCCGCTGCTGGCCGACTTTACCCGCCTGCATCCGCAGGTCTCGGTCGAGCTCGGCCTCAACGACCGCGTCGTCGACCTCGTCGAGGAGGGCTGGGACCTCGCGGTGCGCATCGGCCTGCTTCGCGATTCCAGCCTCGTCGCCCGTCGCCTCGCGCCCTGCCGCATCATCCTGTGCGCGACGCCCGCCTATCTCAGGGCGCATGGCACGCCGCGCACCATCGCCGACCTCGCCGGGCATGATTGTCTCGGCTACACCCTGCCGACGCCCGCGACCGCCGATCGCTGGGTGTTCGGCGAGACCGCCGACATCGTCGTGCCGGTGACGACGCGCCTTCGCGCCAACAACGGCGATGCCCTGCTCGCCGCGGCGCTCGCCGGGCAGGGGCTGATCTACCAGCCGACCTTCATCCTCGGCGACGACATCCGGGCCGGCCGGCTGGTGCCGCTGGCCCTCGACCACCCCGTGCGCTCGAAGCTGGCCGTGCACGCGCTGATGCCGCCGGGGCGCAATCCGCCGGCCAAGGTGCGGGCCTTCGTCGATTTCCTCGCCCTGCGCTTCTGGCCGGAGGCGCCGTGGGACCGCGGCCTCGGCTTCTTCTGAGCATCGCCGCTCAGGGCGCCGGGCAGGTTTCCGGCCGCGTCATCGCCACCGTCTGGGCGCGCTTGGTCGACCATTGGCCGAAATCGCCCGTGGCGCCGACCTGGTTGAAGTCGAACTGCACCGTGCGCGAGGGATCGCGCGGATAGGTCCAGTCCTGGCAGGTCGTCGGGTTCTCCTGGCGCAGGCTCCAGCGGGCGCTGCGCCGGAACCCGTCATAGCCCGGCCAGCCCGTGGACTGGGCGAGCCAGCAATATTTCACCAGCTTGGCCTTCAGCAGCGCGTCGCAGACATAGCCGCTGCCATAGGCGCCGATGGCGTAGCTTCGGCCGCCGTGCTCCCCCGCCTCGCTGCGGAACACCTCGGCGACGTCGGCGAAGTAGCGCTTGACGAAGGGCAGGATGCTGCGCGGGCCGATGCGGTCGACGGGGACGTCGAGCACGTCGCGCCGGTATTTCAGGAAGCGCGCGTAGTGCCGGACATGCCGGCCCTTGCCGTCGGCGATCAGGCTGCGGCGCCGGGCCGCGCTCATCGGCTTCCCCCCGGAGACGCCATATTCGTAGACGAGGTCGCGCATCACCTGGTCGACGCCATCGACGCTGAAATAGATGGCGCTGCCGAAGGGCTGGCCGTTGGCCTCGGCCAGGGCGAGGGCGCGCTTGGCATCGGCACGGCCGCGGCTCGCGTCGAAGAAGGTCTCGGGGTCGTGGTTGTTGTGCTGGAACACCACCGCGATGCTGAGCCCCTCCGCCAGGATCGCGTCGGATTCCTCGGCGGTGAGGGTTTTGCAGGCGAGCGTCTCGCGCGGATATTCGTAGTAGCGGATGACCGTCCTCACCCCCATGCGCTTGAGCGCCGGCAGGGCCGGGCGGCCGGCGCCGGTGCGCAGCTCCGTCACCGGCATGGAGAAGTCGGCGGCCTTGAGGCCGGCATCGGCGGAACAGGCCGGCGCTCCGGCCGAGGCCGGCGCCGCGCCGGCGACCAGCGCCATGACGAGGCCGCCGAACCATCCACCCATGCGCGGCATGCCTGCCCTCCGTCCGAACCCGCCGCACCGCGCGGCGCGCCCAATGAGTCGGGCAATGTGGCGGATTCGCGGTGGCGGCCGAGTAACGGGAGCGTCAATGGCCGTCGTCGGGACGGCGCGATCGCGGTTGGAGGACGGTGTTCGCGTGGATGGCCGGGACAAGCCCGGCCATGACGGAATCGTTGCGGGAAGGTCTCAAACGGTCGCATCATCCTCAACCGTCATGGCCGGACTTGATCCGGCCATCCACGCGGACACAGGTCGTGGAAGAGGGAGCGCTGTCATCGCCGCTCCGAGCCGCCCGCTCATGATCAAAGATCTCCGATCACATGTCCCCGATCAGAACTCGATGCCCTCCTGCGCCTTCACGCCGGCGGCGAAGTGGTGCCTGACCGCCGTCATCTCGGTGACGAGGTCGGCGGCCGCGACCAGCTCGGGCTTGGCGTTGCGGCCGGTGACCACCACGTGCAGGTCGGGCCGGCGCGCTTCCAGCGCCGCCAGCACCGTCTCGAGCGGCAGGTAGTCGTAGCGCAGCGCGATGTTGAGCTCGTCGAGCACCAGGAGGCGGATGCCGGGGTCGGCCATCATCGCCTGCGCCGCCGCCCAGGCCCGCCCCGCGGCGGCGACGTCGCGGTCGCGGTCCTGCGTCTCCCAGGTGAAGCCCTCGCCCATCGACTTCCAGGTGACGAGGTCGGCAAAGCGCTCCAGCGCCGTGCGCTCGCCGGTGGACCAGGCGCCCTTGATGAACTGCACCACGCCCACCCGCCAGCCATGGCCGAGGGCGCGCAGCATCAGGCCGAAGGCGGCGGTCGACTTGCCCTTGCCCGCGCCGGTGTGGACGATCAGGAGGCCCTTCTCGATGGTCTTGGCGGCGACCTCCGCGTCCTGCACCGCCTTGCGCTTGGCCATCTTGGCCTTGTGACGGGCGGCTTCGCTCCCGGGCGTCTCTTCGGTCATTTCACCACCATCGGCAGGCCGGCGACGAGGAACAGCACCCGCTCGGCGCGGCGGGCGAGGCGCTGGTTGAGCCGCCCCGCCTCGTCGCGGAAGGCGCGGGCGAGGGCATTGTCCGGCACGATGCCGAGCCCGACCTCGTTCGAGACCAGCACCACGGGACGGGGCGCTGCGTCGAGCGCCGCCTCCAGGGCGGCGAAGGCAGCGTCGCGATCGACCTCGGCCAGCATCAGGTTGGTCAGCCACAGCGTCAGGCAGTCGACCAGGACGGGGCCCTGCGCCGCGGCGAGAGCGCCGGCGAGGTCGAGCGGCGCCTCGAGCGTGGCCCAGCGCGCGTCGCGGCGCCGCCGATGCTCGGCGATGCGTTCGCGCATCTCGGCGTCGAAGGCCTGCGCCGTGGCGATATAGGTCCAGGGCGGCGGCAGCGCTGCGACCAGCCCCTCGGCATGGGCGCTCTTGCCGGAACGGGCGCCCCCGAGCACCAGGGTCAGGCGGTCGGCGGGGGCGGTCACGGGCAGGCCTATTTGTGCAGGGCGGTCGTGGTGAAGCCGAGGACGTCGGCGAAGATGGCGATGCCGACCCCGATCGCGGCGAGGCCGATGCCGGTGAGGAAATAGCGGATCAGGCGCTCATAGCTGGCGAGCTGGAGCGAGCGGATCGACAGCATCCCGGCCAGGGCCCGGATCTGCAGCAGGATGCCGATGCAGATCAGCAGCACCGCGCCGATGTCGGTCCGGTTCCAGGGGCCGGGCTGCGCCGCCCAGGTGCTGAGGAAGCTCAGGGAGAAGCCGACGACGACGCCGATGGCGGTCAGCGAGCCGTTGCGGAAGGTCGGATCGATCGTCGCGGCCTTGTCGGCCGGTTCCTGCTCGCTGCCCATCGCTTCCGTCCCGCATCGCGCCCGGCGCCGCGCAGCGCATCCGGGAAAGTCGCCGTCGCCTGCGCGATTGACAAGGCTTGTCGCACAGTCCTTTAGTCCGATCCAGACGGTCTCTCGTCCGAGAGCGAACAGGGAATGCGGTGCGGGGCGTTCGCCCTCAATCCGCGGCTGCCCCCGCAACTGTGAGCGGCGAGCGGCGTGCCAAGGAGCCACTGGGATGGATTCCCGGGAAGGCGGCGCGTCGTGCCAAAACCGCGAGCCAGGAGACCTGCCGTCGAATCATGCCGGTCCGGGCGGGGCGCCCCGGGCGCAACCGGTGCCAGGCTGCCGTTTGCCGCGGCAGCCGCTTCCGCGCCCGATGCCGCGACCGCGGCGCGAAGAGGGGCCCACCCGGCCGATGCGGGACGTCGTCATCCATGTCTGCGTCACCTGCCGTCACGAGGGCTGGGATCCCGAGGCGCCGCGCCCCGGCGCGCGCCTGCACGCGGCGCTGACGCGCCTCGCCCCGCCGGCGCGGATCGTCGCCGTCGAATGCCTCGGCAATTGCCGGCGCGCCTGCACCGTCTCGCTCTCGGCGCCCGGCGCCTGGACCTATGTCTTCGGCGACCTCACCCCCGAGGCCGGCCCCGACGTCGTCGTCGCGGCAGGCCTGCTCGGCGCCTCCGCCGACGGCCTGATGCCTTGGCGCGGCCGGCCCGAGCCGTTCAAGCGCGGCATGATCGCCCGCATTCCGCCTTTCCCCACCCTCGAGGACGCCGCCGAATGAGCCCGCTCGACAAAGTTCCCTGCACCATCGTCACCGGCTTCCTCGGAGCCGGCAAGACCACGCTGATCCGCCATCTCCTGGAGACGGCGAACGGCCGCCGCCTCGCCCTGATCGTCAACGAGTTCGGCGACGTCGGCGTCGACGGCGACATCCTCAAGGGCTGCGGCATCGAGAGCTGCCCGGCCGATGCCATCGTCGAGCTCGCCAATGGCTGCATCTGCTGCACCGTGGCCGATGATTTCGTGCCGGCGCTGGAGGCGCTGCTCGGCCGGGCCGAGCCGCCCGAGCACATCGTCATCGAGACCTCGGGCCTCGCCCTGCCCAAGCCGCTGGTCAAGGCCTTCGGCTGGCCGGCGGTGCGCTCGCGCGTCACCGTCGACGGCGTGGTCGCGGTCGTGGACGGCGCCGCCGTGGCGGCCGGGCGCTTCGCCGACGATCCGGAGGCGCTGAAGCGCCAGGCCGAGGGCGATGCGGCGCTCGACCACGACAACCCGCTGGAAGAGGTCTACGAGGACCAGCTCCTCTGCGCCGACCTGGTCGTCCTGAACAAGAGCGACCTGATGACGCCCGAGGAGGCGGCCGGTGTCGCCGCCGACATCGTCCGCACCGTGCCGCGCGCCGTGAAGGTGGTGCGCACCAGCCAGGGCCGCATCGACGCGGCCGTGCTGCTCGGCCTCAGCGCTGCGGCCGAGGACGATCTCGCCGCGCGGCCGTCGCATCACGACGCCGAGGCCGAGCACGACCATGACGACTTCGACACCTTCGTCGTCGAGCTGCCGGCCGTCGCCGAGCCCGAGACGCTGCTCGCCCGCCTCAAGGCCACGGCCGAGGCGCACGACATCCTGCGCATGAAGGGCTTCGTCGCCGTCGACGGCAAGCCGATGCGCCTGCTGGTCCAGGGTGTCGGGGCGCGCTTCTCCCACCATTTCGACCGCGCCTGGGCCCCCGGCGAGGCGCGGGCCAGCCGCCTGGTGGTCATCGGCGAGAAGGGCCTCGACCGCGCCGCGATCGAGCAGGCGCTGGCGGCGTAGGGAGCGCACGGATGGGGCTGAGAGGGCAGCCAGGCTGCATGCAACGGCGCAACGCATGGCCGACGGGTGTCAGCGCGCCGGTCGCCGCTCTCCCGCCACGCCAGCCGCTCCCCTCCCCCTTGTGGGGAGGGGTGAGGGGTGGGGGTCGTGCAGAACGGATCGCGCCCGATGCCACTGGGCGCCTTGCATCGAGCGCCGCGTTCTTTCCTGATGGACCCCCACCCCTCACCCCTCCCCACAAGGGGGAGGGGAATGGCCGGCGTCGCGCCCTGCGCGCATGCGCACGCCGGCCGGTTCCGGCCGGCTAGCCCATGCACCTCCTCCCGCAGGACAAGCGCTCGCTCGACACCGCCGAGGCGGCGGTCGATCTCGGTCAGACGCCGGGCGACGTGGTCTTCCTGTCCTTCACCGACAGCGACCTGGCGCTCGCGACCCTGTCCGGCGTCGAGGGCCTGCGCGTCGCCCCGCTCGCCAGGCTGCGCCATCCCCTGTCGGTCGACCTCTATCTCGACGGCGTCTGCCGCCATGCCCGGGCCATCCTGGTGCGCCTGCTCGGCGGGGTCGACTATTGGCGCTACGGTGCCGAGGAGCTCGGCGCCCTGGCGCGCCGGCACGGTATCGCCCTGGCGCTGGTGCCGGGCGACGAGCGGGCCGACCCGAGGCTGGTCGAGCTCTCCACGGTTCCGCCCGCCGATCTCGACCGCCTGGCGGCCTGTTGGCGCGAGGGCGGCCGGGGCAATGCGCAGGCTTCGCTCCGCCACATCGCCCGGCTCGGCGGCCTGGAGCGCGGCGAGGCGCTGCCGCCCGCCGCGCTGCCGCGATACGGGGTCTACGACCTGCCCGATCGGCAAGGCGCGGCGCCGGTCGGCGCGTCCGGGGCCGTCATCGTCTTCTACCGCTCGATCCTGCTCGCCGCCGACACCGCGCCGATCGACGCCCTGGCGCGGGCGCTGGGCGCGCGCGGGCTGGCCGTCACCGCGCTGTTCGTCGGCTCGCTGAAGGACGCGACGACGGCGCTCTGGATCGAGCGGCAGCTCGCCCGCCTCCGCCCTGCCGTCGTCCTCAACGCCACCGCCTTCTCCGCCCGGCGCGACGACGGCGGCGCCGCCCTCGACGCCGCCGGCTGCCCGGTGCTGCAGGTCGTCACCGCGGCTTCCTCCGAGGAGGCCTGGGCCGCCTCGGTCCGCGGCCTCGGCGCCACCGACCTTGCCATGCATGTCGCCCTGCCCGAGCTCGACGGCCGGCTGCTCGCCGGGGCGATCTCGTTCAAGGCGGAGGTCGAGGAGGGCGGCATCGTCCGCACCGTGCACGCGCCGCATCCCGGGCGCATCGCCGCCGTCGCCGACAAGGCCGCCGCCTGGGCCCGCCTCGCCGCCACGCCGCGCGGCGAGCGCCGTCTGGCGCTGATCCTCTCCAACTATCCCGGGGCGGAGGGCCGCGCCGCCCATGCCGTCGGCCTCGACGCGCCGGCTTCGACCCTCGCCATCCTCGATCGTCTCGCCGCCGAGGGCTATGCGGTGTCGGACCGGCCGGCGGACGGCGAGGCGCTGATGCGGGCGCTCGACGGCGCCGAGGCCTCGGAGGCCGGCCTCGAGCTCGAAGCCTACCGCGCCTGGCTGGCGGGCCGGCCCGATTCCGTCCGCGCCGCCCTTGCCGCGGCCTGGGGTGATCCGGCGGAGGATATCGCCTGCCGGGACGGCGCCTTCCGCTTCGCCGTGCGCGCCTGCGGCCATGTCGCCGTCGCCGTGCAGCCCGATCGTGGCGGCGCCCTCGACCGCAAGGCCGACCACCATTCGCCCGACCGGCCGCCGCGGCACGCCTATCTCGCCTTCTACCTCTGGTTGCGCGAGCGCCTGCGCCTCGACGCCCTGATCCATCTCGGCACGCACGGCACGCTGGAATGGCTGCCGGGCAAGGCGGCGGCCCTGTCGGAGGCCTGCTTCCCCGAGGTGGCGCTCGGGCCGGTGCCGGTGCTCTATCCCTTCATCGTCAACAATCCCGGCGAGGCGGCGCAGGCCAAGCGCCGGCTCGGCGCGGTCGCGATCGGCCACATGACGCCGCCGCTCGCCGCCGCCGGCCTCACCGGCACGGCCGAGGCGGTGGAGCGGCTGATCGACGAATATGCCGGCGCCGACGGGCTCGATCGCCGCCGCATGGCGCATCTGCGCAAGGAGATCGTCGAGATCGCCCAGGACGGCGGCCTCGCCGCCGAATGCGGCATTGCCCCCGGCACCGGCGAGGAGGAGACGCTCGCCCGGCTCGACGCCTTCCTCTGCGACGTCAAGGAGCTGCAGATCCGCGACGGCCTGCACGTCTTCGGCCGCTCGCCGCCCGAGCACGGCCTGCTCCTCGACGCGCTCGCCCGCACCAGCGGCGAGGACCGCCGCCCGGCCCTTGCCGCCGCGCTGGATGCGACGGGCGAGGCGGAGATGGTCGGCCTGCTTGCTGGCCTCGACGGGCGCTTCGTGCCGCCCGGCCCGGCCGGGGCGCCGACGCGCGGGCGCGCCGACGTGCTGCCCACCGGGCGCAACCTCACCACGCTCGATCCCCGCGCCGTGCCGACCCGCGCCGCCGCGGCGATCGGCGCCCGAGCCGCGGGCGAGCTGGTGCGCCGCTACCTCCAGGATTTCGGCCAGCACCCGCGCCGCATCGTCATGGACCTCTGGGGCTCGGCCACCATGCGCACCGGCGGCGACGACATCGCCCAGGCCCTCGCGCTCCTCGGCGTCGCGCCGGTCTGGGACGATGCCTCCAACCGCGTCGGCGGCTTCGAGGTGCTGCCGCTCGCCCGGCTCGACCGGCCGCGGATCGACGTGACGCTGCGCATCTCCGGCCTGTTCCGCGACGTCTTCGCCGGCCAGATCGCCCTGATCGACGAGGCGGTGCGGGCCGTCGCCGCCCTCGACGAGGACGGGGACTGGAACCCGCTCGCCGCCGCCCGCCGTGCCGGCGAGGCGCGGCCGCTGCGCATCTTCGGCGCTGCCCCGGCCGCCTATGGCGCCGGCATCGCCGACCGCCTCGCCCGCGGCGCCTGGCAGAGCCGCGCCGATCTCGGCGAGGACTATCTTACCGCCGGCGGCTATGCCTATGGCGCCGGGCTGGAGGGGAGCGAGGCGCGTGAGGCCTTTGCCGGCCGGGTGGCGTCGGCCGACGCCCATCTCCACGGCCAGGACCATGCCGAGATCGACATTCTCGACGACGTCACCTTCGCCGCCTTCCAGGGCGGCTTCGGCGCGGCGCTGGCGGCGCTGGGCGCCAAGGCGGCGCTCTACCACGCCGATCTCACCGACCCGGAGGCGCCGAAGCTGCGCAGCCTGGCCGAGGAGGTGGCGCGCATCGTCCATGGCCGCGCCGCCAATCCGCGCTGGATCGCCGGCATGATGCGCCACGGCTTCGCCGGCGCAGCCGAGCTCGCCAACGCCGTCGACAGCCTGTTCGCCTTCGCCGCCACGGCCGGCGTGGTCACCGACGCCGCCTTCGATCGCATCCACGCCGCCTATGTCGAGGACGACGCCGTCGCCGCCTTCCTCGATGCCGCCAATCCCGGCGCGGCGCGCGCCATCCGGGCGCGGCTGGCCGAGGCCCTGCGCCGCGGCCTGTGGCGGCCGCGCCGCAACGCCGCCGCCCGGCTGCTCGACACGGCGGAGGCGGCGCCGTGAGCGCGCGCCGCCGCGGCTGGTGTCCGGGCGCCCTGCGCCCGATGCGCACGGGCGACGGCCTGCTCGTGCGCGTGCGCATCACCGCCGGCGT
Organism: Labrys wisconsinensis; assembly: GCF_030814995.1. Classification (GTDB taxonomy): domain Bacteria; phylum Pseudomonadota; class Alphaproteobacteria; order Rhizobiales; family Labraceae; genus Labrys; species Labrys wisconsinensis. The sequence goes on along the minus strand of NZ_JAUSVX010000012.1, from coordinate 137,810 downwards.
GGTGCCGCCCGGGCTGGCCCAGGCGCTGGCCGGTGCCGCGCGGGCCTTCGGCAACGGCCTGCTCGACCTCTCCGGCCGGGCCAACCTGCAGCTGCGCGGCGTCACGGACGAAACGCTCGGCCTGCTGCAGGCACGCCTCGCCGCCCTCGGCCTGCTCGATGCCGATGCTGCCGGCGAGACCGTGCGCAACGTGCTGGCGAGCCCGCTTGCCGGGCTCGACCCGGCGGAGGCGATCGACGTCGGGCCGCTCGCCCTTGCGCTGGAGAAGGCGCTGGTCGCCGATCCCGCGCTGCATGCGCTGCCGGCAAAGGTCCTGTTCCTGATCGACGGCGGCGGCACGCTGCCGCTCGATGGGGTCGACGCGGACGTGCGGTTCGCGGCGATGGGCAGGGATCGCTTCAGCGTCGAAGCGGGTGGGGCGGCGATCGGAACGGTCGCGGCCGACGGGCTCGTTGCCGCCGCAACGGCGCTGGCGAAGGCCTTCCTGGCGCTGCGCGTGGGCGAGGAACGGCGCTTCCGCGAGGTGGTGGCCCGGCTGGGCGCGGCCGCGGTTGCCGTGCGCGTCCCCCCTCTCCCGGCCGGGAGAGGGGCAGGGGTGAGGGCCTGCACGGTTCCGGACGAGGCGCAGGCCGATATTGGTGCGGGCGACGAAGGCGGCGCCCGATTGCCGAAAAGCCTAGACCCTCACCCCTGCCCCTCTCCCGGCCGGGAGAGGGGCAGGGGTGAGGGTCCGGCCGGCTACGTCCCCTTCGCCGGCGGTGCGTCGACAGGCCTCTTCGCCGCCGCCGCCCCCTTCGGTCGCCTGACCGCCGACCAGCTCGACGGCCTCGCCGCCCTCGCGGCCGAGCACGGCTGCGGTCTGCGTCTCTCCCCTTGGCGCGCGATCCTGCTCGCCCCCGTCCCGGCGGCGGCTGCCCCGGCCCTGGCCGAACGCATTGCCGCCCTCGGCCTGGTCGTCGATCCCGCCGATCCCCGCCTCGCCGTCGCCGCCTGTCCGGGCAGCCCGGCCTGCGCCTCGGGGGAGGGCGCGGCCCAGCGCGATGCGGTGCGGTTCGCCGAGGCCTTGGCGCCGCTCCTCGCCCGTGGCGGCATCTCCGTCCATGTCTCCGGCTGTCCGAAGGGCTGCGCTCGCCGAGCTCCGGCGACGCTGACCCTCGTCGCCCAGGGCGGGCGCTACGGACTTGCCTTCCAGGCCGACGCCATGGCACCCAGCGCCACCCCGCCGATGTCGGTGCCCGACATGGCCGCCCGTCTTGCTGCGCTCGACCCGAGCGAGATCCCGTCCGGAAGCCCGAAGACCCATGCCAGACCGTGACTATATCCGCGACGGCGCCGAGATCTATCGCCGCTCCTTCGCCATCATCCGCGCCGAGGCGGATCTCGCGCGCTTCGCACCCGACGAGGCGCAGGTGGCGGTGCGCCTGATCCATGCCTGCGGCATGGTCGAGGTCGCCGCCGACATCGCCATGGCGCCGGGCTTCGTCGCCGCCGCCCGCGCCGCCCTTCGCGCCGGCGCCCCGGTCCTGTGCGACGCCAAGATGGTGGCGAACGGCGTCACCCGCGCCCGCCTGCCGGCGGACAATGCGGTGGTGTGCACGCTGGACGATCCCAGTACGCTGGCGCTCGCCGCCGAGATCGGCAACACCCGCACCGCCGCCGCCCTGGAGCTCTGGCGCGAGCGGCTGGCCGGCGCGGTGGTCGCCATCGGCAATGCGCCGACCGCGCTGTTCCACCTGATGGACATGATCGACGCCGGCGCGCCGAAGCCGGCCGCCATCGTCGGCGTGCCCGTCGGCTTCGTCGGCGCCGCCGAATCGAAGGAGGCGCTGGCCGCCTGGAACGCGGTGCCCTGGCTGATCGTGCGCGGGCGCAAGGGCGGCAGCGCCATGACCGCCGCCGCGGTCAATGCCCTGGCGAGCGAGGTCGAATGAGCGCCAGGGGCCGCCTCTACGGCGTCGGCGTCGGCCCGGGCGACCCGGAGCTGATGACCCTCAAGGCCGCGCGCCTCGTCAAGGCGGCGCCGGTGCTGGCCTATTTCTGCAAGCAGGGCCAGCGCGGCCATGGCCGGGCCATCGTCGAGGGCTTTCTGGCCGAGGGCGTGATCGAGGAGGAGCTCGCCTATCCCATGACCACCGAGGCGCCGGCGGACGGCGCCGCCTACCATGCCGCGCTGTCCGGCTTCTACGACGCCGCGGCGGCGCGCCTTGCCGTGCACCTCGACGCCGGGCGCGACGTGGTTGTGGTGTCGGAGGGCGATCCCTTCTTCTACGGCTCCTTCATGCCGGTGTTCCACCGCCTCGCCGCCGACTACGAGACCGAGGTGGTGGCCGGCGTCTCCGGCATGGCCGGCTGCTGGACCCGCGCCCGCACGCCGATCGCCTATGGCGACGACGTGCTCGCCGTGCTGCCGGCGACGCTGCCCGCCGCGGCGCTGCGCGAGCACCTCGCCCGCGTCGACGCGGCCGTGATCATGAAGCTCGGCCGGCACTTCTCCAAGACCCGCGCCGTGCTGGAGGAGCTGGGCCTGGCCGAGCGCGCCGTCTATGTCGAGCGCGGCACCATGGCCGGCGAGAAGGTGCTGCCGCTGCCGCCGGCCGGCTACGAGGGCGCCCCCTATTTCGCCATGATCCTGGTCCCCGGCCGGGGACGCAGCCTGTGACGCCGGCCGGGCGCCTGATGGTGGTCGGGCTCGGTCCCGGGCCTGAGCGCTGGTTGACCGCCGAGGCGCAGGCGCTGCTGGCCGAGGCGACCGACATCGTCGGCTATGGTCCCTATGTCGACCGCGTGCCGCCGTCCGCCGCCCGCCGCCACGCCTCCGACAACCGCGTCGAGCTCGACCGCGCCCGCCACGCCCTGGAGCTGGCCGAGGCCGGCGCCCGCGTCGCCGTGGTCTCGGGCGGCGATCCCGGCGTCTTCGCCATGGCCGCGGCCGTATTCGAGGCGGTCGAGGCCGGGCCGCCGGCCTGGCGCGGGCTCGACATCCTCGTCGCCCCCGGCATCACCGCCATGCTCGCCGCCGCGGCCCGGCTCGGCGCGCCGCTCGGCCATGATTTCTGCGCCATCTCGCTCTCCGACAACCTCAAGCCCTGGGCGGTCGTCGAGAAGCGCCTCGTCGCGGCGGCGGCGGCGGATTTGGTCATCGCGCTCTACAATCCCGCCTCCAAGGCGCGGCCGGACCAGATCGGGCGGGCCTTCGAGGCTTTGCGGTCGGCGGTCGGCGAGCGCCTGGTGATCCTGGCCAAGGCGGTCGGCCGGCCGGACGAGACAATCATCCGCACCAGCCTCGCCGCGGTCGATCCGCGCGAGGTCGACATGCGCACGCTGGTGATCATCGGCTCGGCCGCGACGCGGGTGATCGAGCGGCCGGAGGGCGAGGCGTGGGTGTACACGCCGCGGCGCTGGGAGGAGGGGGCGTGACGGACGCGACGCGAAAGCCTTCTCCGCGAAGCGGGGAAGGTGGCGCCACGCAGTGGCGACGGATGGGGTGTGGCGGGCAGGTCAAGACCTGTGGTCGGCTTGCACAACGGTTGTGCAACGCTGCCGACGACCGCAGATCTGCCCGCCACACCCCATCCGACCTTGCTCCGCAAGGTCACCTTCCCCGCTCCGCGGAGAAGGCTTTCGCGTCGCGCCCGTTATCGCCGCCGCGCGCCCACCACCCCTTCGATCCACGCCATCGCCGCCTCCGCCGTCTCGACCGCCGGCACCTCTGGCGCCTCCGGCCGGCGCATCAGGACCACCGGCAGGCCGAGCGCCCGGGCCGCGGCGATCTTGCCGTAGGTGGCGCTGCCGCCGGAGTTCTTGGTGGCCACCACCTCGATCCGTGCCTCGACCAGCAGCCGGCGTTCGTCGTCCTCGGCGAAGGGGCCGCGCGCCAGGATCAGCCGCGCCCGCGGCGGCAGGCGGTCGGGCGGGTCGACGGTGCGGACGAGATAGTCGTGCTGGGGCGCATCGAGGAAGGCGTCGAGCTCCAGCCGCCCGACGGTCAGGAACACTCGCCGCGGCGTGCTGCCCAGCGCCCGTGCCGCTTCGGCGGCATCGGCGACCTCGGTCCAGCGGTCGCCGGCGACGGCCTGCCAGGGCGGGCGGCGCAGGGCGAGCAGCGGCGTGCCGTTTTCCCGGCAGGCGGCAAGCGCATGGACCGAGATCTGATCGGCGAAAGGGTGCGTCGCATCGACCACGGCCGCGACGCCGTGCTCGGCGAGGAAGCGGGTCAGGCCCTCGATGCCGCCGAAGCCGCCGATACGGTGGGCGATCGGCGGCGTCGCCGGCTGGCGCGTGCGGCCGGCGAGCGACAGCAGGGCCGGGATCTCCGGCCGTGCCGCGAGGAGCCGCGCCAGCGCCGAGGCTTCGGTCGTGCCGCCGAGGATCAGGATCATGGCCGCCCCAAGCCGCTTGTCGTGGCTTTCGCCACGATTGCTCTGAGTCTGAGATCCAAGCGGGTTCGGGGGAATCTGCTTGGAGGGTTGCGATGACCGCCTTGAACCATCCCGGTCGCTGGCTGTCCATCGTCGGCATCGGCGAGGACGGCTTCGCCGGTCTTTCGCCGGCGGCCCGTGCCGTGGTGGAGGCGGCCGAGCTGCTGGTCGGCGGCGCCCGTCACCTCGCCATGGTCGCGGGCGGGGCAGCCGAGCGTCTGACTTGGCCGAGCCCGCTGACCGACGCCGTGCCGCTGCTGCAGGCCCGGCGCGGCCGGCGCGTCGTGGTGCTGGCCTCGGGCGATCCCTTCCTCTGGGGCGTCGGCGCCACGCTGGCGCGCCACGTCCCCGCCGATGAGATCGCGTGCCTGCCCGCGCCCTCCGCCTTCGCCCTCGCCGCCGGCCGGCTCGGCTGGGCCGAGCAGGACTGCGCCCTGGTCTCGCTGCACGGGCGCCCCTTCGAGGCGATCGTCCCCCATGTCCAGCCCGGGGCTCGCATCCTGGCGCTGACCTGGGACGGCAGCACGGCGGCCAAGGTCGCCGAGCATCTCGTCGCCATGGGCTTCGGCCCCTCGCGCCTCACCGTGCTCGAAGCGCTCGGCGGTCCGCGCGAGGCGATCCGCGGCGCCCGTGCCGACGCCTTCGATCTCGGCGGGATCGACCCCCTCAACCTGCTGGCGATCGAGGCGGTGGCCGGCCCCGACGCCCGGCCTGTGCCGCTGGCGAGCGGCCTGCCCGATGCGATGTTCGAGCATGACGGCCAGCTCACCAAGCGCGAGATCCGCGCCGTCACCCTGTCCTCGCTCGCCCCGCTGAAGGGGGAGCTGCTCTGGGACGTCGGCCTCGGCGCCGGCTCGATCGCCATCGAATGGCTGCTGCGCGATGCCGCCAATCGCGCCGTCGGCATCGAGGAGCGGCCCGACCGGGCCGCGCGCGCCGCCCGCAACGCCGCGGCGCTCGGCGTGCCGCGTCTCGCCCTGGTGCAGGGCCGGGCGCCGGCGGCCTTTGCCGGCCTGGAGCCGCCCGATGCCGTGTTCCTCGGCGGCGGCGCCGGCGATGCCGGCGTGTTCGAGGCGGCCTGGGCGGCGCTGAAGCCGGGGGGGCGGTTGGTCGCCAACGCGGTTTCGCTGGAAACCGAGGCGCTGCTGGCGCAATGGTACGCCCGCCACGGCGGCGAGCTGATCCGCCTCTCCGTCGAGCGCATCGCCGCCATCGGCGGCATGCACGGCTGGAAGCCGGCCATGCCGGTGACGCAATGGAGCGCGGTGAAGCCCGTGAGGACGCCATGAACATCGTCGCCGCCGGCTTCGGCTGCCGCAAGGGCTGCGAGGCGCAGGAGATCATCGAGCTCGCCGAGCTGGCCATGGCCAGGGCCGAGCTGCCGATGCGCCATCTCTCCGGCCTGTTCGCCCCCGCCTTCAAGCACGGCGAGACCGGGCTCGCCGAGGCGGCGCGGCGTCTCGGCCTGCCGCTGGTGCTGATTCCCGAACCGATGATGAAGGCGGCCGAGCCGCGCGCGATCACCGTCTCGGAGCGGGTTGTGGCCCTCACGGGCCTCGCCAGCGTCGCCGAGACCGCCGCCCTCGCCGGCGCCGGCCCGACCTCGCGCCTGGTGCAGCCGCGCACCGCCAGCCGCAGCGCCACCTGCGCCATCGCGGTGTCGGGGCAGGGGTGATGGGCGTGCGCGCGCCCACCCCGGCGATCACGGGTGGCATGGCCATTGTCGTCCAATCCGCAACGGTTCCGTCATGGCCGGGCTTGACCCGGCCATCCACGCGAACACAAACAGATGATGGTTGTACCCTGCCAGAAGCCGGGGAGGTTCGCGGGGAGCGGTCGTCCCGACCACCCCCTGTGTTCGTGTGGATGGGCGGATCAAGTCCGCCCATGACGGCTGAGGGTGGTGCGTCCGTCGGCGCCCCACCTGTTGTCGCAACGTCGGAAGATGGCGCCGAGGCTCTGGTCCATGTCGCAACGGTCCCGTCATGGCCGGGCTTGACCCGGCCATCCCAAGCGAAATCGATCTCGATTTCGCGGAGACCACCAACGGATGAAGATCGGCCTACGAAGTCTGCCGGCGCGCTTTTAACACTGCGCCACAACGGAACCTCCCCATCATGACCGTGCATTTCATCGGCGCCGGGCCCGGCGCGCCCGACCTCATCACCGTGCGCGGCCGCGACCTCGTGGCGCGCTGTCCGGTCTGCCTCTATGCCGGCTCGCTGGTGCCGCCGGAGATCGTCGCGCTCGCGCCGCCGGATGCGCGCGTGGTCGACACCGCGCCGCTGACGCTCGACGCCATCATGCAGGAGATCGCCGCCGCCCATGCCGCCGGACTCGACGTCGCCCGGCTGCATTCCGGCGACCTGTCGATCTGGAGCGCCCTCGGCGAGCAGACCCGGCGGCTGGAGCGGCTCGGCATCCCCTACACCGTCACCCCCGGCGTGCCGGCCTTCGCCGCGGCGGCGGCCGTGCTCGGGCGCGAGCTGACCCTGCCGGAGGTGGCGCAGTCGGTGGTGCTGACCCGCACCTCCGGCCGGGCCTCGTCCATGCCGCCGACCGAGACGCTCGAGGCCTTCGGCCGCACGCGGGCGACGCTGGCGGTGCACCTGTCCATCCATGCCCTCGCCCGCGTCGTCGCCGAGACGCTGCCGCATTACGGGCCGGACTGTCCGGTCGCGGTGGTGTTCCGCGCCACCTGGCCGGACGAGCGGGTCCTGAGCGGCACGCTCGCCGACATCGAGACCAAGGTCGCGGCCGAGCCGATGGAGCGCACGGCGCTGATCCTGGTCGGCCCGGCCCTGGCGGCGGCGGATTTCCGCGAGAGCGCCCTCTACGATCCGGACTATCGCCGGCGCTACCGCGGCCTGGACGGCTGAGGCGGCGGCGCTTCCCCCGGGGGAACACAGTCGGCGACCGGGCGTTGTTCGCCCGCGGGGTTTCGGACCCCAGCGGGAGGACCGTGTTCGATGAGCGATGCCGCCGACCTGGCTGCCGGTGGGATGGACGAGGCGGCCCTGCGACGAGGCGGCAGCGTCGAGGCCGGGCCCGCGGGGATCGAGGATGCCGCCGGGGCGAGCGGCCGGATCTTTCCCGACAAGACGCTGGTCGTCCTCAGCTGCCTGCTGGCCATCGCCGTCCTGACCATCGCCTATGTCGCCGCCGAGATTATCCTGCCGCTGGTCCTGGCCTTCGTCCTCAAGCTCCTGCTGCAGCCGGGCATGCGCCTGCTGGAGCGCCTGCACATCCCCCGGGCCCTTGCGGCGCTCGTGCTGATCGTGGCGGTGTTCTCGGTGATCGTCGGGCTGGGCGCGGCGGTCGCCGGGCCCGCCTCGGCCTGGGCCGAGAAGCTGCCGGCCGGGCTGCCGCGGCTGGAGGAGCGCCTGCAATTCCTCAGCCGCCCGATCAAGACGCTGCAGGCCTTCCTGCATCAGATCGACGGCGGCGCGGGCGGCTCGGCCGATCTCGGCCTGACGGAGACGCTGTTCCGGGGCACGCAGCATTTTGCCGGCGGCTTCTTCGAGACGATCCTGATCCTGTTCTTCCTCCTGGTGTCCGGCGACACCTTCCTCAGGCGCTTCGTCGAGGTCCTGCCGCGCTTCAGCGACAAGCGCCAGGTCGTCGCCCTGTCGCAGCAGGTGGAGGAGAACATCTCCGCCTACCTCGTCACCATCACGGTGATGAACGCGGCGGTGGGCATCGCCACCGGCATCGCCATGTGGGCCTGCGGTCTCGGCGACCCCGTGCTGTGGGGCGTGCTCGCCTTCCTGCTCAACTTCGTGCCGATCATGGGCCCCGTCTTCGGCATCGTGCTGTTCTTCTTCGCCGGGCTCCTGACCATGGACGGCTTCTGGCCGGCGCTGATGCCGGCCGGTCTCTATCTCGGCATCCACCTCGTCGAGGGCGAGATGATCACGCCGATGCTGCTGGCGCGCCGCTTCACGCTCAACCCGGTGCTGGTGATCATCTCGCTGATCTTCTGGTTCTGGATGTGGGGCGCGCCCGGAGCCATCCTCGCCGTGCCTCTGCTCGCCGTCGCCAAGATCATCTGCGACGGCATCCGGCCGCTCAACGCCATCGGGCACTTCCTGGAGGGATGAGGCGGGGCGGCCATGAGCCTTTGCGATGGCCCGCATTGGCGTCGGCGATAGCGCCGGATTCGGACATGGGCCGTCGCATCCGGAACAGTTTGGCCCGGCGCATCCGACATGGTGCGGGTCGAGCCTTCTTTTCCTCCGGACCCTGATGGCCTCCGCGAACACTGCTTTCTGGGGCGCGGGTCTGGCGCTCACCGCCGGCGCGATGTTCTCCTTCGGTGGCATCACCGTTCGCCTGTCGCCGCATCTCGACGCCTTCCAGTACCTGCTCTGGCGCTCCTTCGGCCTGGTGCCGCTGGTGTTCGCCATCGCCCTGTGGCGGCGCAGCTCGCCGCTGCGCCAGATGCGGGACAGCGGCTGGCACGGGGTTGCCGGCGGCCTGACGCTGACCGGCGCGGCGCTGTGCTTCATCTTCGCCATGAAGACCACCACCGTGGCCAACGCCCTGCTGTTCGCCACCAGCGCCCCGCTGATCGGCGCCCTCCTCGCCCGCCTCCTGTTGAGGGAGCGTGTCGGCACCGTGACCTGGACGGCGATTGGCATCGGCGCCGTCGGCCTCCTGGTGATGACGGGCAGCGAGGTCGGCTCGGGGAATTTCGCCGGCAATCTGGCGGCGGTGGGCTCGGCATTCGCCTACGCCCTCTATTCCGTTGTGGCGCGGCTCGGCCGCGGCCGCGACATGTCGGGCTCCGTGGCCGACTACGCCCTGCTCACGGCGCTGGCCACGGGCCTGATCGTCTGGGTCGACGGCTCGCCGTTCTGGACCCCGCCCTTCGAGAACGCCATGGCCATGCTGCACGGCGCCCTGTTCATCGGCGTCGGCATGATCCTGTTCAACATCGCCGCCCGCAGCGTGCCGGCCAACCGCCTGACGCTGCTGGCCCAGACCGAGATGCTGCTGGGACCGGTCTGGGTGTTCCTGATCTTCGACGAGCGGCCGCGCCCCGCCACCCTGCTCGGCGGCCTGATCGTGCTCGCCGGCGTCATGCTCTCGGCCTGGGGTGGAGCCCGCTCACGCTCGGCGCCGGTCGCCGACGATGTGCCACACCACCGCCGCGAACACGACCGCGCCGCCGATGATCGCCGGCCGGCCCGGGTTCTCGGCGAATAGCAGGAACACCCAGAGCGGGGAGAGCACCACTTCCAGCGTGGTGATCAGGCCTGCCTCGGCGGCCGGGATGCGCCGCGCCCCCGCCAGGAACAGGAAGAAGGCGAGGGCGATCGAGCAGAAGGCGAAGGCGGCCAGCACGATGAGGTCCATCGCCGTGGCCCTGGCCGGATCGGCGAAGGGCGATGCGAAGGCCAGCGAGAACAGGCAGACCAGGAAGTTAACCGGCAGCATGTCGAGCTCGCGCCGCACCTTGACCAGCACCGCCATGACCGCGAAGGACCCGGCCATGACGAGGGCCAGGCCGTCGCCGAGCAGGTGCCCGGCGGCGAACGATCCGGAGACCATGATCGTCACCCCCGCCAGGGCGATGACCGCGGCGATCAGGGTGCGCGCCGACACGGCCTCGCGCAGCATCACCCAGCCGAGCCCCGCCGCGATGAACGGCGTGGTCGAATAGATCACCGAGACATTGGCGACGCTGGTGTGGAAGAAGGCGCCGATGAACGCCACCATGGAGATGGCGCCGGTGAGGACGACCAGGAGGCCGATGCCGCCCATCGCACGGAACGCCGCCAGCGAGCGGCCGCGATGCACGACCAGCGTGCCGATCGCCATGTAGGCCGCGCCGATCCCGGAGCGCAGGAACACCGCGGTCCAGACGTCGATGTCGGGACCGAGCAGCCGCGCGAAGACGCCGCTGAGGCTCCAGGTCACGGCCGAGGCGAGCACGAAGATCACGCCGAGGCGGTGCTCGGCGCGGGCGGTGGCAGTCGCGGACGGGTCGATGGCGGCGGTCATGGGGAACGTCGTGCGGGATCAAGCCTTCGCACGAAGCGGGGTGCGCCGCCAGGCTCAAACCGACACGGCATGTCGCCTGGCGCGCTCTTGCCGGGAGCCGTGTCGTGTCCGACCATGGGGGCCGGGGAGGATCCGTGATGCTGTTCATGGTCGTCGAGCGTTTCAGGAATCGCGATGCCAAGGCGGTCTATCGCCGCTTTCGCGACAAGGGCCGCATGGCGCCGGAGGGGCTGCGCTATGCCGGCAGCTGGATCGAGCCGAACTTCGATCGCTGCTTCCAGCTGATGGAATGCGACGACCTCGCCGAGCTGCAGGCCTGGATCCTCGCCTGGGCCGATCTCACCGATTTCGAGGTGGTGCCGGTGCTGCCTTCGGCGGAGACGGCGGCCGTGGTGAACGCCGCGCTCGACCGCGAGGGCTGATGTCGCCCGCGGCCTCCTTCCTGTCGCTTGCCGCCATGGAGGGCGGCGCGCCAGCGGCTCTATTCGGCCGCGAAACCCGAGGGAGGGGATATGGCCAAGACCATCGCGATCATCGGAACCGGCGTGATCGGCGCCGGCTGGGCGGCCCGGGGCCTCGCCCATGGCCATGACGTCGTCGCCTGGGATCCGGCGCCCGGCGCCGAGGACAGGCTGCGCGCGGCGATCGACAATGCCTGGGGCGCGCTGGAGCGCCAGGGCCTCGCCGAGGGCGCCCGCCGCGACCGGCTGGTGATGCTGGGCTCGGTCGAGGCGGCGGTGGCCGCCGCCGACTTCATCCAGGAGAATGCGCCCGAGCGCGAGGAGCTGAAGCAGGATCTCCTCGCCCGCATCGACGCCGCGGCCAAGCCCGAGGCCCTGATCGCCTCCTCCACCTCCGGCCTGCTGCCGAGCCGCCTGCAGGCGCGGATGCAGCGGCCCGAGCGCTTCGTCGTCGGCCACCCCTTCAACCCGGTCTATCTCCTGCCGCTGGTCGAGGTGCTGGGCGGCGAGAAGACGGCTGCGGCCAGCGTCGCCGCGGCGATGGACTTCTACCGCTCGATCGGCATGCGCCCGCTGCATGTGCGCACCGAGATCGAAGGCTTCGTCGCCGACCGCCTGATGGAGGCGCTCTGGCGCGAGGCGCTGTGGCTGGTCAACGACGGCGTCGCCACCACCGAGGAGATCGACGCGGCCGTGGTCTATGGCTGCGGGCTGCGCTGGTCGCTGATGGGCACCTTCCTCACCTTCCACCTCGCCGGCGGCGAGGGCGGCATGCGCCACATGCTGCACCAGTTCGGGCCAGCCCTGAAGCTGCCCTGGACCAAGCTCACGGCGCCGGAGCTGACCGAGGACCTGATCGGCCGGGTCGCCGACGGCTGCGAGCACCAGGCCGCCGGGCGCTCGATCAAGGCGCTGGAGCGCCGCCGCGACGATTTCCTGATCGAGCTGCTCGCCCTGGTGCAGAAGTACTGGCCCGAGGCCGAGGGCCTGCAGGGGCGGATCTGAGCATGTCCATGCATCTCCTGCGCGAGACCGTCCGGCCCGAGTGGATCGACTATAACGGCCATCTCTACGATGGCTATTACGCCGTGATCTTCGCCAAGGCGGTGGACGAGTTCCTGGAGCATGTCGGGCTGGATGCCGACACCCGCGCCTCGACCCGGCGCACGATCTACACGCTGGAGACGCATGTCCGCTTCCTGCGCGAGGTCAAGCTCGGCGCGCCGCTGGCGGTCACGGCGCAGCTCCTGGAGGTCGACGCCAAGCGGGCGCGGCTGTTCCTGGAAATGCACGACACCGCCCGCGACATCCTCGCCGCTACCTCCGAGCAGCTCCTGATGTCGATCGACCAGTCGGGCGAGCAGCCCCGCTCCGCGCCCTGGCTGGAGACGAGCGCCGCGATCCTGGAGGATCTCGCCAGGCAGCACGCCGGCCTGCCGGTGCCGGAGGCGGCGGGGCGGGGGATCGCGATCAGACGGTAGGGGGAGGGTGCCGTTCCGATCGCGACCGCTCTACTCCAGACCCCGTCCGCTCACAGGTCGATGTCGCGCACCGGCAGGCGTGAGCGTGTCGGCTCGATCCGGAGATCGGGATATGGCGAGCTCTGCATCGCGGCAACCAGCGAGCGGCCCTGTCTCCGCGTGTGATCGTCGTCGTGAGCCGGCTGGGGGCGCCGCCGCGACCGCAGCGCTTCGAGCCACCAGTCGGTCTGCCAATCCTCGTAGCCGAGCAGGGAGCCTTCGTAGCGTTCCAGCGCGTCGTTCCATCCGGCCTTGAGCCCGACTTCGACCAGGAGCAGGTACGCGTCGATCCGCCATTCCTCGCCCGGCAAGGCGAAGTAGACTTCGCGAAAGCCGTCCACGATGCCGCCGTCGTGCCATCGCGCCGGCTCGTCGAACGGTCGGGTCACGATGCGGCGGACGAACCGCCCCTCCTGCACGAACGGATCGAATCGACCGATGACGTCGTCGAACCATTCATCCGGGTAGACATTCGAGAATTTTGCGAAAGGCTTGCGGCCTTCGAGCATGAGCGGCAGCTCGAAGCCTCCATGGTTCAGATAGGGCGCCTCGCGGGTAAAGTGCCAGGGCAGAAGCATGACCTCGTACGCGCCGTCGCCGATCGAGGCGCCGAAGCGTTGCTCGATGGCGTCCAGATGCGCCCGTTCGAGCGGGTAGACCCACTCCAGATCGGGATCCCGCCCGTCGGCGAGATCGCCCAAGGCGGCGCGCAAGACGGCGACATCGTCGACGCGGAAGCGCGCCTCCAGGGCGGGGCTGCCCATGGCCGGATCGATGCCCTGCAGGACGAACCAGCCGCACGTGGCGGCGCGATCGCCGCCCTGGTCACTCCGGTCCATGCGCCCTCCGCCTAGCCGCCACGCCAGCGACGATATCGGAGCGGGCGGAGGCGAGGAAGATGTGCGCATCGGGCTCTCCGCGCCGGCTCCTCGGCTCGTCGCATGCTTCGCAGAGGCCCCTCTTGATTCGGGATACAGGCTCCTCTACATGATTGAGTAACTACTCACTCATTCTTGAAGCCATGGCCCGCCCCCTCAGCGAAGAAAAGCGTGATGCGATCCTGACGGCCGCCGCCGATTTGGTGGCGACGCTCGGCATCGGCGCGTCCACGGCGAAGATCGCCAAGGCAGCCGGCGTCGCTGAAGGGACGCTCTTCACCTATTTCCCGACCAAGGACGATCTCTTGAACCAGCTCTTCCTCGAAATCGAGAGCGGTCTCGCCGAGGTCATGACCGCCTCGCATCCCACGACGAGCGACCCGCGTGAATGTGTCCGGCACATCTGGGAGCGGTTGATCGACTGGGGCGTGGCGAACCCGACATGGCGCAAGACGCTGCGCCAGCTCAAGGTCTCGGGGCGCATCAGGCCCGACAGCCTGCGGCGCTTCGACATCCAGTTTCGCGAGACTCGCGCAAGGGTCGAGCGCAGCCTCGCCGGGCGCAGCGACCCGGCGCGCATGCCGTTCTACATCGACACGATGCTGCTCGGATTGGCGGAGATCGCCATGGACGCCATCGCGGTGAATCCCGGGGAGCGGGAGCGCATCACGCAGGCCGGCTTCGACCTGTTCTGGAAGGGCACCGCAGCCTGATCGTGCTCGATCGAAAAATGAGTGCGGACTCACTCAATGAGGGGAAGCGAATGACGACGCGCAATGGATTCACCGAGGCCGACGTTCCCGACCAGTCGGGCAAGTGCTTCATCGTCACGGGCGCCAATACCGGCATCGGCTTCGAGGCGTCCCGCGTGCTCGCGGCGCGGGGCGCCCGGGTGCTGCTCGCCTGCCGCGACCGGGCGAAGGCCGAGGCCGCGATGGCGCGGATCAGACAGGGGAGCCCCGGGGCGAATCTGGCCTTCCTGCCGCTCGACCAGGCCGACCTTGCGAGCGTCCGGGCTGCGGCCGAACAGGCGGCCGGGGAGCCGCGGATCGATGCCCTCGTCAACAATGCCGGCGTGATGACCCCGCCCCTGACGCGCACGAAGCAGGGCTTCGAGCTCCAGTTCGGCGTCAATCACCTCGGTTGCTTCGCGCTCAGCGCCCTGCTCCTGCCGAAGCTTGCCGAGACCAGGGGCGCCAGGGTCGTCGTAACCTCGAGCATCGCCCATCGCCGCGCTGAGATCGACTGGGACGATCTCGATGCCGACAAGGGCTACGACCGCTTCCCGCGCTATGCCGCCAGCAAGCTCGCCAATGCCCTGTTCTTCTTCGAGCTGGACCGGCGCCTGCGCGCCTCGGGCTCGCCGGTCACGGCCGTGGGCTGCCACCCCGGCGTTGCCGCGACCGACCTGGGGCGCCATATGGGCGCGCTGCAGATGTTGCTGCCCGTGGCCAGGCTGTTCTTCAACAGCGCCGCGATGGGCGCCTGGCCCGCCCTGCAGGCGGCGGCCGGGACGGTGACGCCGGGCGGCTATTACGGGCCGATCGGCTTCCGAGGGATCAGGGGCGCCTCCGGCGAAGCCTCCCGCACCGCACGAGCCCGCAATCCGCAGTTCGCGGAACGGCTCTGGGACGTCTCGGTCGCCAAGACCGGCATCGATCCCGGCCTGCCGCCGGTGCGATGAAGCGGGCTCCGATATCGGCGATGGCCGGCCTCAGGATCACCCGGCCTCGGGACGCAATCCGACTGCACGGAAGACATGCGCCTCGAGCGCCCGCAACAGGCTGCCGCGATCCCCTGTGGGCTCCCCGGCGGCGGCCTGGTTGACCACGCCGTGCAGGGCGTTGAACAGGAACACCGCCGTGAAGCCGGACTCCTCGATCGTCCAGGCCCCGCCATGGGCCCCGGCGGCGATGAGGTCGTCGAGATGGTCGACCAGGACGTTGCGCGCCATGCCCTCCCGGCTCGGCGGGGGCACGGCGACGAAGACGAGGTGATGCAGGCTCGCCGCGTCGAGATAGCCGATGGCGCAGGCCCGCGCCCAGGCCGCGAGCCTGCCGCGCCAGTCGTCCCGCGGCTGTCCGGCGACCGCTGCGGTCACGGCGTCGAGCAGGCCCTGCACGAAGCGCTCGCGCAGGGCTTCGAGGACGTCGCCCTTGGTGGCGAAGTGGAGATAGAAGGTCCCCTTGGCGACCTCGGCGCCGGTGGTGATCTCCTCGACCGTGGTCCCCTCGAAGCCCCGGGCCAGGAACAGCCGTTCGGCCGCGTTCATCAGCTCGTCGCGGCGCTCGGCCGGGGGCTTGGTCCGCGGTCGGAGGGCGATCGGCATGGCAGCCTCTAGGCGCGGCGCGCGGGGTCGGACCGGTGCAGGTAGCCCGCGAACACGTCCCGCGATGCCCTCTCCCCGATCTCAGGCAGGAGACGCCCGACCTCGCCGCGATGGTAGCCGGCATGGGTGACCACGTGCGCCACCATCTCCTCGCGGGACATGCGGCCCCGCGCCCCGTCGGTGAAGCTGAAGTCGATCACCTCGTCGAGTTCGTCCGGACGCAGCCGCGCGACATGGTCGACATACCAGCGGTCCGTCTCCCGGATGTCCGCGGCCAGGCGATCGAGGGGCGGCGTCTCGGCGGACCAGCTCTTGTCGTAGGCGTGTCCGGTGCGCTGGAGATGGGCGAGGAAGATGCGGTCGACGATATGGGCGTGATGAAGGACCCGAAGGGCCGCGCCATACTCGGCGGCCGGCGCTCCGTCGAGGCCTGCCAGCGCGTCGAGCAGGTCCCCGTTGGCGCTGGCCTTGTAGCGGACGAGACTGTTCAGCAGAGCCTGCGCGCCCATGTCGATCTCCCGATGCGGATTCCGCGGCACGCGAAAAGGGTTCGCCCGCTCCGCTTCTCATACATTGATGACTGTCGGTCAGTCAAATGGAGGGATCGTCATTCGCATTCCCGTGGGAGCGTGCGGGGTTCGGCGGCGCCGAGCGTGCTGCGCCCTGCGGCTCGAAGGGGCGGGCCGGTCCGGCCGCCCGCTCCGACGATGAGCCGTGGGGATGATCAGTCGACCGGGCCCTTCCAGGCCAGGCCATGCGACGTCGAGGTGGCGGTGATGCCCAGCGTCACGTCGCCGAACTGCATGAACGTCACCATCGGTGTCTCCGCGCCGGAGGTCGCCTCGATCTCCTCGGCCGTCAGGGGGCAGATGTCCTCGTCGTCGGGTGTCGTCATCGTCGTCTCCATGTCGGGGGGCGTGCATGGCGCCGCGGGGGCGCCGTCAGCTAGCGTTCAGTCGGCCGGTCCGATCCAGACCAGGCCGTGGACGTCGGACTGGGCCCAGATGCTCAGGGTCTGGTTGCCGAACTGGATCTGCGTGACCATGGTCGGCTTATCAGCGCCCGCGACCTCGTCGATCTCCTCCGGCCCGAGCGGGCGGATTTCGTTCGCGTCCTCGTTCATTGCTGTCGTCTCCAGGTTTCGGTCTCATCGGCGAGGCGCCGTGCGGGGCCATCGGATCGGCGCGCGCCATCGCGCCCGACCGATCGTCCGGCCGCTCACGGAAGATTGTCGTCTGTCTGGTTCTCGTTGACCTCGCCCTGCGAGATCGATCCCTTGGGGCCGAAGGACGGCTCGAACGGCCGCAGGCCGGTCATCTGATTCACGCCGCCGGGAAACTCGTTCTTGTAGACCTGTTGACCCCCGCTCACGCCGTCGAGAGCAGTCTCGGTCAATGCATGCTCGTCTTTGACCTCTGCAGGATCTTTCTGCTTCCGCGACTTCTGCATAACCAGTCTCCCATGGTTTGATGTTCACGGCCGTATCGAGGGGCACCTTCCGAAGACAGGGACGCCGTACCATGCATGGTTGATGGAATAGAATGCGCACAACCACCGCAATGGTTGTGCCAATCGCAAGTATACACTACATCATGCCTCTGAAGGGCTCCTGTTTCCGAAGAAACAGATGATCGTCAAAGGTGATGATTACTGAAAGGATTCGCGTCGATGGCCTCAGCGACTTGCCTGTGTGCTGTGGTGATTCGATTGAGATACATGCGATCGCGGACAATCGCTGCGACGACCGCGGAGCCCGCCTCGGCTCTCCCCGCACCGTCCCGACGCGGAACGGGCATCGCCTTGATGACAGGGGCGATTGCGGTATTGGGATGGCATCGTCCGGCCCGCCGCGCCGTCGTGGCCCCGACGCTGCATGGGAGCTCGCCATGATCCTGATCGGCCAATATGATTCGCCCTTCGTGCGCCGCGTCGCCATCGCGCTGCGCCTCTATGGCCTCGCCTTCGAGCATCGGCCCTGGTCGACCTTCGGCGACGCCGCGCAGATCGCGCCCTACAATCCGCTGCGGCGGGTGCCGACCCTGGTGCTCGACGACGGCGAGGTGCTGATCGAGAGCGCCGTCATCCTCGACCATCTCGACGAGCTGGCGGGCGAGGGGCATGCCCTGATCGCTGCCGCCGGCCCGGAGCGCCGGCGGGCGCTGAAGCTCTGCGCCCTGGCCACCGGCCTCGGCGACAAGGCGGTGGCGCTGGTTTACGAGCGGGTGCTGCATGCCGACAGTTCGCAGGTCTGGATCGACCGCTGCCGGGCGCAGATCGGCGACGTGCTCGGCGCGCTGGAGGCCGACCGGGCCGCCCACGCCACGCCGTTCTGGTTCGGCGCGGCGATCGGCCATGCCGATATCGCCGTCGCCTGCGCGCTGCGCTTCACCGCCGAGGCCCATCCCAGCCTGTTCGAGGCCGCGCGCTGGCCGGCCCTGGCCGCGCATGCCGAGCGCTGCGAGGCGCTGGAGCCGTTCCGGGAAATCGTGCAGCCGTTCATGCCGCCGGCGTGAGGTGGGCGAAAGGCGGGTGACTGAGGCGGTGTGTCGACAGGCTGCCAGCCGCCACGAGCCCAGATTTCAGCCGCCGGGCCCTTCGAAAGAGCTTCGACAGGGGGCGGCGGGCGCGATCCGATCGTTCACGGACTCCGTTGCTGACGTTCGAGGACGTCGAGCAGCGGGCTGCCGTCCGCCTGGTCGCCGGTATCGAGGGTCAACAGGCCGAAAGGTGAGCCGGCATTGAACTGGATCGTCGCCGCCAGTCTCGGGTTGGCGTTGACATAGTCCCGGATGCGCGCCGCGGTTTTTGGCGCGACGGCTTTCAGATAGTTCGGATCGACCATGTAGGCGCGGATGGCTTCGGCCATCAGCTCACGCGGAACATCATCGCCAATGTAGCCCTGATGCTGCGGTCCGGTCAGCGAGCGGGTGCGCTCTTGTCCAGTGTTGAGGGTGTTGTAGACCTGCGCCAGCTCGCGCGACAATCCTTCGGTCGGAATTTCGCCGGCGGCCTGGTCGATGACGTGACCGATTTCGTGGGCGGCAACCCGAGGCAATTGTGCCGCCGTCAATTGGTTCCAGACGGCCGCACTCAACGGTTGTCGACTGTACCGATTGACCTTGACACTGCCGACGTTACGTCCGAGGGCGGATTTCGGTACCAACGCAACAGCTCTGCCCGTTGTTGCCTCTGCAATGGCGTCCAGTGCTTCTTCCGGTAGAGCGGCGTCGCCTCCGCCAACTTCTTTGCGACCCACGACGAAACGGGCTCCGAGGGGGCGTCCGTCGATGTCGTGGAGGAGTCTTCCGGTTTCATCGGCCTGTGCTCCGCCGCGGTAATCTTCCTTGAAGGGACGTACGTCCTTGACCGGTGGATTGTACAGTCTCGCGTTCCGGCTCGCCAGCTCCGCCTCCACGTTTGCCGCGGCTTCCCGAGCCGCCAATCGCGGCATGCCGGCTACCGGGGCGCCGCCGGCGACGAGCCCCGCAAGATCCGTCGTCCGCTTTCGCCCCTCCTCCGACCAAGGATCGATCCGGCCGGCATAGACGTCGCCAGGCAGCTTCAGCGCCTCAAAAGCGTCCCGTAGGAAGCGCCCCGTCGGCGTCTGCGCGAACTTGTCCCAGTAGGACGGCGGCTGCTCGGCCGGCGCCGCTCCGGCATAGTCGACAAGCCTTGCGCGATCGAGAAAGGCCTGGTTCGGGTCTTCCGGGAACGGGACCGGAGACGTAGGTCCCGGCATGAACCTGCGTAGCTTTGTCGTTTCCGACGGTATCGCGTTCGCCTGAGCGGGCGGAGTGGGGAGACTGCTCTCGAAGGTGCCGGATTCTTGCCGCTCAGGCTGGACCTCCCGCGCGCTCTGCTGGGGTGCGGCGTCGGCGCGTGGTTCGACGGGCTGCCGTATCGCTGGATTGTCCGGCTCGGACGCACGCGGTGCTTCGTTCAAGCCGGAAAGCACGGCCGGATCGAGCTTGGCCGCGTGGAGGACCATATCCAGCGCAAGAGGGGCGACGGGACCATAGCCGGCTTCAAGAGTCGCCTTGACGTTATCGACTGCCCTCTGCCGCTGTTCCGGTCGTGCGTCCGCGATCAACCTGACGAATGCCGTCGTCTCGTCGCGGGAGATCGGCGATTGCCGAAGCGGCGGAACACCGAGCCGGGCCTGCGCCGCCATCCGGGCCAGTGCGAGCGGCAGCAGGGTTGCGGGCTTGGCTGGGTCGACGGTTCGTGCTGCGGCTTGGACGGCCGGAAAAGTGGCCACCGCTCCCGCCGGGTCATCGAAGTCGCCACAGTCTAAAATTGCCAACGCCCTCGGCTGCTGTCAACGCGGGGGCAAGACGCTCCAGCGCGGAAGTGGTCAAAGCCGAGACCGTTGGTTCGGCTTCCGTTGAAATCTCCTCAGGGCCTCGCCGCGGGCACGCAGTCGTAGTCGAACACGGAGAGCAGGTTGCTCCGCCCCGCCAGCCATCGCGGGCAGTGCTCCTCGACGAAGCAGACGAATGGATTGCCGCCGCGGGCCATGGTCCTCTCCACGCACCGGTCGCGGCTGATGTCGTTGCGACAGCGCATGGCCGCGAGCTCGACATCCTCCCAGGCGGCATAGTTGGTGATCGTCACCCGGCCGTTCGCCCTGTCGACGGCGATTTCGCCGCGCGCGCCTTTCGAGCGCTGGCTCTCGTCTCTTCCCTCGAGGACAGCGGCATCGGGATTGATGACACGATAGCTTCGGTCCGGTTTGCCTCGCACGATGATGCGGGTCACGGCGCCCGGCTGGACGACCACGGCGAAGGTCGTCGGCATCCCGGCCGTGCTCGTGCAGATCAGCGACCTCTGCGTCGCGTCGGCAGCACCCCGCGCCGCCGACGCCGTGCCCGTCGCCAGCGCCACCAGCGCCGCGAGCAACGGGAGGGACCGAACTGCGGCCGTCATCGTTTCACCCACACGGAGCCCTCCCGGAAGTGCCTCGGGCGCGCCCGGGGCCTCCTCGGGAGGCTACATGTCACGCAAGGGCAGCTCAACCGGAGGGGCGTTTGGTCCGCGACGCTGGCCGCCAGGCGTCATCACCGGGGCGGCAGGAGCCGTCGTCAGGATGAACCATCGCGCGATCGCGCCGCCAGCCAAGCCTGCCTGGCCTGGTTCAGGCTCGGCGCGTTCGCTCCTCCCGCATAATCCGGATCGGCGCGCTGCACCGGGTCGTCTTCCCAGCCGCAGGCCGGGCAGATCTCGTAGGCGCCCTCCTCGCTGAGCGATGCCGACGCGCAGCACGGGCAGCGAAGCGGAGGCGCGCCAGCCTCATCCATGCCGCGCCTCTCCCCGTCCTTCAATCCGGCCAGATGCCCGGCGAGGTCTCCGCCCCGTCGTCGAACTTGGAGAGGTAGTCGAGCGCGATCGGCCGCCAGCGGGTCAGGCCCTTGTAGTCGATCAGCTCGGGCGGCAGGTCGCGCAGCACGCGGTGCATGCGCCGCCCCCATTTCGGGATCGTCACCAGCTCTTCCAGCTTGATGAGGTAGCAGCGGATCGGGAAGACGATCGCGTTGGAGCGCGGCAGGCGGAAGAAGCTCTGCAGCTCCACCCGCAGATGCACCTTGTCGCCGACATTCTCCGGCGTCACCGACATGCGGTCGGTGCCCCACTTGTCGTAGTTCTCCGGGCTGGTGTCGAGCCGCGGATTGATGGTCATCGTCCAGTTGAAGCGGCGCACCGGCGAGCCCTGGCGCAGGTTCAGCATGAATTTCAGCGCCCGTTCGAACACGCCGATCTGGTGCGCCAGCGGCACCGGGCCGTGCCATTCCATGAAGTTCATGCCGATGTCGAAGTCGAGCGACCAGTCGGCCTGGGTGGTGACGATGCCGGCATCCATCCACAGATTGCCGTCGCGCTGGTCGAGCAGGCAGAAATCGCCCTGGGACTGGCGGGTGATGTACTCCATCGGGCCGTAGGGCAGGGTCGAGACGTCGCCGAAGGTGAAGCTGTCGTCGATGCCGAGCGGCCGGTTGATCCAGCGCCAGCGGTCGCCGTCGCGATGCAGCTCGAAATGCTCGGGATAGCCGAGCGCCTGCTGCTCCATCAGGAGCTCCAGGAGGTCCCAGCCCGCCAGCGTCATGTGCGGCAGCGACTGGCAGCGCAGCGGGTCCTCCTTCAGCACCAGCGCCCGGTCCTGCATCTCCGAGACATAGTGCTCGTCGACGTCGATCAGGTTCTCGTAGACCGATCCCTTCGGCCCCAGCACATGAGGCTCGATGTTCACGGCATACATGTAGTTGTCCTTGTCGAACGGGAACGGAAACCGCCGGATCCCCGCCGGGCTGTTGCGGAAGGTGAAGTCGTCGCGGAAGCTTTCCTGGCGAAATTCGATGCCCATCTCGGTCCTCTCGATCGCATGGGGCCGCGGCCTGCCGGCCGCGATGGCCGCAGCGGGGTTACAGGTCCAGCACCAGGCTCCGGCCTTCGAAGCGCGAGACGCAGGGCATCACCTTGGCGCCCGACGCCTTCTCCTCGGCCGAGAGATAATGGTCGTTGTGGAGCAGCGTGCCGTCGCAGGCGAGCACGCGGGTCTCGCACTGGCCGCAGGCGCCGCCGCGGCACATGTAGGGCGCGTCGACCCCGGCAGCCTCGATCGCCTCGAGCATGCTCTGGTGCGGGCCGACCTCGGCGGTCCGGCCCGACTGGGCCAGCGTCACCGCATAGGGCCTGCCGGAAGCCGGCGCCAGGAACTGCTCGGAATGGATCGCCTGCTCCGGCCAGCCGAGCCCGCGCGCCGTCGACAGCACCCAGTCGATCATGCCGCCGGGGCCGCAGACATAGAGATGGGTGCCGAGAGGCTGGGTCGAAAGCAGGCGGTTCAGCCCGATCGCCTCGCCCTGGTCGTCGCGATAGACGTGGACGCGCTGGCCGTAGGTCGACGCGAGCTGCTGGAGATAGGCGCCGTGCACGTCGGAGCGCACGGCATAGTGCAGCTCGAAGGCGCGGCCCTCCTGCGTCAGCTGCGCCATCATCGCCAGGAACGGCGTGATGCCGATGCCGCCGGCGAAAAGCAGGTGCTTGCGGCCGCGCTGGTCGAGCGGGAACAGGTTGACGGGGTGGCTGATCCGAAGCTGCGTCCCCTCGCGCACGGCGTTGTGCAGGAACAGCGAGCCACCGCGCCCGGCATCGTCGCGCCGCACGCTGATCGTGTAGCTCGCGGTCTCCTGCGGGGAGCTCATCAGCGAATAGGGGTTGCGGCGCAGCACCGCCCCATCCGGCATCTCCACCACCACATGCGCCCCGCCCGAGAAGGTCGGCAGCACGGCGGCGCCCAGCGGCTCGAAGCGGAAGCGCTTGATCAGCGGCGTGACCTCGACGATCTCGCTGACGCGCACGTCGATCTTCGGCGTCTTGTCGGTCACGGGAAGAGCTCCTCGGTCGGCGGGATCACCCCCGGCTCCTCCGCGTCGATGCGCACGCCCTGGAAGGCGGCGATGCGGCGCGAATAATGGTCGCGCACCAGGAGCGTCAGGCCGCAATGCGCGCAGACCACCGGCTGGGTGCGGACATCCTCGGTGATGCCCTTGCAGTGCACGCACTGCACCCGCCGCGCCTCCGAGCCGCGATGCTCGGTCTGCATCGAGGTGTGGTCGATGCCGGCCTCCAGCGCCACCTTCATCGCCTGGCCGATCAGGCCCTCCGTGCCGGCGAGGTAGACCTGCGTGCCCATGCGGGCGGTGGCCAGGGTCTGGGCGAGGCGCGGCAGCGCCGCGGCGATCGAGGGGCCCTGGTAGAACTGGTCCGGCTTCAGCGCCGCGAGCTTGTCGCCATAGGCCTTCGGCGCCGCGCCGCCGGGGATATAGACGATATGCGCCTTGCCGAAGAAGCCGGCCGGCGCGCCGGCGGCCATGTCGAGGATGGCCTGGGCGCCCTCGCCGTCGGCGACGAACAGGTGCAGCGGCCCGGCCGGGCGGGCCTTGAGCGTGCCGTAGACCGGCCGGCTCTTGATGCCTTGAACGAGCATGGAAGTTTCATAGTCTCCTGAATGGCGGCCTGCCGCCCTGTCCCGGGCGATCAGGCAAATGGCGGGCCAGGGCCCGCCAGTCGTCGATGGATCGGCGCCTCAGCCGACGGCGGTGCGCTTCTTCTTCTCCGGGTCGTCGAAAGTGATCGGGTGGGCGATGGCCGGGCAGGTCACGCCCTTGCCGCGCACCTCCAGCTTGGTGCCCATCTTCGCCGCGTCCACCTCCATGCGGGCGATCGCCATGGAGCGCTTGGTGGCGCGCGAGACCATGCCGCAGGTGACGGTGCCCACCCGCTTGCCATCGGCCCAGAGCGCGTCGCCGGCGTCCAGCACCTGGTCGGTGTCGGCGAGCACGCCGAAGATCCTGAAGCGCTCCTTGCCCTTGAGGCGGTAATGCTCCTCCGCGCCGCGGAAGCCGGTCTTGCCCG
The DNA here is from genome assembly GCF_030814995.1 of Labrys wisconsinensis. Classification (GTDB taxonomy): domain Bacteria; phylum Pseudomonadota; class Alphaproteobacteria; order Rhizobiales; family Labraceae; genus Labrys; species Labrys wisconsinensis. The sequence continues at coordinate 113,786 of NZ_JAUSVX010000012.1, read as the reverse complement.
GCGAGACCGTGAAGTCGAGGCCGAGCTCCCACAGCGTGTCGCCCGGTCCCTCCGTCTCGAAGGGATACATCTGCGAATTGTCGTAGGGGTAGAACAGGAGATAGCTCTCCACCCTGAGCCAGTCGAGCGCGGTGAAGGAGGCGGGCACGATGCCCATCGCCTTGCCTTCCTCCAGGATCCTGTCCCAGATGCCGACCGCGTCCTCGGCCTTGCAGAAGATCTCGTAGCCGCGCTCGCCGGTATAGCCGGTGCGCGAGATCATCACCGGCTTGCCGAACAGCGTCGTCTGCATGTGGTGGAAATATTTGAGGTCCCGGATGCCGGGCACGTGCTTTTCCAGATAGCTCACGGCGAGCGGGCCCTGCAGCGACAGGTCCTGCAGGTCGTCGTCGAACAGCACCGCGACGTTCTTGCCGATGCTCTCCCGGCCCATGTCCTCCAGGCCCGTGCCCGAGCCGTAGACCGTCATCCAGGAATTGGGGCCGGTGCGGTAGAGGATGCAGTCGTCGGTGAACTTGCCGGCCTCGTTGAGCACGCAGGCATAGACCGACTTGCCGGGATAGATCTTGCGCACGTCGCGGGTGGTCAGGCGCTGCAGCACCTGGTGCGAATGCGGGCCGACGAGATGCGCCTTGCGCAGGCCCGAGACGTCCATCAGCGCCGCCTTGGTGCGGATCGCCTCGTGCTCGTCCGGCAGGCTGCTCGCCGTATAGGTCCAGGCGGTCTCCATGCCGTTCCAGTCTTCGAGGCTGGAACCCAGGGCCCTGTGCCGCTCGGCCAGCGGCGACCGCCGCCATGACATCACGCTCATCCGTCTTCCCCTCGTGCCTCGGACCCCGTTCGGGGCCTCGTTCGTCCATGCCTGCGCCACGCCCGCAGCGGCCGTGGCCGATGAAATGCCGGCCCGGTCAGGCCGCCGCGCCGCGGCTCACGCCCGCACCCGGCTCTTGTCCGGGTCGTAATGCGAGAGCCGCACCACCGTCGCCTTCAGCCGCTTCTGGTGCCCGTCGAGCTTGCCGATCTCGATCTGCGTGCCGACCGCCGACGAGCCGACGTCGACGCGCGCCAGGGCGATGGTCTGATCGAGGATCGGCGAGCGCATGCCCGAGGTCACCACGCCCACCCGCGCCCGGCCGGCGAAGACGGGATCGCCGTGATGGGCGCTCTCGCGGCCCTCGATCACGAGGCCGACCAGCTTCCTCTGCGGCTCGGCCTTGCGCTTCAAGAGCGCCTCGCGGCCGACGAAGTCGCCCTTCTTCGAGACGATCGGCACGGCAAAGCCGATGCCGGCTTCGAACGGGTCGGTCTCGTCGGAGAATTCGTAATTGGCGAAGATCAGGCCGGCCTCGATCCTGAGCATGTCGAGGGCTTCGAGCCCCATCGGCGCGACGCCGAGCGGCTTGCCCGCCTCGAACACCTGATCCCACAGGGCGACGCCGTCGCGCGGATGGCACCAGACCTCGTAGCCGAGCTCGCCGGTATAGCCGGTGCGCGACACCACCACCGGCGGGCCCTTGGCATGGCCGAGCCGGCCGATGGTCAGGCGGAACCAGCCGAGCTCCTGGACGCTCGGCTGCGTCGGCGGCGTGACGATGATCCGCGACAGGAGCTCGCGGCTCTTCGGCCCCTGCACCGAGATGTTGTGCAGCTGGTCGGTGGAGGAGCGCACCCAGGCGTTGAGGCCCCTGGCCTTGGCGAGCTCGCGCAGGTGCACGCCGACATAGGGGTCGCCGCAGACCAGCCGGAACTGCTGGGGACCGAGGCGGAACACCGTGCCGTCGTCGAGCATGCCGCCATGGGGATAGCACAGCGCGGTATACACCACCTGGCCGACGGCGAGCTTGGTGATGTCGCGCGTCACCGCGTGGTCGAGCAGCGCCTCGGCATCGGGGCCCAGCACCTCGAACTTGCGCAGGGCGCTGAGGTCGATCACCGCCACCTTCTCGCGGCAGGCCCAGTATTCGGCCACCGCGCCGTCGGCGAGGAAGGAGTTGGCCAGCCAGTAGCCGCGATAGTCGACCAGGCGCCGCGACAAGGGCGCGATGCGGGCGTGGAACGCCGTCTCCTTGGTGAAGACGGGAGGTGAATCGGGGGTCATGCGCGTCGCGATCGCCTTGGGAAACGCGTGCTCCGCGCCATAGACGCGGACCTGGATGTCGGTCGGGTTCCAGCCATTGGCAGGGTCGATGTCGTCGGCGCAGGAGGAGGAGGCGCAGACGAGGTCGGTCAGCGCCCGCATCAGCACATAGTCGCCGGGCCGCGACCACGGCTCGTCGGTGCCGATGGTGCCGTCATGGTTGACCACCGTGTTGAAGAAGAAGTTGATCGCCGGCCAGCCCGGCCGCGTGGCGAGCCCGAGCGGCCCCAGCACCTTGTTGAAGTTCTCCGAGCAGGAATCGTGCCCGGGATAGCCCATGTCGTCATAGTATTTCGTCGTGCAGGCGAGCGCGAACGTGTCGTGGCGCCCGCAGGTGTCCTGCACCACCTCCAGCATCGGCCGCATCTGCTGGTCGAAGAACTTCGAGAACAGCCCCGGCCCGGGATAGGCCCGGCCCATCAGCGTGCGGGTGGCGGTGGAATCGAGGCCGCATTCGACGCCCTGCTCCATGAGCGCCGCGTCGAAGGCCAGGAAGTCCGAGCATTGGCGCCCGTCAATGTCCAGGATCTGGATATATTGCCCGGCCTTGACCCGGTAGGTCTGCGCCGTCGCGGCCGCGATGCGGATGTCGAGCAGCGGCTCGGCCAGCGGCGGCGCCGGCTCGCCGCCGGAGCGCGCGGCGCTGTCCGCGCGGGCGATCTCGATGCGATAGTCCGTGGCCGGCGCCACCGCCTCGGCGGTGGAGGGCGCGGCCGGCACCACCAGCAGGCAGGTCATGGCGTCGGGCGCCACCAGCGACAGCGCCTCGCCCGGCGCCGATTGCGGCCCGGAGAGCGCCACGCCCGAGGCCTTGGCGAGATCGTGGCCGGCGAGGCGATGGCGCACCGCCGCGGCGTTCTCGTTGGCGGCCAGCAGGTCCGGCAGCGCGCCGGCCGGGCCGGCGGGAAGGCCGAGCAGCGCCGTCCCGTCGCGCCCCTCGGCGGCGAAGGCGTAGAACAGCGCGTCCTGGCCGCCTTCGACGTCGATCGCCCGCAGGCGGTCGCCCTTGGCCAGGGCGAAGACCTCGGCCGCGCCGCCGCGCACGCGCACGACGTCGTCGGGGGAGGGGGCCTTCAGGCCGGCGGCGGGCGGCGGGGTCATCGCGGTCTCCCCAGATTGAGCGTCAGGCGATCTCGTCGCCGAGGGCACGGTAGCGCCCGCGGTAGAACAGCAGAGGGTCGCCCTCGACATTGTGCTCCATGCCGACCACCCGGCCCACGATGATCAGGTGGTCGCCGCCCTCGTATTGGGCATAGTGCACGCAGTCGAAGGCCGCCATGGTGTCGGGCAGGATCGGCGCACCGAGGCGGCCGGGCGTGTAGGGCACGCCGGCCCATTTGTCCTCGCCCTGCCGGGCGAAGCGGCCCGAGAGGATCTTCTGGTCCTGGCGCAGCACGTTCACCACGAAGCCTGGCGCCTCCAGGAAGGCGGCGAGGCTGCGGGCGGTGTTGGCCACCGAGAACAGCACCAGCGGCGGGTCGAGCGACACCGAGTTGAAGGAATTGGCGGTGATGCCGATCAGGCCGTTGGTCGGATGGGCGGCGGTGACGATGGTCACGCCCGTGGCGAACAGCCCGAGCGCGCCGCGAAACAGCGTGGGATCGACGGTCTCGTGCGTCGGGACGGAACCTTGGGTCATGGCGCTTGCCGAGGCGAGATGGGTCATGGCCAACCCTCCGATTGCTGGAAAGCCCGGGGCGGTGCTCGCCGCCCCGGCGCCATTACGCACTGTTGGACCATCCGTCGGACGGACGGGTCAAGCGATCCGTCGGGCCGGCGCCGCGGTTTCGGCCAGCAGGCGCTCGGCCAGGGCCCGCTTGGCGTCGGCGTCCATCTTCTTGATCTCGTTGTTGATGACGCGCTCGTTGATCGAGGTGTTCCAGTAGTCGAGCGATTCGAAGCCGAGCAGCGAGGCCTTGCCGACGAACTGGCGCAGCACCTCGTTGGTCGGGCCCATCACCCAGCCGGCCTTGCCGTCGCGCAGATAGCGCTCGATCTGCAGCTCCGGCTTGTAGCCGGTGCCGCCGCAGGCGTGCAGCATCTTGTCCGAGACATGGGCGACGTTCTTGGCGGCGGCGAACTTGAGCTGCCAGAGCCAGTGCAGCAGCGCCGAGCGCGGCAGCACGGTGACGTCGTCCTTGTGCAGCGACCAGTCGCAGCCTTTGGTGGCGTCGTCGAGGGCCTTGGCGATCATGAAGTCCATCGAGCGCACCACGTTGGTGTCGATGATCGCCTCGCCGACATAGTCCTGGATGGTGGGATAGTCGGCGACGCGCATGCCGACGTCCTTGTGGGTCTTCTTGGTGGTGTGCGCCTTGGCGATGTCGATCATGCCGAGCGCGATGCCGCTCCAGCAGGCCGAGGAGCAGAGCAGGAAGAAGGGGTCGACCACCTCGTCGTTGGAGCGGGCGCCGTCGCCCACCGGGCCGACCAGGCGCTCGCGCGGCACCACCCGGTCGATCTCCAACGGCCCCGACTGGTTGCCGCGCAGGCCGAGGCCGTTCCAGTTGGCCGGGTCGTAGCTGGCTTCATCGCCGAGGATCAGGAAGCAGGAGAGGTCGGCATAGTTGCCGTTGAAGTTCGGGCTCGTCGTCTGCACGATGTACCAGTCGGCAAAGCCCCCCGACGTGGTCCAGGACGCCTTCTTCTTGACGTGCCAGCCGTCCTTGGTCTCCTCCGCGCCCGAGGAGATCGGGTACCAGAAATGCGAGCCCGTCTCCGGGTCGGAATAGGACAGGGTGCCGATCAGGCAGTCCTTGTCGATCCGGCGCAGGATGTCCTTCAGGGCCTCGTTGTCGTGGTGGCGCAGCAGCGCTGCCGCCACGGCGCCGGTGTGCATGGTGTAGCACATGGCCGTGGAGGCGCAGCCATAGCGGGCGATGGTCTCCACCACCATGGCGGCGGCGGTGTGGTTCTCGCCCATGCCGCCGAGCTCCTTCGGCACGATCAGGCCGAGGAAGCCGTGCTTGGCCAGCACCTGGAAGTTCTTGCGGGGATAGACGCGGTTCTTGTCGCTCTCGATGGCGTTGACGCGCAGGTCGCTCTGGCACAGCTCGATCAGCTTGGCCTGCAGCGCCTTCTGGCGCTCGGTCAGGACCCATTGCGGATCCCACTCGTAGCCGAGGCCCGAGAACGATTCGCCGCCCCATAGTTTCGTTGCCGACATCGGCCAGTTCCCTTCGATGGAGGTGGTGTTTCTTCCTGGCGGAGCTTTGTCCGTGCGTGGATCGGAGTTTCCAGTGAAGAAACAAGTTTGTCCAGCAGGAAATTTCCGGAGGTGCCGGGCTCGCCGGATCGGCGGTGCTCGGCGCGCTTCGCAATCAGGGCGAGTGCAACGCTTTGCTGCCTAAACTTTGGGCGGGCTCCGATCAAATTTGTGGCGGTGTTTATCGAACAAAGCAATTGACGGGCTGGACAGCTATGGCACTCTTCACTCACAGGAAAAAGCTGGGACGGTGGGTGAATCGATCTTCGCTGCGGCGCACGCCGCGGCCAGGACCGGTCGCGGCGATGCAAGGCGGATGCCTTGTTCGCCCGGCAGGCTGCCGTCGACCAAGAAAGAGAGCGCGACCGGGCGGGGGCCGGGACCGGGTGCAGCGCCGAGAAGCCACCAGTCAAGAACGATAAAATGGGGATATCGATGACGGTCACCACCATCACCGCCGAGCCGGCGGACCGCCAGCTTCTGCGCCATATCGACTGGCGCGGCGCCTTCTGGGTCGCCAGCGGCGTGCCCGCCCTGGTCCTGTTCTCGATCGGCGGCATCGCCAGCACGACCGGGACGCTCGCCTTCCTGATCTGGACCGTGTCCATGATCATGGGCTTCATCCAGTCCTTCACCTATGCCGAGATCGCCGGCCTGTTCCCGAACAAGTCGGGCGGCGCCTCCGTCTACGGCGCCACCGCCTGGCTGCGCTATTCCAAGTTCATCGCGCCGCTGTCGGTCTGGTGCAACTGGTTCGCCTGGTCGCCGGTGCTGTCGCTCGGCTGCTCCATCGCCGCCGCCTACATGCTGAACGCGGTGGCGCCGATCCCGAGCTTCACCGAGACCTCGCCGGAGGTCGTGGCCTATATCGCCGCCCATGCCGGCACCAGCGCGGCCGACGCGATCGCGGCGGTCACCGCCGCGGCGACCCCGGCCCTGCGCAGCTGGACGCTGTTCAGCCATTCGCTCGGCCCGGTCGGCTTCTCCTTCAACGCCGTCTTCTTCATCGGCGCCGTGCTGATGCTGATCACCTTCGCCATCCAGCATCGCGGCATCCTCGGCACCGCCAACGTCCAGAAATATATCGGCCTGCTCGTCATCATCCCGATGCTGATCGTCGGCGTGGTGCCGATCCTCACCGGGCAGATCCACTGGGCCAACTATTCGCCGCTGGTGCCGCTCGCCGCCGCCGGCGCTCCGGCGCCGGGCAGCTGGAACATCGCCGGCTGGACGCTGGTGCTCGGCGGCATGTTCATCGCCGCCTGGTCGACCTACGGCTTCGAGACCGCGGTCTGCTACACCTCCGAGTTCAAGGATCCCGGCACCGACACCTTCAAGGCGATCTTCTATTCCGGCCTGCTCTGCCTGCTGCTGTACATCCTCGTGCCCTTCACCTTCCAGGGCGTGCTCGGCCTCACCGGCATGCTCGAGCCCTCGATCGGCGACGGCTCCGGCGTCGCCGACGCCATGGGCAAGATGGTCGGCGGCTCCGGCTTCATCACCAACATCATGGTGATGCTGATGATCCTGGCCCTGATCCTGTCGATCATGACGGCCATGGCCGGCTCCTCGCGCACGCTCTACCAGGGCTCGGTCGACGGCTGGCTGCCGAAATATCTCAGCCACGTCAATTCGCACGGGGCGCCGACCCGGGCGATGTGGACCGACCTCGTCTGCAACCTCATCGTCCTGGCCATCGCCAGCACGGATGCGACCAGCTTCTTCTTCATCCTGGCCGTGTCGAACTGCGGCTACATCATCTTCAACTTCCTCAACCTCAATGCCGGCTGGATCCACCGCATCGACAACGGCCATATCGCGCGGCCGTGGAAGGCGCCGACCTGGATCCTCGGCATCGGCGCGATCTTCGCCTATGTCAACGCGGTCTTCATGGGCGCCGGCGCCAAGACCTGGAACCCGATCGCCCTGTGGGCCGGGCTGATCTTCGCGGCCCTGATCATCCCGGTGTTCTGCTTCCGGCACTATGTCCAGGACGGCGGCAAGTTCCCCGAGCACATGCTCGACGACCTCGGCATGAAGCCGTCCGACCTGCAGGTGCGGAAGGCGGGCATCCTGCCCTACCTGACGCTGGTGGCAGGCCTGGCGGTGGTGCTGATCGCCAACTGGTTCTTCGTGCTGCCTCCCGCACCGTGATCCGAGGCAGCTCCTCGTGGCCCCAGGCCGCGAGGAGCTGCTTCGATTCCCAGGTGTCAGCAGGTTCGGGAGAATCTGCGCAGGGGTCCGGCCGGCGACGGCCGGGCCTTTTCGCGGCAGCTCACGCCGGCGTCGCGGTCCGACGGACGCGGCGGGGCACCACCACCTCCTCCAGGTCGGTCGCGAGGATCCGGTCGATCAGCTCGGCGACGCCGGCCCCGCGCGCGCCTGACGTCACGATATCGACCTCCGCCTTGAGCGCGGGAATGGCGTTGGCGACCGCCACGCCGAAGCCGCAGGTCTTGACGAAGGCGTGGTCGTTCTCGGCGTCGCCCACGCCGACCACCGCCGCGGCCGCCAGGTGCAGCCGCTCCAGCGCCGCGGCGAGGCCCGTCGCCTTGTTCACCGTCGCGGGCAGCACCATGACGGCGCCCTTGTTGAAGATGATCTGCAGCTCCAGCCCGAGCTCGCGGATCGCCTCCAGCACCACCGTCTCGAACGGCTCCCAGGTGGCGATGATGCTGCGCCCGACCGAGAGCCCCGGGGCCTTGGCCGCCTTCAGCCGCTCGACCAGCTCGGCCGAGGGCGGCTCGGCGAGGGGGACTTCCTCCTTGCTTCTCGGATCGTAGAGCAGCGCGCCGTTCTCGGCGACCACCAGCTCGAACAGGTCGAGCCGGGGGCAGACCTGCTGCAGCTCGGCAAGCTCGCGTCCCGTCACCAGGATGAGGTGCCGCCCCGAGGCCCGGAATCGCTCGAGCGCGGCGACGGTCTCCGGCTCGAGCACGCCGTCATCGGCGATGGTGCCGTCATAGTCGGTGGCAAGGGCGCGGACAGGCATGGCTTGACCTCCGGGATCGGGTCAGGGAGCGGTGGTCAGGAGGGGCTCTTGTTGCCGTAGCTGGCATTGCCGAGGCCGGTGCCGATCGTCACCGCCGCCCAGCGCTTCACGTCCTGCATCACGGGGACCTCGGACAGCCCCTGCACCACGGCGTCGTTGTGCATCACCACCATGGTCTGCTGCTCGGCGATGGCCGGGATCGCCGTCACCAGGGCCTTGGGCAGGTTGAAGGGACCACTCTCCCAATTGCCGCCGGGCAGGTTCTGGCCACCGCGCGAGATCGAGCCGTCCGCCTCGATCCGGCCGGGGCAGCCGATGCCGATCAGCGGGGCGAGGACGAGCTTCTGCTCGCCAGCCGTCGCGATCAGCCGTTGCAGCATCGCCACCAGCCGCTCCACCGCGGCGGTGCGGCTCGGCTCCTCCTCGGCATGCCGCCAGAGCTCGGACTTCACGACCGCGGCCTTGGACAGGTCCGGCGCCTTGCCGAGGTTCATCGCCACGAGGCCGGCGCGGATGTTGCTGCCGCCGATGTCGACCGCCAGCATGGCATCGTGGCCGGTGAGCATCCATACCGGCATCAGGTGCAAGGCGCCGATCAGCCCGGCCTCGTCGGGGTGGTGGCGAATGGGCACGAGGTCGATGGCGATGCCTTCGGTCTTGAGCAGCGTGCCGGCCCGGGCGATCGCCAGCTCGCCGATCCGGCTCTCGCGGAAGCCGCCGCCCGCGACGATGCGCTCGGTGCCCTTCCAGCCGTCGGTGCGCAGGAAGCGCCGGATCACCTCGGCCAGGTCCTGCGCGAAGGCTTCGATCGCCCCGTGCACGGCCGCCGCCGCATCGGCGTCTCCCTTGGTCAGCAGCGTGTCGAGCTCCTTCTTGCCGAGCTCCTTGGTGGAGAGCCGGCCGAGCGGATCGCTGCCGACCTTGCGCAGGCGCTTGCGCAACTCGTCCAGCTTCTCGGCGAAGGCGCCCTTGGTGGCGCGGTCGCCGATGAAGCCATCCTTGTCGCGCAGCTCCAGATTGTAGCTGTCGATCTTGACCGAGGGCAGGTCCAGCGCCCCATGGATGACGAGCTGATCGGTCTGGCGGGATCTGGCCTTGGTCACGGGCGCCTCGCCGAGGCGCGGTCGGCCTCCGTTGAGGCCGGGCAGGGCGATGGCGGCGGGGAAGGATGGTCCGGGGCATTGCGCATGCGCCACCAACGCGGCTGACGGGAGGGAAGTTCCGTATGCCGGCCGCCGCGAGGCCACGGCGGGGAAGGCGGCGTCCTGAAGCCTCATCCGACCGGGTGGAACGGACAGGCCAGCGCCCCCGGCAGCGCGAAGGCGTCGAGTGGCGATGGCGCAGCATTCGTAGCCGGCAAATCAGGCGGACGCCATCTGTCGCAGAACCCATCCGGGACCTGTCGCGCCCGCCCGCGGGCGCTACTCCGCCGCGGCCTGCGCCTGCTCGGCCCGCTCCTCGGCCGCGTCCTGCACCTTCAGCGCCTCGGGATGCGGCATGGAGATGATGTTGTAGCCGGAATCGACGAAGTGGATGTCGCCGGTCACGCCCGAGGCGAGATCGGACAGGAGGTAGACCGCCGCCCCGCCGACCTCCTCGATGGTCACCGTCCGGCGCAGCGGCGCATGCCGGCGCTGATAGTTGAACATCAGCCGCGCGTCAGCGATGCCGGCACCGGCGAGGGTGCGGATCGGGCCGGCCGAGATGGTGTTGACCCGGACGCCCTGCGGCCCGAAATCCGAGGCGAGATAGCGCACCGACGCTTCCAGCGCCGCCTTGGCCACGCCCATGACGTTGTAGTTCGGCATGACGCGGGTCGAGCCGCCATAGGTCAGCGTCACGATCGAGCCGCCCCGCGGCATCAGCGCCGCCGCCCGCCTGGCGATCTCGGTGAAGGAGAAGCAGGAGATCACCATGGTGCGCGAGAAGTTGTCGCGCGTGGTGTCGGCATAGCGGCCCTTGAGCTCGTTCTTGTCGGAATAGGCGATGGCGTGCACGAGGAAGTCGAGCGAGCCCCAGCTTTCGGAGAGGCCCGCGAACAGCGCATCGACCGAGGCGATGTCCTCCACGTCGCAGGGGAACAGCAGCGAGGAGCCGAGGCTCTCGGCCAGCGGCTGCACGCGCTTGCGCAGGGCCTCGCCCTGGTAGGTGAAGGCGAGCGTCGCGCCATGGCTCGCCAGCATCTTGGCGATGCCCCAGGCGATCGAATGGTCGTTGGCGACGCCCATGATCAAGCCGCGCTTGCCGTGCATCAGGCCTTGCATGGTGTCCTCGACTTTCTTGGTCTTGTCAGGCGTCGACGTGCTTCATCACCAGCGTGGCGTTGGTGCCGCCGAAGCCGAAGGAATTGGACAGGACACAGCCGAGCTTGGCATCGTCGATGCGGCTGCGCACGATCGGCATGTCCTCGAAGGCGGGATCCAGCTCCTCGATATGGGCGCTCTCGCAGACGAAGCCGTTGTTCATCATCAAAAGCGAATAGATCGCCTCCTGCACGCCGGTGGCGCCGAGGGAGTGGCCGGTCAGCGACTTGGTCGCCGAGATCGGCGGGCAGGCGTCGCCGGAACCGAAGACCTCGCGGATCGCCTCGATCTCCTTGAGGTCGCCCACCGGCGTCGAGGTCGCGTGCGGGTTGATATAGTCGACCTTGGCCTTCACGCCCTGCAGCGCCTGGCGCATGCAGCGCACGGCGCCCTCGCCCGAGGGGGCCACCATGTCGTAGCCGTCCGACGACAGGCCGTAGCCGGCGATCTCGCCATAGATGCGCGCGCCGCGCGCCTTGGCCCGCTCGTACTCCTCCAGCACCAGCACGCCGGCGCCGCCGGCGATGACGAAGCCGTCGCGATTGCGGTCATAGGCGCGCGAGGCGGTGGAGGGGCGGTCGTTGAACTTGGAGGACATGGCGCCCATGGCGTCGAACAGGCACGAGAGCGTCCAGTCGAGCTCCTCGCAGCCGCCGGCGAACATCACGTCCTGCTTGCCGTACTGGATCATCTCGTAGGCGTTGCCGATGCAATGGTTGGACGTCGCGCAGGCCGAGGAGATGGAATAGTTGACGCCCTTGATCTTGAACCAGGTGGCGAGGGTGGCCGAGGCGGTGGACGACATCGCCTTCGGCACCGCGAAGGGCCCGATCTTCTTGGTCGAGCCGGATTCGCGGGTCTTGTCGGCCGCCTCGACGATCACCTTGGTCGAGGGACCGCCCGAGCCCATGATGATGCCGGTGCGCTCGTTGGAGACGTCGCCATCCTCCAGGCCGGCGTCGCGGATCGCCTGGTCCATGGCGACATGGTTCCAGGCGCTGCCGCCGCCGTGGAAGCGCATCGCCCGGCGGTCGAGGATGCCGGTGGGATCGAGCGTCGGTGCGCCGTGCACCTGGCAGCGGAAGCCGTGGGCGACATAGTCCTCTGCCCGGACGATGCCCGATTTCGCCTCGCGCAGGCTGGCCAGAACCTCCTGCGTCGAGTTGCCGATCGAGGACACGATGCCCATGCCGGTGACGACCACACGTCTCATGAGGGCCCCTTCCAAGTCTCAAAATCTCGCAAGTCTCAAATCTCGAACATCGGTCCCGCGCCGGGGCGGGACCCCGGGATCAGGCGGCCTGGAACAGGCCGACCCGCATGTCCCGGGCCTCGTAGATGGGGCGTCCGTCGGCCTTCAGCCAGCCGTCGGCGATGCCGAGCACGAGCTTCGACTTGAACACGCGCTTGAAATCGACCCCGTACTCGACCCGGCTGACGCTGGGCAGGACCTGATCGGAAAACTTCACCTCGCCGACGCCGAGCGCCCGGCCGCGGCCGGGCAGGCCGAGCCAGCCGAGGAAGAAGCCGGTGAGCTGCCACAGGGCATCGAGGCCGAGGCAGCCGGGCATCACGGGGTCGCCCTTGAAGTGGCAGGCGAAGAACCACAGGTCCGGCTTCACCGCGAGGCTCGCGCGCACATGGCCCTTGCCGTTCTCGCCGCCGTCCTCGGCGATCTCGGTGATCTCGTCGAACATCAGCATGGGCGGAAGCGGCAGCTGCGCATTGCCGGGTCCGAAGAGTTCGCCGCGCCCACAGGCCAGGAGGGCTTCAAAATCGTAACTGGAGCGGCGATCCGCCATTGCGTCAAAGTCCTTTATCCGCCTGTCATATTCCCGCCGCAAGCTCATTCGCTGGCTGCGAAGGCGCGCTTCCCTTAACATATGGGACGCTGGGCCGGAAGCAGGCAAGGCCGAAGATCGGGCAGCGGCCGGGCGGCTGTGAAAAGCCGGGCGGCCGGCGCCATGGAGAAGGTTGTCCTGTCCCGCTCCGGCGGCCGGCAGGCGGCGCTTTGACACGCGCCGCCGCGCCACTATGGTCGCGGGGCCGCTCCGGCCGGTCCCGTCGCCCGGCCGCGGCCGGACCGAGAGGCGCCATGGGTTTTTTACCGGAGCTGCTGCATCCCCGTTCGGCGCAGGCCTCGCGCCTGGCGGCCGAGGCCGTCCGCGCCGCGGCGGGCGTCGAGCCCGTCGAGATCGGCCTCGTCCTCGGCACCGGCCTCGGCGCCCTGGTCGAGGAAGTCGAGGATGCCGTGGCGACGGCCTATGCCGCGATCCCGCATTTCCCGGCGAGCGGCGTCACCGGCCATGCCGGCCGCCTCGTCGTCGGGCGCCTCGCCGGCCGGCGCGTCGCGCTGTTCCAGGGCCGCGCCCATTACTATGAGCAGGGCGATGCCGCCGCCATGCGCGTGCCGCTGGAGACGCTGGCCCTGCTCGGCGCCTCGACGGTGCTGCTGACCAATTCCTGCGGCTCGCTCAAGCCGGAGATCGCGCCCGCCAGCCTCGTCGCCCTCGCCGACCACATCAACTGGACCGGGCTCAACCCGCTGATCGGCGATCCCTCGGATGCGCGCTTCGTCAACATGGTCGATGCCTATGATCCCGGGCTCAGGGCGCAGCTGGCACGGGCGGCGCGGGCGGCGGGCTTCGACCTGCCGGAGGGCGTCTATGCCTGGTATTCCGGGCCGAGCTTCGAGACCCCGGCCGAGATCCGCGCCGCGCGGATCATGGGCGCCGACCTCGTCGGCATGTCGACCGTGCCGGAGGTGATCCTGGCCCGCCGCCTCGGCCTCAGGGTCGCGGCCGTCGCCATGGCCACCAATTACGGCGCCGGCATGGACGAGCGCGAAGTCATCTCGCACGCCCAGACCAAGGCCGTGGCACTCAAGGGCGTGGCGAAGATGCAGGCGCTGATCCGCGGCTTCCTGGCGGAGCTCGCGCCATGAGCGTGCTGCCGCAGGAGATCATCCGCCGCAAGCGCGACGGCGAGGCGCTGAGCGAGGAGGAGATCGGCGCCTTCGTCGCCGGCCTCGTCTCCGGCGCCGTGACCCATGCGCAGGTGGCAGCCTTCGCCATGGCCGTGTTCTTCCGCGGCATGAGCATGGCCGAGCGCGTCGCCTTCACCCGAGCCATGACCCATTCGGGCACGGTGCTGGACTGGAGCGGCCTCGGCCTGCCCGGCCCGGTGCTCGACAAGCATTCCACCGGCGGCGTCGGCGACAATGTCAGCCTGATGCTCGCTCCGGCGGTGGCGGCCTGCGGCGGCTTCGTGCCGATGATCTCCGGCCGAGGCCTCGGCCATACCGGCGGCACGCTCGACAAGCTCGATTCGATCCCCGGCTATGCCACGCAGCCGGACAGCGACCTGTTCCGCCGCGTCGTGCGCGAGGCCGGGGCCGCCATCATCGGCCAGACCGCCGACCTCGCGCCGGCGGACAAGACCGTCTACGCCGTCCGCGACGTCACGGCGACGGTCGAATCCGTGCCGCTGATCACCGCCTCGATCCTGTCGAAGAAGCTGGCGGCGGGGCTGCAGGCCCTGGTCATGGACGTCAAGACCGGCTCCGGCGCCTTCATGCCGACGCTGGAGGGCTCGCGCGAGCTCGCCGCCTCGATCGCCGGCGTCGCCACCGGCGCCGGCCTGCCCACGACGGCGCTGATCACCGCCATGGACCAGCCGTTGGCCAGCGCCGCCGGCAATGCGGTGGAGGTGCGCAACGCCATCGATTTCCTGACCGGTGCCCGGCGCGACCCGCGCCTCCTCGAGGTGACGCTGGCGCTCGGCGCCGAGATGCTGGTGCTCGGCAAGCTGGCGAGAACCCCGGAGGACGGCCGCACGGCGATGCTGGGCGCCTACGAGTCCGGGGCGGCCGCCGAGCGCTTCGCCCGCATGGTCGCGGCGCTGGGCGGCCCGGCCGACCTCCTCGATCGCCCCGACAGCCATCTCCAGGCCGCACCGGTGGTGCGGCCGGTGCCGGCGCCGGCAGGCGGCCGCATCGGCGCCATCGACACGCGGGCCGTCGGCCTCGCCGTCGTCGCCCTCGGCGGCGGCCGCACCCGGCCGCAAGACCCGGTCGATCACGCCGTCGGCTTCACCGAGCTCGCGGCCCTGGGCGACACCGTCGATGCGCAGCGCCCGCTCGCCCTCGTCCATGCCCGCAGCGAAGCTGCCGCCGATGCGGCGACCGCCGCCCTGCAGGCCGCCTGCAGCATCGGCGAGGCGGAGGCGCTGCCGCCCGTCCTGCAGCGCATCGAAGCGTGAGGTCGCCCATGACGCGCGCCTTCGTCCTGGTGATGGATTCCGTCGGCATCGGCGCCGCCGCCGATGCCGACGCCTATGGCGATGCCGGCGCCGACACGCTCGGCCATATCGCGGAGGCCTGCGCCGCCGGCCGGGCCGACCGGGCGGGCCTGCGCGCCGGGCCGCTCGCCCTGCCCCATCTCGTCGCCCTCGGCCTCGGCCGGGCGGCCGAGGCCTCGACCGGGCGGCTGCCGCCGGGGCTCGCCGGCGCCGCCGGGCCGGGCCGCTGGGGCTATGCCGTCGAGCGCTCCAAGGGCAAGGACACGCCGTCCGGCCATTGGGAGATCGCCGGCTTCCCCGTGCCGTTCGACTGGGGCTATTTCCCCAGCACCGTCCCCTGCTTTCCCCCGAGCCTGATCGCCGCCGTCGCCGCCGAGGCCGGACTGCCCGGGGTGCTCGGCCAGAAGCATGCCTCGGGCACCGAGATCATCGCCGAGCTCGGGGCCGAGAGCATCGCCACCGGCAAGCCGATCTTCTACACCTCAACCGACAGCGTGCTGCAGATCGCCGCGCACGAGGAGGCCTTCGGGCTCGATCGGCTGCTGGCCCTCTGCGTCATCGTCCGCCGCCATGTCGATGCCCTCGATATCGGCCGGGTGATCGCCCGTCCCTTCCTCGGCGACGCGGCGTCCGGCTTCGAGCGCACCGCCAACCGGCGCGACTATGCCGTGCCGCCGCCGGCCGACACCATCCTCGACATCCTGGCGCGGGAAGGGCGGCCGGTGATCACCGTCGGCAAGATCGGCGACATCTTCGCCCATCGCGGCACCGGCGAGATCCTGAAGGGCGCCGGCAACATGGCGCTGGTCGACAAGACCCTCGCCGCCATGGACCGGCTGCCGGAGGGCGGCTTCCTCTTCGCCAACTATGTCGACTTCGACATGCTCTACGGCCATCGCCGCGACGTGCCGGGCTATGCGGCGGCGCTGGAGGCCTTCGACCGGCGCCTGCCCGAGCTCACCGGCCGGCTGCGGCCGGGCGACCTCCTGGTGATCACCGCCGACCATGGCTGCGACCCGACCTGGACGGGGACGGACCATACACGCGAGCACGTTCCGGTGCTGGTGGCCGGGCCCGGGATCGCGCCGGGGCCGATCGGCCGGCGCGACGGCTTCGCCGACATCGCCGCGACGGTGGCGGCGCATCTGCGCATCCCCCCGCCCGCGGCGGGTCGGGCCTTCCTCTGACCGCGATCCCCGTCGGGCGGGGTTCAGGTATCCGGGCAGACGGTGGTCGAGGCCGTCGGCTGGTTGTAGGACGTCACCTCGGCGCTCTGGCGCGGCTTGAGGAACAGCGTCTCGTGCATGGTGATCGCGCCGGTCAGGCTGGCGCCGATGATCGGGGTGTAGTCGTACTGCACTTCCGAGAGGATCAGGAACGAGCTGGTGCTGGCGCGCAGGTCCGCGGGCACCGTGCTGTCGACATTGTCCTTGGGACTGCGGGCAAAGCCGCTGTTGGGCGACAGCGACCACACCACGCAGGACGTGCCCTTGTTGTTGATGCGCACGCTCGAGACGCGCATGCGCAGGATGGTCGTCGCGGCGCTGTAGGGGGCCAGCACCGCGCTGGCGGCGTTGAACACGTCGGTGCTCTCGCTGGCGGTGATGGTGGTGCCGCGCGCCACGATGTCGCCGAGCGAGCGTGCCAGCAGGATGACCTTGCGGTCGGTCATGATGCCCTGGGTCACGGCGATGCCGCCGACATAGAGCAGCACCAGGAGCGGCAGCACCATGGCGAACTCGACCAGGGCGACGCCGCCCTCGCCGGTGCCGAAACGGCCCAGGCAGCGTTTCGTGGATCGGAGCGCGGTTCCGACCCGCGAAGCTCCGCCGGAACTTTGATGTTCTGCGGAATTTTCGAGCCCGCTCCGTCGGCGGAGCTCGAAGATGCTGCTTGGCAGGCCATGGCGGCGCCGGGCGGCTCCGGGCGCCTCGGCCGTGGGTTCGGGCGGCGCGGCGCTCATTTGAACGGCTCCGTACGGAACACCGCGGTCGCCATCAGGAGCCGGGTGCCGTCGCTGAGATTGGCAAGGCCCACGCCGTAGAAATTGGTGTAGGTCGGCATGGGATAGATGGCCCGCACCACGACGATGTCGCCGGGATTGCCGGTCTGGTAGCCGGGGGTCCAGGCGATCTTGCCGCCGGCGATCGGCTCGCCGGTGTTGGCGGCGGCGAAGGTCGTATAGGTCTCCACGTCGACCTGCAGCTTGGTGCAATCGATGAAGGCGCTGTTGATCTTGGCGCAGATCAGCGACTTGAAGTTCGCCATCTGCGTATTGTTGGCTGCGGTGGACGAATTGTTCGAGCGCGACTGGCCGGTCATGATCTGGCGGGCCGCGTCCTGCACCGCCGTCTCGAGCACCTGGTTGGTGAAGAAGGTCAGCGAGATCTCGACGATGGCGAAGATCAGCGCGAAGAAGGGCATGGCGACGAAGCCGAACTCGACTGCCGTCGCGCCCGACTGGTCGCGCCGGAAGCGCTTGGGCAGGGCCGCTCCGCGCAGGCGTTCGCTGGTCACCGTGATATCCGCTCCTGCTCGCCCGTCCCGCCCGGGACCCGTCGCGAACGGCGCGCACTCTGCGGACGAAGTTTTGAGAATCGGTTACGCGGCGTCGTGAAACAGCGCCTCCGAGGCGGATTTCTGCGCACCCCCGCAGGACGGGCGCGCACATTCTGCGAAACGCTCCCCGGAAGATGCCGCCGGAGAGAGACCCTGAAGACCTCTCGGCTCAGGGACCACTCCAGCGCAAGCGCGGGCATGCGCGTTCGATAGCAGGAGCCGCCCGGACGCAGGGAACGCGTTTCACCGTCCTGTGTGCGGCGCACGGCCGGCTGCAAGGCATGCTCCAAAGCGTCGGCGCCTCGATCGCGGTGCGGGAAGCGGCTCCACCGGCGCGCCGGGGGCCTTCTGCTTGCCGACGCACCCGGTCAACGGCCGCGACACCTTTCGTGGATGCGGCGGAGATCGAAATCAGGACCTTTCCTATTGTTTGAAGTCATCATTTATTAAGCAAACAAAATATCGGACCATGTGCATGTATAACTCATATCTGCTTGGATAAATCGTAGAACACAATCTTAACCATCTCGTATATTTTGGCATCTCTTAGAATTGTCGGCGCCCGGATTAACCTTGCTGCAACGCTTGGTGCGTATGGTCATCGCCAGTTCCACTGATCGGCAGTACGAGCGGTCGGGAGAACACCAAACTGTCGAACAACAACTGGAGCCCCCCCATGAACACCCTCTTCGCTCGTTTCGTGAAGGACGAGAGCGGCGCCACTGCCATCGAGTACGGCCTGATCGCGGCCCTCATCGCCGTCGTCGCCATCGGCGCCATGACGCTGGTCGGCACCAACCTGACCAACAAGTTCAGCAACATCGCCGCCAACCTCAAGTAAGCCAACCGTCCGGGAGGCGGCGCCTCCCGCCGGCCCGGCCGCCGAAGCCTCGCCGTCGCGAGGCTCCGGCGGCGCGGCATCTTCGAACCGTCGGATTCCCCTGGAGCCTCTGCCCATGACCACCCTGCTTGCACGTTTCGTGAAGGACGAGAACGGCGCCACCGCCATCGAGTACGGCCTGATCGCGGCCCTGATCGCCGTGGTCGCCATCGGCGCCATGACGCTGGTCGGCACCAACCTGACCAACAAGTTCAGCAACATCGCTGCCAACCTGAACTGACCTGCGGCCTGCGGGAGGCCTGGCCTCCCGCGGCCCGGCCGGCCACGGACCTCCGTCCTCTCTCGCAAGGCGCCGCGACCGTCGGCGCCTTGCGCGTTTGCCGGCGGCGTTTACCCCGTCGAAAGCATCCGGCGCGATAGTGCCGCCCCGGCGATCCGCCTCTTCTGCAGCAAAGCGTGGTCGGGCGGAAACGCCGCTTTGCTCCCACTCCTTGTTTCGACGCGCCTTTGCGAGTCCCGGCGAGTCCGTCAAGTCGCAAAACGCTTCAGGGCATGTCATGAGCCAGCTTCTGATCCTTCTCGTCTTTCCGGCTCTGGTGGTCTACGCCGCCGTGTCCGACCTCCTGCGCATGACCATCCCGAACCGCGTCACCGTCGGCCTCGCCCTGGCCTTCTTCGGGGTGGCCCTCGTCACCGGCATGGCACCGGCCGAGATCGGCTGGCACCTGGCCGCCGGCGCCCTGGTGCTGGTGGCGGCCTTCGCCTGCTTCGCCTTCGGCTGGATCGGCGGCGGCGACGCCAAGATGGCGGCAGCCACGGCCCTGTGGTTCGGCTTCGACCATGTCCTGATGTATCTTCTGATCGGATCGGCGCTGGGCGGCTTGCTCACGCTGGGTCTGCTGCAGATGCGCGCGCTGCCGCTGCCGCGATTCGCGGCGCGGCATGCCTGGATCGCGCGACTGCACGACACCAAGACCGGCGTCCCCTACGGCATCGCCCTCGCAATCGCGGCGCTCATCATCTACCCGGAAACCGGCTGGATGCAGGCGTTGGGGGCCTGAGCCGGAAAAGAACACCTAGATACATCTCGTTAACCATGAATTGACCTTTCGCTGATCCAATCGGCCCATCAGCGGCAAGTCCGCCGCGGCCGATAGGGTTCAAGCTGATGAAAACCGCGCAAGTCGCCGTCTTGCTGATTGCGCTCGCCGCGGCCGGTGGGGCTGGCTACGTCTATCTCGCCTCCAACCCGGCGCCCGTGCCGCTGGCCGTGGCCCCGCCCGCGCCGGTGGCCGCCACCAAGGTCCTGGTCGCGGCCAGCGACATCAATGTCGGCACCGCCCTTGGCCCGCGCGACATGCGCTGGCAGGACTGGCCGGAGGCCTCGATCGGCCCGACCTACATCACCGACAAGAACGACCCTGCCGCCATGGAGACCTGGAAGGGCGCCATCGTCCGCACGCCTTTCGTCGCCGGCGAGCCGCTGCGCGCCCAGAAGCTGGTCAAGGCCAACAGCGCCGGCTTCCTCTCCGCCATCCTGCCCGCGGGCATGCGGGCCGTCGCCACCAAGATCGCGGTCGACACCGCCGTGGGCGGCTTCATCCTGCCCAACGACCGCGTCGACGTGATCCTGACGCGGCGCGATCCCGAGACCACCAAGCAGACCGGCGTCGACGCCTGGACCAGCGAGATCATCCTGCGCAACGTCCGCGTTCTCGCCATCGACCAGAACTTCGAGGAGCAGGACGGCCAGAAGGTCATCGCCGGCTCGACGGCGACGCTCGAGCTCACGCCGCCGCAGACCGAGGTGCTCGCCCTGGGCAAGGAGATGGGGTCGATCTCCCTCTCGCTCCGCCCGCTCGCCGACGCCAACCCGACCGGGCTCGAAGGCGCCGCCACGCCCGAGACCGGCCAGGGCGTCATGGGGGCTGGCACCGTCGTGCGCTACGGCATCACCAACGCTGCGCCCCGCTGACCGATGTTCGCCGATCAGGAGAAGAAAGCCATGTTGTCCCAAGGACACAACCGCGGACGCCAAGGGCGGGCGATGCGCCTGGTCCTGATCTTGGCGGCGGCGCTCCTGGCCGGCGGCCTCGCCGCCGCGCCGGCGGCGGCCCAGACCAATCTGCGCATCGGCGCCGGCGAAGGCGAGACCACGCGCCGCGTCGACATCGGCCTCGGCAAGTCGATCATCGTCGACCTGCCGCGCGATGCCAAGGAAGTGTTCGTCGCCAACCCGCAGGTCGCCAACGCGGTGGTGCGCTCGGCCCGCAAGGTCTTCGTCACCGCCGCGGGCGTCGGCCAGACCACCCTGGTGTTCATGGACCTGGCCGGCAACCAGATGAGCGCGCTCGACATCAACGTCCAGCGCGACATCAGCCCGATCGCCCGGGCGATCCAGGAGGCGGTGCCCGGCAGCGAGATCGTGGTGCGCCAGCTCAACGAGGGCGTGCTGCTCAGCGGCTACGTCAATTCCGCCGACGATGCGTCGCGGGCGGTGGCCATCGCCTCCCAGTTCCTCGGCAAGGACGGCGCCGTCGCCAACTCCATCTCGATCCGCGCCCGCGAGCAGGTCATGCTGAAGGTGACGGTGGCCGAGGTGCAGCGCCAGATCCTCAAGCAGCTCGGCATCGACCTCGCCGGCGGCAACAACAGCGGAACCTTCACCTTCTCGACCTCCAATCCCTTCGGCCTCGCCGGGCCGATCGCCAGCAACACGGCCTCGATCGGCAATTCCAACTTCAATGCGACGATTCGGGCCTTCGAGCGCGCCAACGTGCTGCGCACCCTGGCCGAGCCGACGCTGACCGCCATCTCCGGCGAATCCGCCAAGTTCCTGGCCGGCGGCGAGTTCCCCATCCTGACCAGCTCGAGCTGCACGCCGGCGACCGCGGGCGGCGTGCCGATCTGCCAGACCGGCTACACCTACAAGCAGTTCGGCGTCGGGCTCACCTTCACGCCGGTGGTGCTGAACGAGGGCCGCATCAGCCTGAAGGTCGGCACCGAAGTCTCCGACATCGACAACAAGAACACCTTCACCACCACCGACGGCGCCGTGATCCCTGCCTTCACCGTGCGTCGCGCCGACACCACGGTCGAGCTCGCCTCCGGCGCCTCGCTTGTCATGGCCGGCATGATCCAGCAGAACACCAAGCAGGTGGTCAACGGCACGCCGGGGCTGATGAACATCCCGATCCTCGGCCAGCTCTTCCGCTCGCGTGACTACCAGCGCGACAACACCGAGCTGATGATCATGGTCACGCCCTATCTCGCCAAGGCGGTCGACCGCAAGGACATCGCCCTGCCGAGCGACGGCTTCACCGACGCCTCGGATCCCTCGACCTTCCTGCTCGGGCGCTTCAACAAGATCTACGGCGTGCGCGGCGCGCCCGCCCCGACCGGCAAGCTCGCCGGACGCTACGGCTTCACTGTGGACTGATCGGTCCGTCTCCGGAGATCCCCCATGTCGGTTCTTTCCTCCGCCCGCCGCAGGACCCGGATCGTCCCCGGACCGTGCGCCGCGGCCGGCCTGCTCGCCCTCACGCTCGCCGCCTGCGCGCCGACCAACCGCGTCGTCGGCCCGCCGGACCCGACCTACACCCAGGTCCACCCCATCGTGCTCAACCATGGCAGCCGCTCGATCGACATCTTCCTGGCCGGCGGCAGCGGCCATATCGGCGCCCGGCAGATGGCCGACGTCCGGGCCTTCGCGGCCGAGTACCGGCGCAGCGGCGAGGGGCCGCTGCTGATCGGCTTCCCGACCACCGACCCCACCGCCCGCCGGGCCGGGCAGGGCATCCGCGAGGCGCTCGCCTCGGCCGGCGTCACCTCGGCCCGCACCGGCTCCTACCGGCCCGACGACCCCGAGGCGATCGCGCCGGTGAAGCTCGCCTTCACCCGCCTCCAGGCGCAGGTGGAGGGCCCCTGCGGCCAATGGCCGGACGATATCGCCGAGTATAACGGCACGCTGAGCGGCTGGAACAATCGCGCCCAGCCCTGGGAGAACTTCGGCTGCGCCACCCAGAACACCCTCGCCAAGCAAGTGGCCGACCCGCTCGACCTCGTTCGCGCCCGTCCGGAAGGGCCGAGCAGCGCCGTCAGGCGCGTCACGGTCATGAGCAAGTACGGCCAGGGCCAGGCGACTGCCACGATCTATCCCGACGAGGGCAAGGAAAAGATCAATACCGGCGTGGGCCAGTGAGGACCAGACGATGAGCACCGGCACCCATTCTTCCCACGCTCCGGGCGACGCGCAGATCGTGCCGCTGCCGCGCGTGTCGCTCCAGGCCTTCTGCGAGACCTCCGATCTCGCGCAGGTCGTGCAGACCGCGGCCGCCGACCGGCGTATGGACAAGGCGCATGTCAAGATCCAGATGGGCGGCGTCGCGGCCGCGGCGGAGGCCTATCGCGCGGCGCCGACGCCCAACGTCATCCTGATCGAGAACACCCAGACCCGGGACGAGCTGATCGCCGGCCTCGACCGCCTGGCCGAGTTCTGCGATCCCGGCACCAAGGTGGTCATCATCGGCCACATCAACGACGTGCTGCTCTACCGCGAGCTGATGCGCCGCGGCATCAGCGAATATATCATCGCTCCGGTCGGGCCTCTCGCCCTGGTGCGCTCGCTCTCCGACCTCTTCCACACCCCGGGCTCCGATCCCGTCGGGCGGACCCTCGCCTTCGTCGGCGCCAAGGGCGGCGTCGGCGCCTCGACCGTCTGCCACAACGTTGCCTGGGCGGTGGCCAAGACCGTCGGGCAGGACGCGGTCATCGTCGACATGGACCTGCCCTTCGGCACCGCGGGCCTCGACTTCAACCAGGACCCGCCCCAGGGCATCGCCGACATCGTCTTCGCGCCCGACCGGGTCGATTCCGGGCTGGTCGACCGCCTCCTGTCGAAGTGTACCGACCATCTCAGCCTGCTGGCGGCGCCCTCGACGCTGGAGCGGCCCTACGATGTGGGCGAGGACGGCTTCGACGCGGTCCTCGACATCCTGCGCGCCAGCGTGCCCAGCGTGGTCCTCGACGTTCCGCATGTCTGGTCGGCCTGGTCGCGACGGGTTCTCGCCAGCGCGGACCAGATCGTCATCGTCGCCACGCCCGATCTCGCCAGCCTGCGCAACGCCAAGAACCTGATCGACCTGATGAAGCAGATGCGCCAGCACGACGCGCCGCCCAGGCTGGTGCTCAACATGGTCGGCGTGCCCAAGCGTCCCGAGATCAAGGCGGCCGACTTCGCCAAGAACCTCGAGACCGATCTGATCGCCGCCATCCCCTTCGAGCCGGCCCTGTTCGGCACGGCCTCGAACAACGGCCAGATGATCGCGGAGATCAGCGGCGGCTCGAAGCCGGCCGAATTGTTCGTGTCCATCGCCCAGCACGTCAGCGGGCGCACCGAGGCGCGCCGGGCTCGCCGCAGCCTGCTCGCCCCGATCTTCTCGAAGCTGCAGCGCAGGAAGGCCTGAACCGGGTTGACACCAGGATTGGCGGAGTGAGGCGGGATGTTTGGTAAGCGTGGCAATGTCGGTCCGGTGCCGGCACCGGGTTTCGGGGCGCCGGATGCCGCGGCGCGGACGCCTGCGTCCTCGCCGGCGAAGGCTGCGTCGTCGCCCGTCCGCCCATCGGAGGCCGTACCGGTCGAGACCCGCAAGTCCGACAAATATTACGAAACCAAGAGCATGGTCTTCGGCGCGCTGATCGACGCGATCGATCTGTCGCAGCTCGCCAAGCTCGACGGCGACAGCGCGCGCGAAGAGATCCGCGACATCGTCAACGAGATCATCGGCATCAAGAACATCGTGATGTCGATCGCCGAGCAGGAGGAGCTGCTCGACGACATCTGCAACGACGTCCTCGGATACGGGCCGCTCGAGCCGCTGCTCTCGCGCGACGACATTGCCGACATCATGGTCAACGGCGCCGGCCGGACTTATATCGAGGTCGGCGGCAAGATCCAGCTCACCAACGTGCGCTTCCGCGACAATGCGCAGCTGATGAACATCTGCCAGCGCATCGTCAGCCAGGTCGGGCGCCGCGTCGACGAGTCCTCGCCCATCTGCGACGCCCGCCTGCCCGACGGCTCGCGCGTCAACGTCATCGCCCCGCCGCTGGCGATCGACGGGCCGGCGCTCACCATCCGCAAGTTCAAGAAGGAGAAGCTGACGCTCGATCAGCTGATCAAGTTCGGCGCCATCTCGCCCGAGGGCGGCGAGATCCTGAAGATCATCGGCCGCGTGCGCTGCAACGTGGTCATCTCCGGCGGCACGGGCTCGGGCAAGACCACGCTGCTCAACTGCCTGACCAACTATATCGACAACGACGAGCGCGTCATCACCTGCGAGGACGCCGCCGAGCTGCAGCTGCAGCAGCCGCACACCGTGCGCCTGGAGACCCGGCCGCCGAACCTGGAGGGCAGCGGCGCCGTCACCATGCGCGACCTCGTCCGCAACTGCCTGCGCATGCGTCCCGAGCGGATCATCGTCGGCGAGGTCCGCGGCCCCGAGGCCTTCGACCTGCTGCAGGCGATGAACACCGGCCATGACGGCTCGATGGGCACGCTGCACGCCAACAGCCCGCGCGAATGCCTGTCGCGCATCGAATCCATGATCACCATGGGCGGATTCGCGCTGCCCTCGCGCACCATCCGCGAGATGATGACCACCTCGATCGACGTCATCATCCAGGCGGCGCGCCTGCGCGACGGCTCGCGCCGCATCACCCACATCACCGAGGTGATGGGCATGGAGGGCGACGTGATCACCACCCAGGACCTGTTCGTCTACGACCTCATCGGCGAGGACCCCAATGGCCGGCTGATCGGCCGTCACCGCTCGACCGGCATCGGCCGTCCGCGCTTCTGGGAGCGGGCGCGCTACTACGGCGAGGAGAAGCGGCTGGCCGCCGCCCTCGACGCCGCCGAGATCGAGGCGGCGCACTAGCGCCCCGAAGGATGGAGTGAGCGCGATGGATCTTTCCCTTCCGGCGATCGAGGGCCTGCTGCCGCGGGTGAGCCTGCAGGGCCTCGCCTTCGTCTTCTTGGTGACGGTCGCGGTCGGGGCGGTCGCTATGTCTTCCTCTATCCCGTGCTCTCCGGCCAGGTCCGGGCGGAGAAGCGCCAGAAGGCCGTCCAGGGGCCGGAGCGCAGCAAGCGCGCGGCCCGCGTCGTCGAGGTCTCCAAGCGCGACCAGGTCCTGCAGTCGCTGAAGGAGCTCGACGAGAAGCAGAAGCGGGCCAAATCGCCGCCCCTGTCGGTGCAGATCGAGCAGGCCGGCCTGACCTGGACGAAGCGGACCTTCGCCATCGTCTCCGTCGTCTGCGCGGTGCTGCTGGCCCTGGCCACCTTCTTCATCACCCATTCCCTGATCACGACCGGCATCGCCTTCCTCGTCGGCGGCCTCGGCCTGCCGCGCTGGTATCTCCGGCGCCGCCGCAACAAGCGCCTCAAGGCCTTCACCGAAGAGTTTCCCAATGCGCTCGACGTGGTGGTGCGCGGCGTCAAGGCCGGGCTGCCGCTCGGCGACTGCCTGCGCATCGTCGCCGGCGAGACGGCAGAGCCGGTCAAGGGCGAGTTCCGCTACGTGATCGAGACCCAGACGCTCGGCATCCCCGTCGGCGAAGCGGTGCAGCGCATCTACGAGCGCATGCCCTGCGCGGAGGCGAATTTCTTCGGCATCGTCATCGGCGTCCAGCAGAAGTCCGGCGGCAATCTTTCCGAGGCCCTCGGCAACCTCTCCAAGGTGCTGCGCGAGCGCAAGAAGATGCGGGCCAAGATCAAGGCGGTGTCGACCGAGGCCAAGGCTTCGGCCAGCATCATCGGCGCGCTGCCCCTCGTGGTCATGCTGCTCGTCTACCTCACGACGCCGGCCTACATCGCCCTGCTGTGGCAGACCGACACGGGCAACATCATGCTGGTGTGCTGTGCCCTCTGGATGGCATCCGGCATCTTCGTGATGCGCAAGATGATCAGTTTCGATTTCTGAGGCGAGGGACATGGTGGAGATCGCACATGACATCGTCCTTCTCATCCTGCGGGTGATCCACGACCCGCGCCTCCTGACCACCATCCTGATCGCCATTGCGGCGGCGGCGACGGTGCTCACGCTGGCGATGCCGGTCATGCAGAACGACGGGTTGCTGCGCCGCATGAACAATGTGGCGCTGGAGCGCTCGAAGATCCGGGCCCGCGAACGCGAGCGCGCCGCCAAGGGCGACGCCGTCTCCCTGCGCCAGGCGCAGAACGCGACGATGAAGCGGGTCGTCGACATCTTCAACCTGTCGCGCTGGCTCGGCACCGAGGATGCGCGCGCCCGCCTGACGATGGCGGGCTATCGCTCGCCCGCGGCGATGTGGACCTTCCTGGTGTTCCGGGCCGTGACCCCGCTGGCCCTGCTCGCCCTTTCGCTCCTCTATCTCTTCGTCCTGGTCAATCTCGCCTTCCCGCCGCTGTTCAAGGTCGCGATCTGCATCGGCGTCGCCTATATCGGCGTCAAGGCGCCGGAGCTGTTCCTGAAGAACTCGGTGCAGAAGCGCCAGCTCTCGATCCGCCGGGCCTGGCCCGACGCGCTCGACCTTCTCCTGATCTGCGTGGAATCCGGCATGTCGATCGAGCATGCCTTCCGCAAGGTCAGCGGCGAGGTCGCCACCGCGTCCGTTCCGCTGGCCGAGGAGCTCGGCGTCACCACGGCCGAGCTGTCCTATCTGCCCGACCGTCGCCAGGCCTTCGAGAACCTCGCCGCCCGCACCGGCCTCGACGGCGTCAAGGCGGTGACGACGGCGCTGGTCCAGTCGGAGCGCTACGGCACGCCGCTCGGCCACACCCTGCGCGTCCTCGCCCAGGAGAATCGCGACATGCGGATGATGGAGGCGGAGAAGAAGGCCGCCGCCCTGCCGCCGATGCTGACCGTGCCGATGATCGTGTTCTTCCTGCCGGTGCTGTTCGTGGTGATCATGGGCCCGGCCATGATCTCGGTGATGGGCCTGAAATAGGCCCGCGCTCAGCCCTCGAGGTTCTCCGGCCCGAAGCTCGCCGGCAGGAGCTCCTCCAGCGTGAAGCTGCGGCGGATGCCCTCCGGCCCGGCGACGTGCACCGGCGTCGAGGGCGCGGCGAACTCGCGGATGCGCTGGCGGCAGCCCCCGCACGGCGTGGTCAGGCCGGGCGCATCCGGGTTCGCATCGTTCCAGCCCAGCACCAGGATCTCGGCGATCGCGACGTCGCCGCCCGCCACCATCGCCGAGATGGCGCCGCCCTCGGCGCAGGCGCCGACGGGATAGGCGGCGTTCTCCACGTTGCAGCCCGCATGGATGCGGCCGGACCGCGCCCGGATCGCCGCCCCGACCTTGAAGCGGGAATAGGGGGCGTGGGCCCGCTCGCGCACCGCCCTGGCGGCCTCGAACAGCTCGTTGAGACCGCCCATCAGCGCTCCTTCACATAAGGGGTGCCCGAGGCCCTCGGCGGCGTCGCCGAGCCGATGAACCCTGCGAGCAGCACCACGGTGAGGATATAGGGCAGGGCGAGGATGAGCTGCACCGGCACCGCGCCGATCAGCGGCAGGCTCTTGCCCTGCATCTGGATGGCGAAGGCGTCGAGGAAGCCGAACAGGAGGCAGGCGCCGAGCGAGGGCCAGGGCCGCCATTTGGCGAAGATCAGCGCCG
Source organism: Labrys wisconsinensis (assembly GCF_030814995.1). GTDB lineage: Bacteria > Pseudomonadota > Alphaproteobacteria > Rhizobiales > Labraceae > Labrys > Labrys wisconsinensis. Next base: position 85,799 of record NZ_JAUSVX010000012.1, on the reverse strand, counting down.
CCAGCGCCATGAAGCCCTTGCCGGCGGTCATGTTGGGCACGAAGGCGGCGGACTGGGCGATGGAGAGATAGGCGCCGGCCAGGCCCGTGAGCACGCCGCAGATCAGCACCGCCCGGTAGCGTAGCCAGGCCACCGAGATGCCGGCGGTGTCGGCGGCGGCCGGATTCTCGCCGACGGCGCGCAGGCGCAGGCCGAACCGCGTCCGGTACACCACCCAGGCGGTCAGCGGCACGCACGCCACCGCGACATAGACCAGGATGTTGTGGCCCGAGAGCACCTCCGCATAGAGGCGGCCGACCAGCGGCACCGGGCGCAGGGCCTCGGCGAAGGGCAGCGTGATCGGCTCGAAGCGCGCGGCGCCGGAGAGCGTCGGCGTGCGCCCGCCCTGGCCGTACCAGACATTGCCGAGCAGGGCGGTCAGCCCCAGCGCCAGCATGTTGATGGCCACCCCCGAGACGATCTGGTTGCCGCGGTAGGAGATGGCGGAGACGCCGTGGATCAGCGAGAACACGATCGCCGCGACGATGGCCGCGGCCAGGCCGAGCCAGGCCGAGCCCCAGGTGGCGGCGACCACGCCGGCGGCGAAGGCCGCGGCGAGCATTTTGCCTTCCAGGCCGATATCGACCACGCCCGAGCGCTCGGAATAGAGGCCGGCGAGGCAGCAGAAGATCAGCGGCGCCGAGAGCCGCACGGTCGAGGCGAGGATCACCGGGAGCTGGTCGAGGAACTCCATCTCAGGCCCTCGCGATCCGCGGGCGGCGCAGGCGGGCGAGGAGCGCGGCGAGCTGCGGCTTGAACATGTGCTCCAGCGCCCCCGCGAACAGGATCACCATGCCCTGGATGACCACGATCATGTCGCGGTTGATGTTCGGCTTCTCGAAGGCGAGCTCGGCCCCGCCCTGGTAGAGCGCGCCGAACAGGATCGAGGCCAGCACGATGCCGAAGGGGTGGGAGCGCCCCATCAGCGCCACGGCGATGCCGACGAAGCCGGCGCCGGCGGTATAGTCGAGCACCAGGCGCTGCTGGTCGCCCATCAGCACGTTGACCGACATCAGCCCGGCGATGCCGCCCGACAGGAGCATGGCGATGATGGTGATGCGCGCCGGCGAGATGCCGGCATAGACCGCCGCCACCGGATTGTGCCCGACGGTGCGGATCTCGTAGCCGAGCCGCGTCTTCCAGATCAGCGCCCACACAGCCACTGCGGCGACCAGCGCCAGCACGAAGGAGATGTTGAGCCGGGTGAACTCCAGGTCGAAGCCGAAGGGCTTCCACAGGTCGTGGATCATCGGCAGCACGGTGTTCGGCGGGAACTGCGCCGATTCCGGGTTCATGCTGCCGGCGGGCTTCAGCACGTCGACCAGGAGGTAGACCATCAGCGCCGAGGCGATGAAGTTGAACATGATCGTGGTGATCACGACATGGCTGCCGCGCCTGGCCTGGAGATAGGCGGGGATGAAGGCCCAGGCCGCGCCGAACAGCATCGAGGCCAGGACCGCCACCGGCAGCACCACCAGGAAGGGCATGCCGGGCATGGCCAGGCACGCCAGCGCCAGGCCGAGGCCGGCGACATAGGCCTGGCCGTCGCCGCCGATGTTGAACAGGCCGGCATGGAAGGCCACCGCCACGGCCAGGCCCGTGAAGATGAAGTTGGTGGCGTAGAACAGGGTGAAGCCGATGCCCTCGGCATAGCCGAAGGCGCCCTGGATCAGGATCGACACCGCCTCCAGCGGGTTCTCGCCGATGATCAGCACCACCAGGCCCGAGGCCAGGAAGGCGGCGGCGACGTTGATCAGCGGCAGCAGGATCACGTCGGCCCAGCGCGGCAGCTCGCTTGCGCCGGTCATGCCGCCTGCTCCATCACCCCGGCCATCAGGAGGCCGAGGCGCTGCTCGTCGGCCCGCTCGGCCGGGCATTCGCCGGAGATGCGGCCGGCGCACATCACCAGGATGCGGTCGGAGAGCGCCATCACCTCCTCCAGCTCGACCGAGACCAGCAGGATCGCCTTGCCCGCGTCGCGCATCGCCAGGAGCTGGCGGTGGATGAACTCGATGGCGCCGATGTCGACGCCGCGCGTCGGCTGGCCGACGATCAGGAGCTCGGGGTCGCGCTCGATCTCGCGCGCCAGCACGATCTTCTGGGCGTTGCCACCGGAGAAATTGGCGGTCTTGAGCCGTGGATCCTGGGGCCGGACATCGTATTTGTGCATCTTGGCCGCGAGGTCGGCGATCATCCGGCCCTGGTCGAGGAAGGGGCCGCGTCCCAGCGCCGGGTCGTCGTGATAGCCGAGGATGGCGCTCTCATAGGCGGCGAAGGCCTTGACCAGCCCCATGCGCAGCCGGTCCTCCGGCACATGGGCGAGCCCGGCCTTGCGCAGCGCGCCGGGGTCGGCTGCGGCCATGTCGCGGCCGTCAATCAGGATGCGGCCCTCGGAGGGCTGGCGGATGCCGGCGATCGCCTCCAGCACCTCGGACTGGCCGTTGCCGGCGACGCCGGCGATGCCGACGATCTCGCCGGCCCGCACCGTGAAGCTGACATTCTCCACCCGCGCCACGCCCTTCTCGTCGCGCAGGGTGAGGGTCTCCACGGAGAGCACCGTGCGCCCGGGCTGGGCCGGCTTCTTGTCGACCCGCAGCAGCACGCGCCGCCCGACCATCAGCTCGGCGAGCTCGGCGGGGTTGGTGCGGGCGGTCTCCAGCGTCGCCACCATCTCGCCGCGGCGCATGACCGAGACGCGGTCCGTGACGGCCATGATCTCGCGCAGCTTGTGGGTGATCAGGAGCACCGTCTTGCCCTGCGCCTTCAGGACTTTCAGGATCTCGAAGAGCTGGTCGGCCTCCGCCGGCGTCAGCACGCCGGTCGGCTCGTCCAGGATCAGGATGTCGGCGCCGCGGTAGAGCGCCTTGAGGATCTCGACCCGCTGCTGGCTGCCGACGGCGAGCTCGCCGACCACAGCGTCGGGATCGACGTCGAGGTGGTAGGCGGCCTCCAGGCGCGTCAGCTCGGCCCGGGCCTTGGCCTGCCCGCGGGCGAGCAGCGCCCCGCCCTCGGCGCCGAGCATGACGTTCTCCAGCACGGTGAACGGGTCGACCAGCATGAAGTGCTGGTGCACCATGCCGATGCCGGCGGCGATGGCGTCCTGCGAGGAGCGGATGGCCTTCTTCTCGCCGCCGACGAAGATCTCGCCCGAATCGGCTTCGTAGAAGCCGTAGAGGATCGACATCAGCGTCGACTTGCCGGCGCCGTTCTCGCCGACGATGCCGTGGATCGTGCCCCGCTCGACCGCGAGGTCGATGGCCCTGTTGGCGTGCACCGGGCCGAAGCTCTTGTCGATCTTGCGCAGTTCGATGGCGCTCGCCATGGCTCAGCTCTCCGGATCGGCGGGCGATGGGGCGGCGAGGCGGGCGGACGACCGAGGCCGTCGCGCATGGCCGGCTGCCGGCGCATGCTGCGCCGGCGACCGTTCCCCCGCGCCGCCCGGTCGGTCCGTCTCCGTGGCGACGGCTTCAGTTCACCGGGCAGGCATTGTCCGACATGTAGTCGTGCACCTGGGTCTTGCCGGCGATGATGTCGGCCTTGGCCGCCTCCACCGCCGCCTTGGCCTCGGCGGTCACCAGGGCCTTGTTGTTGTCGTCCATGGCGTAGTCGACGCCGCCTTCCTTCAGGCCGAGGTCCTGGATGCCGGGCTTGAACGTGCCCTTGGTGCCGGTGTCGAAGGCCTGGTAGGTCGCCTCGTCCACCCGCTTCACCATCGAGGTCAGCACCTTGCCGGGATAGAGCGGGTTCTGGTTGGAATCGACGCCGATGCCGAGCTTGCCGCCGTCGGCGGCCGCCTGCAGCACGCCGAGCCCGGTCTGGCCGGCGGCGGCGTAGACGATGTCGGCGCCCTGGGCGATCTGCGCCTTGGCCAGCTCCGAGCCGCGGCCCGGGTCGTTCCAGGCGGCCGGCGTGGTGCCGGTCATGTTCTGGATGACCTTGATCGCGGCATTGCCGGCCTTGGCGCCCTGGACATAGCCGCAGGCGAACTTGCGGATCAGCGGGATGTCCATGCCGCCGACGAAGCCGACCGTGCCGGTCTTCGAGGTCTTGGCCGCCAGCAGGCCGACGAGATAGGAGCCCTCCTGCTCCTTGAAGACGTAGGAGGCGACGTTGGGCAGGTCGACCACCATGTCGACGATCGCGAAGCTGGTCTTGGGGAATTTCGGCGCCACCGCCTTGACCGCGTCCTCATAGGCGAAGCCGAGCACGACGATCGGGTTGTTGCCGTCGCGGGCGAAGCGGCTCAGGGCCTGCTCGCGCTGCGAGGCGTTGGTGATCTCGAACTCGCGATAGGTCTTGCCGCTCTCCTTCTTCCAGCGCTCTGCGCCGTTATAGGCCGCCTCGTTGAAGGATTTGTCGAACTTGCCGCCCATGTCGTAGATCACCGCCGGGCCCTTGTCGGCAGCCATGGCCGACGTCGCGGCGGCCAGCGCGAGCGCCAGACCCATCAGCATCGATTTCATGAAGGACACTCCCGTTCTTGTTCTCGTCTGGACGAGGCGCTCCGCAGTCGCGCCTGGATTGAGCATGACACGTCGCCTGCGACCTTGAGAAGGGCCCGCTTCCGCGGACGACGCTTTTCCGCATGCGCCTCGACCGGCCCGGGCGCGACGCGCCCGAACCGTTCGCCGCTCCCCCGGAGCGCATGCCGGATCTCTGCAAGTCCTCGTTGATTTTGACCAATCGATCAAAAGACCTGCGGCGAGTCAATTGCGCTTTGGAGGCATTCCAGGGTGAACTTGTGGGCAGGGCGCCGTTTTTCCCGGCAGGGGCGCGTCGCCGCGGCCGCGGATGGCGACGGCAGCCATGCGAAGGCCGGGCAGGATTGCCCGCCGGACGGACCAGTCGGGTGACACGGGGCGTCGCCGCGCCGAAGGACGCAACCGCGACCCGCGCGCGGCCCGGACGGAGGGGACGCGGCTTCAGGGCGCCGGCAGCGCCTTGCCCCCGGTCTCGCCGCCGAGCTCGGCCTTCAGGCGCGCCATGTCGGCGTCGATGGCGCCGGTTGCGCGCAGCTTGTCGAGCTCGTGGTCGGTGGCGCTCCTGGGGTCGAGCGGGTCGGTCAGGATCCCGGCCTCGAGCATGCCCTCCATCGCCCCGGCCCGGGCCTGCATGCCCTCGACCTTGTCCTGGGCCCGCTGCAGGGCGCCGCCGACATTGCCGAGGTCGGAGCCGATGCCCGTCAGCGATTCGGTCACCCGCACCTGGGCCTGCGCCGCGGCATAGGTGCTCTTCATCACCTCTTTCTGGTTGCGGAACTGCTCGATCCTGGCTTCGAGCTTGGACTGGTACTCGATGAGCTTGTCGGCCTGCGCCGCGATGGCGTTGCGGGCCTGGGCCAGCGTGTCGAGCTTGGCCAGGGCCGCCTGCTTGTGCGCCAGGGCGGCGCGGGCGAGGTCCTCGCGGTCGGAGCGGATGGCCAGGCGCGCATCGTTCTCGGCCCGCTCGGCCTCGGCCCGGCCGGCGGCGATCTGGCGCTCCAGCGAGGTGCGCTCCGTCACCACGTCGGCGAGGTGGCGCCTGGTCTCCTGCAGCCCCGTGAGCATCCGCTCGTAGGACAGGTCCAGCGTCTCGTTGGGATCCTCGAGTCGCGACAGGAGCTTGTGGGTCTTGGCCTGGAACAGGTCGGCGATGCGTTCAAGGATGCTCATGGCTCGGTCTCCTCAGCTGTTCACGGACAGGACGAGCTGCGGATCGGGAATCTTCGACGCGCTCGGCTCGCTCGAGATCGGCACGACGGCCGTGCCCACGGCGAAGAACTCGATGACGTGCGGCTCCCAGACATGGTTGCCCTCGTGCAGGTCGACGCCGACCACGCCTTCGGCCCGGGCCTCGGTGGCCTCGTTCTGCATGCGCTCCATGGCGATCTCGCGGGCGTCGTACATGGCCTGGGAGAAATTGGTCAGCTCGACGTTCTGGCCGGCCTGGCCGAGCGTCTTCATGAAGCCGCGATGCGCCACGTGATAGACGCAGGAGCCCATCACCATCTCGAGCGGGCGGTAGCCGGCCTGCAGCAGCGTCCAGAAATCCTGGCCGGAGAGGTCCGAGGTGAAGGGCTGGCCCTTGGGGCCCTTGAAGGCCGGGCTGCCTTCGGCATGCACCACGCCGGTGCCGATGGCGACGAACTCCAGCACGTTGGCGTCCCAGGCCAGCCGCTTGACCGTCAGCTGGACGCCGACCACGCCGTCCGCGCCCATGTCGGCGGCCTCCTCGCGCATGCGCGTCATCGCCAGCTCGCGGGCATGGTACATCGCCTGGGACAGGACATCGAGCTCCTGGTTCTTCGACCAGCTGCCGTACTGGATGCCGACATGGTAGATGCACGAGCCGATGCACAGCCCGACCGGCTCGAAGCCGGCCTTGCGCACCAGCAGGAACTCGTTGACCGAGAAGTCGGAGGTGAAGATGCCGCCGGGATGGCCCTGGCTGCGCAGCCCCTTGAGGCGCTCCAGCGCGTGCTGCGGCAGATCCTGGTCGGTGTTGCTCATATCTCTCCCTCTTGGTCGACGCCGTCATAGGCCGTGTGGCCATGGCGGCTCGCCGTCGACAGCGGCGAGGCCGCCTCGTTCATGTCGAGCACCATCTCGATCCCGTGCGGCACGGGAAGGCGCCGGGGCGCATCGACGATCGTCCCGACCACGATGTGGCGCCCGAGATAGCGGCCCGGCGCGTCGTCGTTCTCGATCTTGAAGAGCTGGCCGAAATGGGTGTGGGCCAGCACGCCGTTGCCCTGGGCCGCGGTGTCCCGGCGCAGCTCGGCATGGGCGATGCGCCGCACCCGCTCCCAGAAATTGCCGAGACCGGTCAGCGGCCGGTTGGAGAAGCTGCCGGCGCCGTCGAGATTGCCGCCGCGGGAGAGCCATTCGTAGTGCGCGCCGATGCCGATGCCCACGGGGACGATCCCGGCCTCGAGCAGCCGCGCGAATTCGAGGGCCGGCACGGTGGCGACGACCGGGTCCGGGCTCGGCGGCAGGCCGTCGAAGCGCACGGCGGTGCCCAGCACGGTGAAGTCCATGCTCTCGCCGATATCGAGGTTGATGCGGCGCATCTTCACGTCGACCACCGCATTGGCGCCGGCGGCGGCCGCCTCGAGCTTCAGCCGCGACAGCGCGGCGTGCCAGCCGGCGGAATGGCCCTTGGTCCAGGAATAGCCGTAGTGGAACCAGCAGGTTCCCGAGACCGTGGCAATGGGGCGGATGCCGTGGGAGCGCGCCAGCATCAGCTCGGCCGCGGTCATGGTCGTCAGCCACGGCGTCCGGCCCGCGGACGCCGCCTGCAGGCGCTCGGCGACGAAGCCCGGCAGCCGCCCGCGCTGCAGCGCCGTCTCCCATTCCGCCAGGCGCCGCGCGTCGGCCTCCGAGGCGAGGCGGGCCTGCTCGGCCTCCGCCGGGGTCTGGCCCCCTGTCAACCAGCTCAGCCAGGACATGGCGCCGCTCCTCCCGGTCAGGACATGAGGAGCCCGTGCAGCGCGCTCTGCGCCGCGCCGGCCTGCTCGGCCAGCAGCTTGACCTCGCGGTCGAGCGCGACCAGCCATTCCGGCATGCCGAGCACCTCGGTCTTCACGGCCACGCCGCGCACCAGCTTCTGGCGCCGGGCGACCAGGCGCGCGCCCGCCATGCCCAGGATGAACACATCCCCGTCGGTCCGGACTGTTACGCCGGTGACATGGCGCGTGGAGGAGAAGAAGCCATCGCGTCGGCGTTCGACGACGACATGGTCGGGCAGCGCCGATTCCATCCGAACTGCGAACGCTTCCAGGAAGGCCTTGAGGTCCCCCTGCGCCCGGCGGATCCAAGCGGCGCTGAGGTCGAACTCGCTGGGGCCGTCGCTCAAGGCGGAAATCTCCGGTCGATATGGCTGCGGCCCATCCGAGCGACGCAACCCGACCCCCCAGACCTCCAGATTACGCACGCCAGGTCGGGGATGTCCATGGGTCCGGCGGCCGGCGTCGCGGCGCGCCGCCGCGATGGTCCGAAGGTGTGGCGTTAACCCCACCATGGCAGGATGGCGGACGCAGGACCGGGCGCCGCGCGGCGGCGGCGGACCCATCGGAGATGCACGTGCCCGCAGCGACGCCCCGCCTCCATCGCCTGATCTTCATCCCCGGCATCGTCCTGGGGGCCGGGCTGCTGGCAGCCTATCTCCTCTCCGTCGCGTGGCAGGCGCCGTTCCCGCGTGACGTCAACGGCTATGCCCTCGGACGCGACTTCCTCAATGCCTGGGTCTATGGCCGGGAGGCCTGGAGCGGCGAGGCCGGGCGCTACTACGACATCCGCCTCTACAACCAGCACCTCGCCGCCCTGACCGGCTGGGACTATCCGGCGCAGCAATGGTCCTATGCGCCGCATTTCATGCTGGTGATGGCGCCCTTCGGCCTCATGCCCTACCTGCCGGCCCTGGCGCTGTGGACGGCGCTGTCGCTCCTCGCCCTCCTCGTCGTGGTGCCCGTCACCGCCGACCGGCGCTTCGCCTGGCCGGTCCTCGTCCTGGCGCCGGCCGGCGTGTTCTGCTGGATCTCCGGGCAGGCCTCCTTCCTCCTCCTGGCGCTCCTGATCGGCATCTGGCGCAACCTCGACCGGCGGCCGCTGCTGGCCGGCATGCTGCTCGGCCTGCTCACCGTCAAGCCGCAGCTCGGCCTGCTCTTTCCGCTGATGCTGGTCCTCACCGGGCGCTGGCGCGTCGTCTTCGCCGCTGCGGCGACGACCCTGGCCCTGGCCGGCGCCACCGCCCTGCTCTGGGGCGTCGATCTCTGGCGGCTCTACCTCACCGTCGGCGCGCCGATGCAGGAGCTGGTGCTGAGCCGGCCCACCAATGTCAGCTATGCCTTCATGCCGACGCTCTACATGAACGCCCGCCTCCTCGGCGCCTCCTCGGGCCTCGCCTACGGCCTGCAGGTCCTGGCCGCCCTTGCCGCCGCCGGCGCCGTGGCCTGGACCTATCGGCGCCCGCGCGACCCGCTGCTCTCCTACGCGGCGCTGATGGTCGCCGGCCTCGTCGCCACGCCCTATCTGATGAGCTACGACCTGCTGGTCGCCGTCTGGGCCGTGCTGGCGGTCGGCGGCGGAGCCGGACGCGAGCGCATCGTCTATCTCCTCGTCACCCTGCTGCCGCTGCTCACCCTGATGGGCGGCCTCGCCGGCATCCCCGGCGCGGCGCTGGTGCTGCCGGCGCTGCTGGTCTTCCTGCTGCGCCGGCTGGCGGGCGAGGCGCCGGCAGAGACCGCCGTCAGGCCGCTGCGGGCGGTTTCGTCACCCGGCGCAGCGTCAGGTTGATGCGCCCGCCGCCGCGCAGCAGCGTCGAGGTGCCGGGATAGAGCCGGTCGACGCCGTGGAAGGCGAGGCGGCTGTCGCCGCCGAGCACCAGGACGTCGCCCGAGGCGAGGCGGAAGGAGCGGGTCGGGTCGCGGCGCTCGGTGCCGCCGAGGCGGAACAGGCAGGTGTCGCCGAGCGAGACCGAGACCACCGGGGCGGAGAAATCCGCCTCGTCGCGGTCCTGGTGCAGGCCCATGCGCGCATCGGCGGCATAGACATTGACCAGGCAGGCCTCGGGCGGCAGGGGATAGCCGGCGACCTCGCGCCACAGCGCCTCGAGCGGCTGGGGAATGGCGGGCCAGGGCTCCCCGGTTTCGGGATGGGTGGCCTGGTAGCGGTAGCCGGCCTCGTCGGAGACCCAGCCGAGCCGGCCGCAATTGGTCATCCGGACCGAGAAGGGCTTTCCGGTCCGCGGCATGCGCGGCACGTAGAGCGGCGCGGCCCGCACCGCCGCGCGGATCGCCGCCACCAGATCCTCCTGCTGCGTCCGGTCGAAACGGGAGGGATAGAGCTGCATGGGCCGTCCGACGGGTTGGCCGCGCCGCCGGCGCGGGCTGTCTCGCCGGCCCCGGATAGCACCGGCGCGGGGCGCCGCAAACCCCTGCCGGACCGGGCGCGGGGCGGCCGCGGCGGCGGGGGGCGGAACCCGGGCCACGCATTCGTCTCCAGGGCCGCAATCGCGCCTTGCGGCCCCAAAACCGGCCTCTTATATACCCGCCAGCCCCGTCGGACAGGCGGGACATTCCGATAGGGACCGGCCGGTTCCTACCGTGGGGATCCGGCTTCGGCGCTGCTGCTTCGGGGCGCGCCGGTCTGCTGACAAGGAAGGACAAGACGAATGGCTAAAGTAATCGGCATCGACCTCGGCACCACCAATTCCTGCGTTGCGGTCATGGAAGGCGCAAACGCACGGGTCATCGAGAATTCGGAAGGCATGCGCACCACGCCTTCGATCGTGGCCATCACCGACGACGGCGAGCGCCTCGTCGGCCAGCCGGCCAAGCGCCAGGCGGTCACCAATCCGGAGCGCACCTTCTTCGCCATCAAGCGCCTGATCGGCCGCACCTTCGACGACCCGATGACCAAGAAGGACATCGGCCTCGTCCCTTACAAGATCGTGCGCGCCCCCAACGGCGACGCCTGGGTGGAGGCGGACGGCAAGACCTATTCGCCCTCGCAGATCTCGGCCTTCGTCCTGCAGAAGATGAAGGAGACGGCGGAGGCCCATCTCGGCCAGCCCGTGACGCAGGCCGTCATCACCGTGCCCGCCTATTTCAACGACGCCCAGCGCCAGGCCACCAAGGACGCCGGCAAGATCGCCGGCCTGGAAGTGCTGCGCATCATCAACGAGCCGACCGCCGCGGCGCTCGCCTACGGCCTCGACAAGAAGAAGACCGGCACCATCGCGGTCTACGACCTCGGCGGCGGCACCTTCGACGTGTCGATCCTGGAGATCGGCGACGGCGTGTTCGAGGTGAAGTCGACCAACGGCGACACCTTCCTCGGCGGCGAGGACTTCGACATGCGCCTGGTCGAGTATCTCGCTGACGAGTTCAAGCGCGAGCAGGGCATCGACCTGAAGAAGGACAAGCTCGCCCTGCAGCGCCTGAAGGAGGCGGCCGAGAAGGCCAAGATCGAGCTGTCCTCGACGGCCCAGACCGAGATCAACCTGCCCTACATCACGGCGGACGCGACCGGTCCCAAGCACCTGACGCTGAAGCTGTCGCGCGCCAAGTTCGAGAGCCTGGTCGACGACCTGATCCAGCGCACCGTCGAGCCCTGCCGCAAGGCGCTCAAGGATGCGGGCCTGGCGGCCGGCCAGATCGACGAGGTCGTCCTCGTCGGCGGCATGACGCGCATGCCCAAGATCCAGGAGATCGTGAAGCAGTTCTTCGGCAAGGAGCCGCACAAGGGCGTCAACCCCGACGAGGTCGTGGCCATCGGCGCGGCGGTTCAGGCCGGCGTGCTGCAGGGTGACGTCAAGGACGTGCTGCTGCTCGACGTGACCCCGCTGTCGCTGGGCATCGAGACGCTGGGCGGCGTGTTCACCCGGCTGATCGACCGCAACACCACGATCCCGACCAAGAAGGGCCAGGTGTTCTCGACCGCCGAGGACAACCAGACGGCCGTGACCATCCGCGTCTTCCAGGGCGAGCGCGAGATGGCCGCCGACAACAAGGCGCTCGGCCAGTTCGACCTGGTCGGCCTGCCGCCGGCGCCGCGCGGCGTGCCGCAGGTCGAGGTCACCTTCGACATCGACGCCAACGGCATCGTCCAGGTCTCGGCCAAGGACAAGGCCACCGGCAAGGAGCAGCAGATCCGCATCCAGGCTTCGGGCGGCCTCAGCGAGGCCGACATCGAGAAGATGGTCAAGGACGCCCAGGCCAACGCGGCCGAGGACAAGAAGCGCCGCGAGCTCGTCGAGGTCCGCAACCAGGCCGATGCGGCGGTGCACCAGGCCGAGAAGTCGCTGCGCGACCTCGGCGACAAGGTCTCGGCCGCCGACAAGTCGACCGTGGAGAGCGCGGTCGCCGCGTTGAAGGCGGTCAAGGACGGCGACGACGCCGAGGCGATCAAGGCCCGCACCAACGAGTTGATGCAGGCCTCGATGAAGCTCGGCGAGGCGCTCTACCAGGCCAGCCAGGCCGCCCCCGGCGCCGAGGCCGAGGCCTCGGCCGGCAAGCCGCAGGACGACGTGGTCGACGCCGACTTCGAAGAGGTCGACGAGGACAAGAAAAAGCGGGCCTGAGCCGTCCGCAGCGTGCAGGGCCCTCGCCCGGAACGGCGAGGGCTTTCGCATATCTTGCCGGCATCGGCACGGGCATTTCTCGCCCGGCCGGTGCGGGCGGTGCCGTCTTTGCCCGTGGACGAAGGCGGCCTGAAGGGTTTGCAGCTTTGACGATGGCGCCGAATCGTGAAATCCAAGCAGGATCAGGCTCTTGCCGCGGCAGGCCGCCGGCCTGGAGTCCGGTCCCCCGTTCCGGCGACTCTCCCGCGTGGGAGAGGGGCGCCCTCAGCAGTCCGGTCTGATCCATGGCCAAGCGCGACTATTACGAAGTCCTTGGCGTCAGTCGCGAGGCGAGCGACGGCGAGCTCAAGGCCGCGTTTCGCAAGCTGGCGATGCTGCACCATCCCGACCGCAATCCCGGCAACAAGGAAGCCGAGGCCCGGTTCAAGGAGGTGAACGAGGCCTATGAGGCGCTGAAGGACGGCCAGAAGCGGGCCGCCTATGACCGCTTCGGCCATGCCGCGTTCGAGAATGGCGGCATGGGCGGGCGCGGCGGCTTCGAGGCCGGCGGCTTCGGCTCCTTCACCGACATCTTCAACGACATCTTCGACGACCTCACCGGTCGTGGCGGGGGGCGGTCGCGGGGCGGAGGCGGCGGTCGCGAGCGCGGGGCGGACCTGCGCTACAACATGGAGATCGAGCTGGAGGACGCTTTCAAGGGCAAGACGGCGACGGTGAAGATCCCGACCTCCGTCACCTGCGAGGCCTGCTCCGGTTCCGGCGCCAAGCCGGGTTCCAAGCCGCGTCAGTGCGGCACCTGCGCCGGCCACGGCCGGGTGCGCGCCACCCAGGGCTTCTTCTCCATCGAGCGCACCTGCCCCACCTGCCATGGCCGGGGCGAGGTCATCGACGATCCCTGCGCCGCCTGCGGCGGCGCCGGCCGCGTCACGCGCGAGCGCACGCTCTCGGTCAACATCCCCGCCGGCGTCGAGGACGGCACCCGCATCCGCCTGTCCAACGAGGGCGAGGCGGGCGCGCGCGGCGGGCCGCCGGGCGACCTCTACATCTTCCTGTCGATCCAGCCCCATCCGTTCTTTCAACGAGACGGGGCCGACCTCCACTGCCGCGTGCCGGTGTCGATGGTCACGGCCGCGCTCGGCGGCGAGTTCACCGTGCCGACCATCGACGGCGCCCAGGCCAAGGTGCAGGTCCCGGAGGGCACCCAGACCGGCCGCCAGGTCCGCCTCAGGGGCAAGGGCATGCCGGTGCTGCGCGCGCGCGACGTCGGCGACATGTATGTCCAGGTCTTCGTCGAGACGCCGAAGAACCTGACGCGGCGCCAGCGCGACCTCCTCGCCGAGTTCGACGCGGTGTCGTCGAAGGAGACGCAGCCCGAGAGCGCCGGCTTCTTCGCCAAGGTCAAGGACTTCTTCGACGGGCTGTCCGGCCAGTGAGGCGCCTGCTCGTCTTCGGGCTCGGCTATTCCGCCTCGCGTTTCGTCCTGCGGGCGGGAGCCGGGTTCGGCCACGTCGCGGGCACCGCCCGCACGCCGGAGGCGGCGGCCGAGCGGGCCGCGGCGCTCGGTGTGGAGACGCTGGCGTTCGACGGGCTGTCGGCCGGCCCGGCGCTGCGCGGGGCGGTGGCGGCGGCCACCCATATCCTGGTCTCGATCCCGCCGGACGCGACCGGCGACCCCGTGCTGCGGGCGCTGGCGGACGACATCGCCGCGGCGCCGGCGCTGGCCTGGATCGGCTATCTCTCCACCGTCGGCGTCTATGGCGGCTTCGATGGCGCCTGGATCGACGAGGACACGCCGATCCGCCCCACCGCCGAGCGCAACCGGCGCCGGGCCGAGGTCGAGCGGGCCTGGATCGATCTCGGCGCGCGCGCGGGCCGGGCGGTGCAGGTGTTCCGCCTCGCCGGCATCTACGGCCCCGGCCAGAACGCGGTGCGCAACCTGCGCGAGGGCACGGCGCGGCGCATCGTCAAGCCGGGACAGGTGTTCAACCGCATCCATGTCGACGACATCGCCGGCGCCCTCATCGCCGGGATCGGCCGGCCCGCGGTCGGGCCGCTGATCAACGTCGCCGACGACGAGCCGGCGCCGCCCCAGGACGTGATCGCCTACGCCGCGCATCTCCTCGGCCGCGAGCCGCCGCCGGAGATCGACTTCGAGGCCGCCGACCTCTCGCCGATGGGCCGGTCCTTCTACGGCGAGAACAAGCGCGTCTCCAACCGCCGCCTGCGCCGCGAGCTCGGCTGCGACCTCCTCTATCCCACCTACCGCGAAGGCATCCGCGCCTGCCTCGACGAGGATTGAGGCGGCGGGACGGTTTCGAGCGGGACGGTTGCTCCTCTCCTCCCACGAGGTGCAGGGGACGGGCGTCGAGCACGGCGTTTCGACCGTGCGCCGTCGCCGCGTGCATCCCCCCTCTTAACCATCCAGTAAGGTTAACCAATTATCACCAGGAGGACCGATTTGGGGCGCCGTGGCGCCCGATTTGCCGCCGCCGAGGGGGGCCGCATGCGCCGTTCCAGCTTCGCCGTCTTCATCGCCCTGGGACTCGCTCTCGGCGGCTGCAAGACCTTCGACGACAACCCGATCACCGGCTCGATCAGCACGCCGGCCGCCCCGCCGGCCGCCACCAGCCCCGAGGGCTGGCGCGCCATCGCCGCGCAGTGGCAGCCCGCCTATGACAAGAACCCGTCCGATCCCCGGGCGGCGATGATCTATGCGCGCGCCCTGCGCGAGACCGACCAGAACGCCCAGGCGCTGGCGGTGGTGCAGCGGGCGGCGATCGCCAACCCGAAGAACCAGGCCCTGCTCGGCGAATATGGCCGGGCGCTGGCGGCCAACGGCCAGTTCGACCAGGCGCTCGACGTGCTGTCGCGGGCCCATATGCCGGACAAGCCGGACTGGCGCATCCTGATGGCCCAGGGCGCGGTGCTGGACCAGATGGGCCGCAGCAGCGAAGCGCGCGATCACTACGACACCGCCCTCAAGATCGCGCCGGGCGAGCCCTCGGTGCTCTCCAACCTCGGCCTGTCCTACGCTCTCTCCAACGACCTCGCCAACGCCGAGAAGGTGCTGCGGCAGGCCAATGCCGATCCGCGCGCCGACATGCGCGCCCGCCAGAACCTGGCGCTGGTGCTGGCGCTGCAGGGCAAGTTCGGCGAGGCCCAGACCGTGGCGAGCCGCGACCTCAGCCCCGCGGAGGCGGCACAGAACATCGCCTCGATCCGCGAGATGGTCAGCCAGACCAACAACTGGCAGAAGCTGAAGACGGCGCGCAAGCTGCCGCCGCAGGGCTGACCCCGCCTATCGGGAGCGCCGGAACGGCAAGGCCGTCAGGCCGGCGAAGCGGGCGCGTGCGCCCAGCGCCTCCTCGATGCGCAGCACCTCGTTCCACTTCGCCATCCGCTCGGAGCGGGCGAAGGAGCCGACCTTGAGCTGGCCGGCGCTCCAGCCCACCGCCAGATGGGCGATGGCGACGTCCTCGGTCTCGCCCGAGCGGGCCGAGACGATGGTGCCGAACCCGGCGCGGCGGCCGGCCTCGCAGGCGGCCCGCGCCTCGCTCACCGTGCCGGCCTGGTTGACCTTGACGAGCACGGCATTGACCGTGCCGGCCTGCGCGGCCGCGGCCACAAGCGCGGCGTTGGTGACGAGAAAGTCGTCGCCGATCACCTGGATGTGGTCGCCGACCGCGGCGGTGAAGCGGGCGAGGCCTTCCGCGTCGTCCTCGGCGAAGGGGTCCTCGATCGACAGGATGGGATAGCGCGCGCACCAGCCCATGAGGTATTCGGCCATGCCGTCGCGGTCGAGCTCGCGGCCCTCCAGGCCGAGCCGGTAGCGCCCGCCACGGCCGAACTCCGAGGCGGCGATGTCGAGCGAGATCGCCGCCTCCTCGCCCGGCGTGAAGCCGGCGCGCTCGATGGCGGCGACGAGCGCGTCCAGCGCCTCCTCGTTGGAGGTGAAGGCCGGCCACCAGCCGCCCTCGTCGGCGACGCCCTGGAGCAGGCCGCGCCCGGCCATCACGGCGCCGGCGGCGCGGTAGACCTCGGCCGTGACCTCAAGCGCCTCGGCGAAGCTTCGCGCCCGCGGGGCCATCACCATGAAGTCCTGGATGTCGGTGCGCCGGCCGGCATGGGCGCCGCCGCCGAAGATCTGGATCTCGGGCAGGGGGATGGTCACGGCATCCTCGCCCGCCAGGTGCCGCCAGAGCGGCAGGCCGCGGCTGGCGGCGGCGGCCTGCAGCACGGCGAGCGAGACCGCCACGGTGGCATTGCCGCCGAGGCGAGCCTTGGTCGGCGTGCCGTCCAGGGCGATCAGCGCCGCGTCGATGCCGGCCTGGTCGAAGGGATCGCGGCCGGCGAGCGCCGGGCCGATCTCGTCGCGGACACTGGCGATGGCTCCCTGCACGTCGAGGCCGCCGAAGCGCGTGCCGCCGTCGCGCCGGTCCACCGCCTCGCGGCTGCCGCGCGAGGCGCCGGCCGGCGCGAGGCCGCGGCCGACCGTGCCGTCGCTCAGCGTCACCTCGGCCTCGACGGTCGGCCGGCCGCGTGAATCCCAGATGCGGCGGGCGTGGACGGATCGGATGGCGGGCTCGGTCATGGCGTGCTGATCCAGCGGACGGCGATGTCGGCGAGGCGGGCGGGCGGTTCGGCGACCAGCGGCACGGCGCAGCGGCGCACGGCGTCGCGTTCGGCCTCGGCCGTCAGATATTCCACCGGCGACTTGCCGTCGATGCGGGCGAGGAAGAGGGCGGGGAGCAGGGCCGCCGCCCGGGCCTCGAGCCCGGCGGGCTCCTCCCAGGCGATGCCGGCGCGATAGGCCTCGGCCAGGGCCGAGAAGGCGGCGAGATAACCGCGCCGGTCCGCGCCGCCGCGCGCGCCCTTGAGCAGGAGATGGTTGAGGCAGAAGGCGAGGTCGAAGGCGGGATCGCCGAACCAGGCGCACTCGGCGTCGAGGAAGACCGGGCCCTGCGCGCCCGTCAGGATGTTCTTCGGGCTGGCGTCGCCATGAACCAGGGCGCGCCTGCAGGCGAGGGTCGCCGCCGCCAGGGCCGCGAAGCGGCCGGCGAGGGCGGGATGGGCGCGGCCGGTGGCAAGGAGATAGGGCTCGATCCGGATCGCCTCGAAGGTTGCGTCATGGGCGAAGCGGCCGGCCATCGTCGGGTCCGCGGCGCTGCGGGCGTGGATCGCCGCCAGGTCCTGGCCGACCCGGCCGGCAAAGCCGGTGTCGATGCGCCCGGCGAGGAGCTCGGCCTTCCAGACCGGGTTCTCCGCCGGCGGCAGGTAGCTCATGGCGAAGCAGCCGAGCCCGGCGTCTTCGCCCAGCACCTCGGGCGCCGCCGAGGGGAGCCAGGCTCCGACCTGGCGCAGCCAGTCCGCCTCCGCCGCGTTGCGCTGCAGCGGCACCTCCCACACCGCCGCGACCTTGAGGCGCGCCAGCGCCCGCTTGACGCAGAAGCGCCGCCCGGCGGCCTCGACGAGATGGATGTCGGAAGAGACGCCGCCGGTCAGCGGCGTCAGCCGCACCGCCTCGTCGGGCCCGACGAGGCCCATGCGCCGCAGAGCGTCGATGATGGCGGCATCCGCCATGGCGCCGGCTAGCGTCCGAGGAACTTTGCCGGCAAATCTGTCAGGAAAGCCGGCAGATCATCGGTGACGTGGTCGACATGCGCCTCGCCGCGGCCGCAGAGCTCCCAGTCCTCGCGTTCCACCTGCCGGCTGCCACGCGGCACCACCAGCACCGTCTCCATGCCGAGGGCGTGCGGCACTTCCAGGTTGCGCGACAGGTCCTCGAACATCGCGGCCTTGCGCGGGTCGACGCCGTGGCGTTTCAGGAAGCGCTCGTAGGTGGCTGCCGCGGGCTTGGGCACGAAGTCGGCGGCGACGATGTCGAACACGTCCTCGAACTGCGCCTCGCAGCCGAGCCGGCGCGTCACCGCCTCCGCATGCCGGCGCGAGCCGGAGGTGAAGATCAGCTTGCGCCCCGGCAGGGCGGCGAGCGCCAGGCCGAGCGAAGGGTCCGGCGCCAGCGGCGAATGGTCGATGTCGTGGGCGAAGTCGAGGAACTGGTCGGGTGCGATGCCCTCGTCGATCATCAGCCCGCGCAGCGACGTGCCGTGCTGCTTGTAATAGTGCTTCTGGAGGGCCCGGGCGGTGAGGCCGTCGACGCCGAAATAGGCGGCGATCCAGGTGGTGATGCGGTTGTCGACCTGCTCCCACAGATTGGCGTGGTGCGGATAGAGCGTGTTGTCGAGGTCGAACACCCAGGTCTCGACATGTGCGAAGCCGCACATCTGAGAAAAACTTCCAAGCTGTACCAGCTGGTTCATCGTGGACGAGGAGCTCCCGGGTCGGGCATCGTTGCAGGGCCCATCTTAAGATGGATTTAAGCGAATTGGCGATGCTGCGCCGAAAAGGCGCAGGCGTCCAGTGACCCCGGCCCACGTCCAGGACCCAGCCGCAAGAGAGGAATACCCCATGACCCGGATCTCGGACTATTTCCTGCGTATCGCCGTGCTCGCCGGCCTCCTCGGCATGGGGATGGGCATGATGATGGGCATGCGCCAGGACTTCTCCCTGGCCCCGGCCCACGCCCATCTCAACCTCCTCGGCTGGGTGTCGATGGCGATCTACGCCCTGTTCTACCGCGCCGTCCCGATCGCCGCCGACGGCCTCATGCCGCGCCTGCACTTCTTCACCGCCGTGGTGGCGCTGGCGGTGATGATCCCGGGCATCGCCCTGATCAATCTCGGCTACGACATCGGCGAGCTGCTCGCCGCGGTCGGCGGCGCGGCGATGCTCGTCGGCTTCGCCCTCTTCGGCGTGATCGTGCTCAAGGCGACCGCGCCCGGCCGGGCGTGAGCAGGCGCCCGGATGCGCCCGCCGGGCAGCGAACCTCTCAGCGCCGGATCAGCGTGCCGGCGCCGTGGTCGGTCAGGAGCTCGAGCAGCACGGCGTGCGGCACCTTGCCGTCGATGATCACCACGGCTTCCACGCCCTGCTCCAGGGCATAGATGCAGGTCTCCACCTTGGGGATCATGCCGCCGGAGATGGTGCCGTCGGCGATCAGGGAGCGCACGCGCTCGACGTCGAGCTCCTCGATCAGCTGGCCCGACTTGTCGAGCACGCCGGGCACGTCGGTGAGCAGCAGCAGGCGCTTGGCCTTGAGCGAGCCCGCCACCGCGCCGGCGAAGGTGTCGGCGTTGACGTTGAAGGTGCCGCCCTCGGCCGAGGCGGCGACCGGCGCCAGCACCGGGATGATGTCGGACCGGAGCACCTGATCGAGCACGGTGGTGTCGACGGTGTCGGGCTCGCCGACGAAGCCGAGGTCGATCACCCGCTCGATATGGGAATCCGGGTCGACCACCGTCCGCGTCGCCTTGCGGGCGACGACCATGTTGCCGTCCTTGCCGCTGAGCCCGACCGCCCGGCCGCCCTGGGCGTTGATGAAGCCGACGAGCTGCTTGTTGATCGAGCCGGCGAGGACCATCTCGACCACCTCGACGCTGGCCGCGTCGGTGATGCGGTGCCCGGCCGCGAACTCCGACTTGATGCCGAGGCGCTTCAGCATCTCGGAGATCTGCGGCCCGCCGCCGTGCACGACCACCGGGTTGATGCCGGCCTGCTCCAGGAGCACGATGTCGCGGGCGAAGTCGCGCGCCACCTGCTCGTTGCCCATGGCGTGGCCGCCATACTTGACCACGACGATGGCGTCGTCGTGCTGCTGCATGTAGGGCAGGGCCTCGGACAGGATCGCGGCCTTGTCGTGGGCGCTGACGGAGGGAGGGCTGACGGGAGAAGTCATGGCGGCTCGTCCGTGGCGGGGTTGCGGAAACACCAAAGGCGTCGTCCGGGGACAAGTAGGGCGGTCCGTCATGGCCGGACTTGATCCGGCGATGACGGCGGAAAGCGCAGCGCACTTATCTGCGGACGCCCCCTTAGCGCATCGCCCCGGCCAAGAGAAGGCCCGCTATTCCGCCGCGGCGCTGGCCTCGTGCACGCTGGCCTTGAGCGGCCGCTCCTCCATCGCCGCCAGGGCGCAGAGCGACAGCGTCAGGCCGAGGGCGGCGGCCGCGAACACCCAGCGGAAGACGAAGGCGATGTCGAGGCCGTGCTCGGCGAAGCTGGCGGCGAGGCGCTCCATCGAGAGGCCGGCCTGGGCGCTTGCCGGCAGGCCGCCGAGCACGATGGCGCCGAAGCCGGCGACGATCAGCGCGCCGCCGAGCGAGCGGAAGAAGTTCATGGTGCCGGTGGCCGTGCCCATCTGGTGCGGCATCACGGCGTTCTGGATCGCCACCGTCGAGACCGGCAGCAGCGTGCCGAGACCCAGGCTGGTGGCGGTCATCACCACCTCCAGGGCGGCCAGCGGCAGGCCGCGCGGCACCATGGCCAGGATCGCCAGCGC
The DNA here is from genome assembly GCF_030814995.1 of Labrys wisconsinensis. GTDB lineage: Bacteria > Pseudomonadota > Alphaproteobacteria > Rhizobiales > Labraceae > Labrys > Labrys wisconsinensis. The sequence goes on along the minus strand of NZ_JAUSVX010000012.1, from coordinate 65,305 downwards.
CGCGACGGCGATGCTGAGGCCGATCAGCGGCAGGCGCTTGTAATGGTCGACGCGAGCCATGACCCGTCCGGAGATGGTCGCCCCCGTCACGGTGCCGACCATCAGCGGCAGCAGCGCCAGGCCGGATTGGCTGGCCGTCAGCTCATAGACCGTCTCCAGATAGATCGGCATGTAGATGGTGAGGCCGATGAACACGCCCATGCCGAAACAGGCGGCGAGCGTGCCCATGGCCACCACGCGGTTGGCCAGGACCTCGGCCGGGATCAGCGGCTCCGGCGCGGTGCGCAGCCGTGCCACGAACAGCGCCCAGAGCAGCGCCGAGGCGGCGAACAGGCCGAGGATCGGCGCCGAGGACCAGCCATAGCGCACGCCGCCCCAGTTGAGCGCCAGCATCAGCACCACCGTCGCCGCGGCCATGACGCCGGCGCCGAGCAGGTCGAGCCGGTGCGGCCGCTCGTGGCGCGGCAGCTTCCTGAGGAGGGAGCCGGTCATCCACAGGGCGAGCAGCCCGAGCGGCAGGTTGATCCAGAAGATCACCGACCAGTGCAGGTGCTCGGCGAAGAAGCCGCCCAGCACCGGCCCGCTGACGCTGGAGAGGATGAAGACGCCGGCAATATAGGCCTGGTAGCGCGGCCGCTCCTTCGGCGAGACGATGTCGGCGATGATGGTCTGCGCCAGGGAGATCAGCCCGCCGCCGCCCAGCCCCTGCAGGCCGCGCGCCAGGATCAGCACCAGCATGGTCGGCGCCAGGGCGCAGGCGATCGAGCCGGCGACGAAGATGCCGATGGCGACCAGCAGCGTCGTCCGCCGCCCGACGATGTCGGAGAGCTTGCCGTAGAGCGGCGTCACCGCCGTGGCGGTGAGGAGATAGGCCGTGACCACCCAGGGCAGGTGCTCGAGGTCGTTGAGCTCGCGGCCGATCGTCGGCATGGCGGTGGCGACGATGGTCTGGTCGAGGGCGGCCAGGAACATCGCCACCATGATGCCGACGATGATGGAGCGGATTTCGGAATGGCTGAGGCCAGCCGGAACCGGGGCCTCGGAATGCGGATCGGTCATGATGCGAATGCGTATCGCCCGGCGGGAAGAGCGGGGGCCGCCTCTTGGTAGCATGCCGGGCGGGCAGGGGACATCACATTTGTTGGCGTGCGCGGGCGCAGCGCTGTCCGGGCAGGGGGCCATCGTCGATTTCCTCGGCGTCGGACTTGTCCGACGCCGAGCGATCGGAGAAGTTCGACGTAGGGAAGACGAGGCGGCGCGGCGCCCCGTGACACGGGGCGGCAAAAGACCGCAACGGGCTCCGGAGCGGCAGGCGGCTCAGCGCAGCACGATCCGGCCTTCGACGCCGGTGCGCACCGTTCCCTCCGCCCGCACGAAGTTCATCACCTCGCCCGCCATCAGCCGGCCGTCGGTCGCGCCGATCAGCACCTTGCCGCGGCCGAGCGCGGTGTAGCCGTCGCCGCCGGCGAGCATGAAGTTGTTGGAGGCGAGGCTGTAGATCCGGTCGGGATCGAGCGGCGCGCCATCGATGGTCACCGCCTGGATGCGCGCGCCCGGCGCCGCCTGGGCGTCGACCGTGACCGTCATGCCCGAGACCTGCGGGAAGCGCCCGCCATGGGCCTCCAGCTGCGAGACGCCGTTCTCCAGCGCCGCCCGGATGTCGGCGCCCTTGAGCTCGACCATCACGCTGGTGTTGCCGAAGGGCAGCTCGGTGAGGATGTCGCGCCGGGTCAGCTTCGCGCCGGCCGGATAGAGCTTGTTGGCGCGGATGCCGCCGCCATTGGTGATGGCGCAATCGGCCTTGGTGGCGGCGCGCAGCGCATCGGCGACGAGGTTGCCCATCGCCGTCTCCTGCGAGCGCACGCTGGCGGTGCGGCTGTCGAGCTCGACGGCGGTGGCGCCGATCTCGACGTCGAGCTCCTTGGAGAGCTCGGCCTCCAGGCCGTCGACGACCGTCTGCACCTCCGGGTCGGGATCGACGGTCATGCTGTCGTGCACGCGGAAGCTCGGCAGCCAGGCCACCTTGCGGTCCCGGCCCTCGCCGGTGAAGCTGACGGAAAAATCGATCGCCGTGACGAAATTGCCCTCCTCGTTCGATTCCACCATCACCGTGCGGCCGTCATAGCCGATGGCGAGATCGTGGTCGTGGCCCGAGAGCAGCACGTCGACCAGGCGCGAGCGCACGATCGCATTGTCCATGGCCCGGTCGGTATGGGCGACGCAGACCAGCATGTCGGCGCCAGCCTGGCGCAGCGCCGCCGCCTCGCTCTTCAGCGTTTCCAGCTCGGGCAGGAAGACGATGTCGCCGGGCTGCGACATCTCCGGTGTCGTCGCCAGCGCCAGGCCGACGACGCCGAGCTTCACCGGGCCGAGCTGGACGATCATGCTCGGCTTCATGCCGGCGACCGGCGCGCCGTCGGCCTGGCGCATGTTGGCGGCGAAGAAGGGGAACTCGGCATGGCCCATATGCTTGAGGAACACGTCCTTGCCGAAGTCGAACTCGTGGTTGCCGGGCACGAAGACATCGGGCCTGATCATGTTGGTGAGGCGGACGATGTGGTCGCCCTGGTCGAAGCCCGACATCAGCGACGGGGAGAAGCAGTCGCCGGCGTGGCAGAACAGCATCGGCACGCCGCGAGCCCGCTCGGCCTTCACCACGGCGGCGAGCTTGGGAAAGCCGCCGCGCCCCTTGCTGTCGCCCATCTTGTAGATGTCGTTGACCAGGAGCAGCGAGAACGCGACGTCGACGGGCGCGGCCTCGGCCGCATCCTGCCCGCCTGCCAGCATGGTGACGGTGAAGCCGGCGCCGAGGCCGAGGCCGAGCGTCTGGCGGCGTGAGAATTTCGACATGGCTGGCTCCTCTGCGCTGCCTGCCGATCCTCGGCCAGCGAGATGGCGGGCAGATGAAGGTTGCGCCGCGCCCGGAGCCTGGGCAAGTCTGCTGCGCTCGATACGATCCGGAGGAAACGTCGCAGCCATGGCCCCATCGTCCACACCGCCCGCCCCCGAAACCGCGCCGCGGCGCATTCTGGTCTTCGGTGATTCCAACAGCTGGGGCTACATCCCGCGCAGCGACGACCTGCCGTCCGAGCGCTTCCCCAAGGCCCGGCAATGGCCCTTCGTCATGGAGGCGGCGCTGGGGCCGGGCCACGAGATCGTCGTCGACGCCCTGTCCGGGCGCACCACCGACCATCCCGACCCGCAGCTGGTGAAGCTGACCGGCGCCGGGCTCGACGGCAGCGCCGCCCTGCCGGCGGTGGTCGGCGCGCACCTGCCGCTCGACCTCGTCGTCATCATGCTCGGCACCAACGACACCAAGGCGGCCTTCGCCCGCTCCGCCTTCCGCATCGCGCTCGGCGCCGGCAGGCTGGTCGATATCGTCCAGTCCTCGGGCCAGATGTTCGGCGGCGGCTGGTACGCCTATCCCGCGCCCCGGGTGCTCCTGGTGGCGCCGCCGCCGCTCGCCCGCACCATGACCCCGAACATGGCCGAGGAGTTCGCCGGCGGCTATGAGCGCTCGATCGGGCTCGCCGCCGCCTATCGCGCCGTCGCCGAGGCTGCCGGCGCCGCCTTCTTCGATGCCGGCAGCGTCATCGGGACGGACGGGGTCGACGGCGTGCATTTCACCGCCGAGACCCAGCACCGGCTCGGCACGGCCCTGGCGGAGGCGGTGCGAGCGGCGCTGGGATAGGCCGCTCGCCGCCTACTCCGCCGCTTCCTGGCGGCGAGTCGGGGCGAGGTCGAGCGGCAGCCGGCGCTCGGCTTCGCCGATATAGTCGCGCGTCATCGGCACGGTTTCGACGGCCTTGGCCACCTGCACCTGGAACACCATGTGGCCGCCCCAGCGGAAGGCGCCCTCCGAGGCCGCGAGGTAGAAGTCCCACATCCGGCAGAAGCGCTCGTCGTAGAGGGCGCGGATGCGGTCGCGGTTCTGGTTGAAGCGCTGGCGCCAGTGCTTGAGCGTCTCGGCATAGTGCAGGCGCAGGATCTCGACGTCGGTGACGACGAGGCCGGCACGCTCGATCGCCGGCAGCACCTCCGACAGCGCCGGCGAATAGCCGCCGGGGAAGATGTACTTGCGGATCCAGGGATTGGTCGCGCCCGGCCCGTCCGACCGGCCGATCGAGTGGATCAGCGCCACGCCGTCGTCGGTGAGCAGCTCCGCCACCTTGCGGAAATAGGCGTCGTAATGGTTGACGCCGACATGCTCGAACATGCCGACCGAGACGACGCGGTCGTAGCGCCGGCTCTCCTGGCGGTAGTCGCGCATCTCGAAGCGCACCCGGTCGGCGATGCCGGCCCCCTGCGCCCGCTGGTTGGAGACGCGGTGCTGCTCCTGCGACAGGGTGATGCCGGTGACGTCGGCCCGCGAGACCTGGGAGATGTAGAGGCCGAGCCCGCCCCAGCCCGAGCCGATGTCGAGCACCTTGACGCCCGGCTTGAGCAGGAGCTTGGCGGCGATGTGCCGCTTCTTCTGTGCCTGGGCCTCGTCGAGCTCGGTGTCGAGATCGGGGAAATAGGCGCAGGAATATTGCCGGTCCTGATCGAGGAACAGGTCGAACAGCTCGTCCTTCAGGTCGTAGTGATGCGCCACGTTCTGGCGGGAGGTGCCCGCCGGGTTGTACTGCTGCAGCCGTCGCAGCAGCCAGCGCAGCTTCGCCGTGATCGCCCCGAGCGGGCCCTGCTCACTGCTCCAGCCGAGGTTGCGCATGAACACGGCGAGCATGTCGAAGACGTCGCCGCCGCTCTCGACGGTGATGCGGCCGTCCATGAACGCTTCGCCGACCGCAAGCTCCGGGTGGAACACCAGGCGCCACTGCGTTGCCTTGTCATGGATGCGCAAGGCCACATGCGGCTCGCCGGCGCCATAGCACCCCGTGGTGCCGTCGGCATAGGTGATGCTGAGCGTGCCTGTCCGAATCAGGCTTTTGAGAAAACGATCCAACACGAACATAACCAAGCCCCCAAGCCGGGCCGAGGTCGCCAGGAAGGGCGGGGGCTGCAGTCGTACGACATCATGCCCGAGGGGCCTTCGATCGGCGGCCGTGGATTTCAACACGACCCGTCTTTGAATGGAAAATCAAATTCGGCTGGGATGCAACGGCTTTTGATGCTGCACTGCCCCAAAATCCCCGGCGCGGATCGGTGGGCGACGGGTTGCGCGCGGGATGCCGCGGCTTATGATGTTTCGAACAATTGTCGGAGGATTTGCCCGTGTCGTCTCCCTTCCGTCTCGCCCAGCTTCGCGGCCCCGATGGCCGGCGCGCCGTCGCCGCGACCCTCGACGGCGCCTGCCGTCTCGTCGCCGGCGCCGACAGCGTCCGGAGCCTGGCGCTGGCGGCGATCGAGGCCGGCCGCAGCCTGCGCCGGCAGGTCGAGGCGCTCGGGCTGGGCCAGGCCGTCGACCTGAAGGCGGCGCTCGCCGAGGGCCGGGTGCTGTCGCCGCTCGACCACCCCGACCCCGCGCATGTGATGGTCGCCGGCACCGGGCTCACCCATCTCGGCAGCGCCGAGGGGCGGGACAAGATGCACAAGGACCTCGCCGACCCGACCAAGCTGACCGATTCGATGAAGATGTTCCGCATGGGCCTGGACGGCGGCCGGCCGGCGCCGGGCCGCGAGGGCGTGCAGCCCGAATGGTTCTACAAGGGCGACGGCTCCACCGTGATGGCGCCCGGCGCGCCGCTGCCGTCCCCGTCCTTCGCGCTCGACGCGGGCGAGGAGCCGGAGATCGCCGGCCTCTACGTCAACGGCCCGGACGGCACGCCCCACCGGGTCGGCTTCGCCCTCGGCAACGAGTTCTCCGACCACGTCACCGAGCGCCAGAACTATCTCTATCTCGCCCATTCCAAGCTGCGCGCCTCCGCCATCGGGCCGGAGATCCTGGTCGGCGATCTGCCGGCAGACCTGCGCGGCACCTCGCGCATCCTGCGCGGCGGCCAGGTGGTGTGGGAGAAGCCCTTCCTCACCGGCGAGGAGAACATGTCCCACACCGTGGCCAATCTCGAGGGGCATCACTTCAAATATGCGCTGTTCCGCCGCCCCGGCGACGTCAACGTGCACTATTTCGGCACGGCGACGCTGAGCGTCTCCGACGGCTTCCGCACCCAGAAGGGCGACGTGTTCGAGATATCGGCTGAGCCTTTCGGCCTGCCGCTGGCCAACCCGATCGGCGAGATCGCGGCGCCCTGGCCGCTGGTCAAGCCGCTCTGAACCGGGGCCCGAACGCCGGCTCCGCCGGCGCTCTCGGCCCGGCACGACCGCCAGCTCTGCGGATCCGACAGGCCAGCCATGCCGCAAACGATATCGCCTGTGACAAAGCTGCCATAGTCCTGCCTGGTGGTTCGGATTATATACCAGTTGTTCCCGCCGCGACCGGTCCTCGATCGGCCAATCGAAGCCAGGGCAAGCGCCGCTCTCCGACGCACGCCGCAATTCAATGCCGCCTGCCATGTCGGAAGCCACCTTGGATTCGAGCGTACGGCCTGCCCTCGCCGGCAGGCCGAACTACCGCACGATCGCGCTCATCATCGCCAGCGCCATGTTCATGGAGCAGCTCGACGCCACCGTGCTGGCGACGGCCCTGCCGACCATGGCGCGCTCCTTCGGGGTCTCGGCGCCCCATATGAGCATCGCGCTCACCGCCTATCTCCTCAGCCTCGCCGTGCTGATCCCGGCCAGCGGCAAGGTAGCCGACCGCTTCGGCTCGCGCAGCGTCTTCGCCGTCGCCATCGGCATCTTCACACTCGGCTCGATCCTGTGCGCGCAGGCGCAGAGCCTGCCCTTCCTGGTCTTCGCCCGGCTGCTGCAGGGCGCGGGCGGCGCCATGATGATGCCCGTCGGCCGCCTTGTGCTGCTGCGCAGCGTCGACAAGCGCGACCTGGTCTCGGCCATGGGCTGGCTGCTGGTGCCGGCGCTGATCGGCCCGATCGTCGGACCGCCGGTCGGCGGCTTCATCGTCACCTGGCTCGACTGGCGCTGGATCTTCTACATCAACATCCCGATCGGCATCCTCGGCATCGTGCTGGTGCTGATGTTCATCGAGAACGTCCGCGGCGAGACGCGCGAGCCCTTCGACGTGATCGGCTTCGTCCTCTCCGGCGTGTCGCTCGCCTGCCTGCTGTTCGGCTTCGAGATGAGCAGCCGCGGCGGCGAGGCTGGGCCGTTTTCCCTGGGGCTGATGGTCGTCGGCCTCGTGGTCGGCGTCGCCTATGTCCTGCATGCCCGGCGCCATGTCGCGCCGATCCTCGACCTCAGCCTGATGCGCATTCCGACCTTCCGCATCTCCGTGATCGCCGGCTCGCTCTCGCGCATCACCCAGGGGGCGCAGCCCTTCCTGCTGCCGCTGATGCTGCAGATCGGCTTCGGCCTGTCGGCGGCCGAGAGCGGCCTCCTCACCTTCGCCACCGCCTGCGGCTCCATGCTGATGAAGGGCGCCGCCGGCCGCATCCTCAAGCGCTATGGCTTCCGCACCACGCTGGTGTGGAACAGCGTGGCGTCGAGCCTGCTCTATGCCGCCTGCGCCGCCTTCCGGCCGGACTGGCCGCATGCGGCGATCTTCGCCGTGCTGCTGGTCTGCGGCTTCTCCATGTCGCTGCAGTTCACGGCCTACAACACGGTGGCCTATGACGACATCCCGGCGAGCCGCACCAGCGCCGCCAACAGCTTCTACACCACGTTCCAGCAGCTGATGCTGTCCTTCGGCATCTGCGTCGGCGCGCTGGCGCTGCACGCCTCCAGCGTCTCGTCCGGGCATGCCCATGCCACGGTCGGCGACTTCTCCGTCGCCTTCCTGGTGGTGACCGCCATCTCGCTCCTGGCCTCGCCCGTCTCGGCGCTGCTGCCGCGCGACGCCGGCGCCGTCATGAGCGGCCACCGGGCCGGCGGGCGGGAGGAAGCGGCGGCGACCTGACGGCTCAGGCGGCCATGCGCGCCAGCACCCGCTCGTAGATCCGCGTCAGCGCCTCGAGGTCGGCGATGCTGGTGCGCTCGTCGACCTGATGCATGGTCTTGCCGACCAGCCCGAACTCCACCACCGGGCAATGATCCTTGATGAAGCGGGCATCGGACGTGCCGCCCGAGGTGGAGAGCGCCGGCCGGCGCCCGGTCTCGGCCTCGATCGCGGCGGCGACCTCGTCGACGAAGGGGCCCGGCGGCGTCAGGAAGGCCTCCGAATGGGTCCGCTCGAAGGCGAGGCTGTGGCGCACCTCGCTGCCGGCGGCCGCCTCGAGCCGCGCCCGCACCCAGGCCTCGAGCCTCTCCCGGTTCCAGATGTCGTTGAAGCGGATGTTGAAGGTCGCCCGCGCCTCGGCCGGAATGACGTTGAAGGCAGGGTTGCCGACGTCGACGCTGACCACCTCGAGGTTGGAGGCGTCGAAATGCGCGGTGCCCTGGTCCAGCGGCTCGGCCAGCAGCGCATCGATCAGCCGCACCATGCCGCCCACCGGGTTGCGGGCGAGGTGGGGATAGGCGACGTGCCCCTGCACGCCGTGCACGGTGATCACGCCCGAGAGCGAGCCGCGCCGCCCGATCTTCACGGCGTCGCCCAGGGCCGCCGGGTTGGTCGGCTCGCCCAGGAGGCAATGGCCGAAGCGCTCGCCCCGCTGCTTCGCCCAGTCCAGGAGCTTCACCGTGCCGTTGACGGCCGGGCCCTCCTCGTCGCCGGTGATCAGGAAGGCGATGGCGCTGCCGGGATGCCGCTCCAGATGGCGCAGCGCCGCCGCGACCGAGGCGGCGACGCCGCCCTTCATGTCGACGGCGCCGCGGCCCCACAGCTCGCCGTCGAGGACGGCGCCGGAGAACGGCGCCTGCGTCCAGCGCCCGGCATCGCCCGGCGGCACCACGTCGGTATGGCCGGCGAAGAGCAGGGCCGGCCGCTCCTGCGGCCCGGTGCGGGCATAGAGGTTGACGACGTCGGGCGAGCGCGGATCGGTGAAGGTGACGAGATGGCTCTCGAAGCCGGCGCCGCGCAGCACCGTGTCGAGCAGCGCCAGGGCGCCGCCCTCCGCCGGCGTCACCGAGGGGCAGCGGATCAGCGCCTGCGCGAGGGCGACGGGATCGCGGGGATCGAAGGCGGGCTCGGTCATGCCGAAGGCTCCCTCAGTCCCGCAGGAGCTCGTTGATGCTGGTCTTGGAGCGGGTCTGGGCGTCGACCGTCTTGACGATCACGGCGCAATAGAGGTTCGGGCCGGGGCGGCCGTCCGGCAGAGGCCTGCCCGGCAGCGTGCCGGAGACCACGACCGAATAGGGCGGCACATAGCCCTTGTGGATCTCGCCGGTGGAGCGGTCGATGATCGTGGTCGAGGCGCCGATATAGACGCCCATCGACAGGACCGAGCCCTGGCCGACGATGACGCCCTCGGCCACCTCGGCGCGGGCGCCGATGAAGCAATCGTCCTCGATGATCACCGGGTTGGCCTGCAGCGGCTCCAGCACGCCGCCGATGCCGGCGCCGCCGGACAGGTGGACGTTGCGGCCGATCTGGGCGCAGGAGCCGACCGTGGCCCAGGTGTCGATCATCGCGCCCGAGGCGACATGGGCGCCGAGATTGACGAAGGAGGGCATCAGCACCACGCCCGGGGCGATATAGGCGGAGCGGCGCACGACGCAGTGCGGCACGGCGCGGAAGCCGGCCTCGCGGAACTCGGTGGTGGTCCAGTTGGTGAACTTGGACGGCACCTTATCCCACCACGCGGTGTTGCCGGGGCCGCCGGGGATCGTCGACATGTCGTTGAGGCGGAAGGACAGCAGCACCGCCTTCTTCAGCCATTGATGCGTCTTCCAGGAGTCGCGCAGGCTGTTGGCGCCCTCGATCTTCTCCGCCACCCGCACCTTGCCGGCGTCGAGCAGGCCGAGCGTGTGCATCACCGCGGCGCGGATATCGCCCTTGGTGTCGAGCCCGATCGAGGCCCTGTCCTCCCAGGCCGCGTCGATGATGGTCTGGAGCTGATCGAGTTCCATGGTTCCCTCCTGCAACCCGTCGGACATGCCGAGGCGGGGGCGGCGAGTCAAGCACGGCGCGGCGCAGCCGTGGCTCAGGGCCCCGCCCCCCGCGGCGCCAGAGGCCAGGTGATCGCCGCGGCCCGCTGGTAGGCCGGCCGCGCCCGCAGCCTGGCGTCATAGGCGGGGAAGCCGGCGGGCGGATCGGGAATGCGGCGGTTGAACAGGGCGATCGACATGAGCGAGCCCAGCATGACGTCGACCGCGGTGAACTGCTCGCCCAGGAGCCAGGGGCCGTCGCGGAGAACGGCCTCGAGCGTGTCGATGACCGTGGCGCGGTCGCCCCATCCCCGTCCGGCCGCCGCCACCGGATCCGGCGGCTCGGCGAGATAGATCGCCGGCTCGAACACCGCCGTCGAGAACACCATCCAGCGCAGATAGGGGCCGCGCCGCGCATCGGCGATCTCGGGCGCCAGGACGCCGTAGCCGTAACGGTCGGCGAGATAGAGGCAGATCGCCGGGTTCTCCGTCACCACCGTATCGCGGTCGACGAGGGCCGGCACCTTGCCCATCGGGTTGACGCGCCGGTAGCGCGGCGTCTTCTGGTCGCCGCGCTTGAGGCTGAGGCGCTGGAGCCGGTAGGGCACGCCCAGCTCCTCCAGCAGCCAGAGCGGCGTGAACGACCGGCTGTAGCGCGCGAAATAGAGCGTGATGTCGGCGGCGGGACCTGCTCGTTCGCCAGCGGTCTCGCTCGCCATCCTCGCCTCCGGGGCCGGTGCGGACAAGACATAGCACGGCGGCGCCGGCCGCGGCAGGGCTCGCGCGGTCCTACGCCTCGGCGACGGCCTTCAGCCTGGCCAGGCCCGCTTCGAAGTCGCGGCCGATCATCCGGTCCATGTCCAGGAAAAGGCTCATCGCCTTGCCGACGGTGAGGTTGGGGCCGTGCATGGCCCAGGTGAGGCGCGTGGCGCCGTCCGCCTGCGGCTCCAGCTTGAATTCGGCGGTGTTGCGGGCCTTGAACGGCCTGACGAAATCGAGCCGGATGGCGACGCGCCGCAGCGTCGATTCGAGGATCTCCATGCGCCCGGCGCCCGCCTTGCCGTTGCCGGCCCAGGCATAGACCGCGCCGACGCCGGCCTCGGGCCCGACGAAGGTGCGGCGCATCGCCGGATCGAGCGCCTCATAGGGCGACCAGCGGCTCCAGGCGCGGAAATCGTCGATCAGCGGGTGGATGCGCTCGGGCGGCGCGGCGACGGTGACCGCGCGCTCGACCCGGAAGGTCGGCGGCCGGGTCACGATCCAGGCGGCGAGCACGGCGGCGAGAGCGATCAGGACGATGACGATGGCGGTGACCATGGCGGCCTCGTTGGCGGGTGGAGGACGGGCCTCAGGCCCTTCCATGCACCGAGGACGAGCGGACCGGCGCCGGCCCGACAGGCCCCGGCATTTTTTCAGCGAGGCGCCCCTCCGCCCGCTGCGCCCTCGCGCATCAGCCGGTCGATGTGCTGGCGGATATGGGCCGCCTCCGCCGCCGTGTTGGCCAGCGCGATCGCCTGGTCGAAGGCGGCACGGGCCTCGCGGGCGCGGCCGAGCTGCATGAGCAGCCCGCCCTTCAGGCCGAAGAAGTGGAAATAGCCGGAGAGCTGCGGCGCCAGCGGCTCGACCATGGCGAGCGCCGCTTCGGGGCCACGCACCTTGGCGACGGCCACGGCCCGGTTGAGGGTGATCACGGGGGAGGGCTGCAGCGTCTCCAGCGCGCCGTAGAGCAGCTCGATCTGCGCCCAGTCCGTGTCCTGCGGCCGCTCGGCCCGGGCATGCAGCGCCGCGATCGCCGCCTGCACGAGATAGGGGCCGCGGCGGCGGTGGCGCATCGCCTTGTCGATCAGCGCCAGCCCTTCGGCGATCATGGTGCGGTTCCACAGGCCACGATCCTGGTCCTCCAGCAGCACGACGGCCCCCTCGGCGTCGAACCGGGTGGCCGCGCGCGAATGCTGCAGCAGGAGCAGGGCGGCGAGGCCCATGATCTCCGGCTCGGCCGGGAACAGGCGCAGCAGCAGCCGGGCCAGGCGGATCGCCTCCTCGCACAGCGAGCCGCGCTGCGCCGCCTCGGCTCCGCCGGCCGAATAGCCCTCGTTGAAGATCAGGTAGACCATGGCGGCGACCGCCGCGAGCCGTTCGGTCCGCTCCACGGCGCCGGGCGCCTCGAAGGGCACGTCGGCCCTGGCGATGCGCGCCTTGGCCCGGGTGATGCGCTGCTCCATGGCGCTCTCGCCGACCAGGAAGGCGCGGGCGATCTGCCTGACCGTGAGGCCGGAGACGATGCGCAGGGCGAGCGCGATCTGCTGCGTCGCCGGCAGCTCGGGATGGCAGCAGATGAACAGCAGGCGCAGGATGTCGTCGCGGTAATGGGCGCCGTCCAGGCGCTCGGCAATGTTGGCCTCGGCATCCTCCAGGTCGGAGATCTCGTCGTCCGGCGGCAGCGGCTCCTGCCGGCTGCGCCGGCGCACCGCGTCGATGGCGACGTTGCGCCCGACGAAGATCAGCCAGGCGGCGGGGTCACGCGGCGGGCCTTTCTCCGGCCAGGTCCGGAGCGCCCTGAGGCACGCTTCCTGGAATGCCTCCTCGGCGGCGTCGAGATCGTGGAAATAGCGCAGGAGCGCGCCGAGCGCCTGGGGGCGGGCCGAGGTCAGGGCCGCGTCGATCCAGGCCATGTCGGTCATGCGAGGTCGCTCCCCTGCTTGAACGTGGCGACCGGACGGATCTCGTAGGCGCCGACGCCGGGATTGGCGACAGCGAGCTCGCGCGCCGTCGCCAGCGCCTCCTCGAGGTCGGCGCAGTCGACGATGAAGAAGCCGAGCAGCTGCTCCTTGGTCTCGGCGAAGGGCCCGTCGATCACCAGGGGCTCGCCTGCGCTCTTGCGCAGGGTGGTCGCCGCCGTGGTCGGCAGCAGCCGCGCCACCGGCCCGAGCCGCCCGGCCCTGGCCAGCGTCTTCTCCACCGCGAGGAGCCGGCCCATGACCGTGTCCTCCTCCTCCCTGGTCCAGGCGCCGACGACCTCTTCCTGGTTGTAGCAAAGGATGGCGTAGAGCATGGGCGTCTTCCCGTTCGTTGCAAGGACGTGCCAGCCCGGCCGCAGCCGACAGGGCCGGACGGATTTTTTGTCGCGGCGCCACAGTAGCGGCGGGGGGCGCGGAGACAACCGCCGCCGGCCCCGAAATCCGCTCCGCGGCCCTTGACGAAGCCGCCGCAAAGCCCTTGCTGTGAGGCAGAACCTTTGCAGGAGACCCGCCATGACCGAGCAGATCCGCTTGCCCCAGACCGACGCCGCCGCCGCCCATGCCGCCCGCCTCGACCGCCTGGCCGAGGTCGCGGTCAAGGTCGGCCTCGGCCTGGTGCCGGGCCAGGAGCTGGTGATGACCGCCTCGGTCGAGGCGCTGCCGCTGGTGCGCCGTATCACCGAGCACGCCTACAAGGCCGGCGCGACGATCGTCACCACCCTGTTCTCGGACGAGGAGGCGACGCTGGCGCGCTTCCGCCACGCGCCGGACGAGAGCTTCGACAAGGCCACGGGCTGGCTGTTCGACGGCATGGCCAAGGCCTTCGAGGGCGGCGCGGCGCGCCTGGCCATCGCCGGCGAGGATCCGTCGCTGCTCGCCGGCCAGGATCCCGACAAGGTCGCACGCGCCAACCGCGCCCGCTCGGCCGCCTACATGCCGGCGCTGAAGCTGATCACCGGCTTCAAGATCAACTGGAACATCGTCTCCTACGCCACCGTCGCCTGGGCCCGCGCCGTCTTCCCCGGCGAGCCCGACGACATCGCCGTCGCGCGCCTGTGGGACGCGATCTTCGCCGCCTCGCGCATCGACGCGGCCGATCCCGTCGCGGCCTGGGCGGCCCACAACGACGACCTGCACGCCCGCGCCCGCCAGCTCAACGCCAAGCGCTACCACGCCCTGCGCTTCCGCGGGCCGGGCACCGACCTCACCGTCGGCCTCGGCGACGGGCACGAATGGCACGGCGGCTCGTCCACGGCCAAGAACGGCATCGTCTGCAATCCCAACATCCCGACGGAGGAGGTGTTCACCACGCCGCACCGCGACCGGGTCGACGGCGTCGTCGCCGCGACCAAGCCGCTGTCCTACCAGGGCACGCTGATCGAGAAGATCGCGGTGCGCTTCGAGGGCGGGCGCATCGTCGCGACCGCGGCCGCGAGCGGCAAGGACGTGCTCGACAAGGTGCTCGAGACCGACGAGGGCGCCCGGCGTCTCGGCGAGGTGGCGCTGGTGCCCTATTCCTCGCCGATCTCCAGGAGCGGGCTGCTGTTCTACAGCACCCTCTACGACGAGAACGCCGCCAGCCACATCGCGCTCGGCCAGTCCTACAGCCAGTGCTTCGTCGACGGCGGCTCGCTGACGCCCGAGGAGCTCGCCGCCCGCGGCGCCAACAACAGCCTGATCCATATCGACTGGATGATCGGCTCCGGCGAGGTCGATGTCGACGGCCTCGCCGCCGACGGCTCGGCCGAGCCGGTGATGCGCGCCGGCGAGTGGGTCTGAGGCGCGGCCGGCGCCGCGGGATCTTCCCTGGCTTGTCGAGCCCCGCCCCGCGGGCGGAGCCCGGAAATCCTGGCGGGCCCGCGGCGCGATGGCGCAGACCCTGCGGCATCGGCGCAATAGGGAAGGCGCGGCGGTTGAATCTGGGCTATGCTGGCTGATGCGTTCCGACCAGCAAGCTACACCCGCCGCCGCCGCGATCGATGCGCGCCGGTGGCCCAAGATCCTCTCGCGCTACCGCGAGCCGAGCGTCCCGCGCAGCGTCGCGGAGATTGCCGTCACGCTCGGGCCGCTGGCCCTGCTCTGGGTCGGCATGTGGGCCGCGCTCCATGTCGGCTACTGGCTGAGCCTGCTGCTCGCCGTGCCGGCCGCGGCCTTCCTCGTGCGCCTGTTCATGATCCAGCACGATTGCAGCCACGACGCCTTCTTCCGCAGCCGCATCGTCAACGCCTGGGTCGGCCGCGTCATCGGCGTCCTGACCCTGACGCCGCACGATCTGTGGCGGCGGACCCATGCGATCCATCACGCCACGTCAGGCAATCTCGGCCGCCGCGGCATCGGCGACGTCGACACGATCACGGTCCGGGAATACCGGGCGCGGTCATGGTGGGGGCGGCTCGGCTACCGCCTGTACCGGCATCCGGCCGTGATGTTCGGTCTCGGCCCGGCCTATCTGTTCATCCTGCAGCACCGGGTGCCGCTCGGCCTGATGCGCGGCGCGGGCTGGCAGCCCTGGGTCAGCACCATGGCGACCAATCTGGGCATCGCGGCGGTGGCCGGCGGCCTGATGTGGCTCATCGGCATCGGCCCGTTCCTGATGGTCCACCTGCCGGTCGCCCTGATCGCCGCCTCGATCGGCGTCTGGCTGTTCTATGTCCAGCACCAGTTCGAGGACACGGTGTGGGAGGAGGACAGGGCCTGGGACCATCCGGAGGCGGCGCTGCACGGCAGCTCGCATTATGACCTGCCCGGCGTGCTCCGATGGCTCACGGCGAATATCGGCATCCACCACGTGCATCACCTGTCGAGCCGCATCCCCTATTACCGGCTGCCGGAGGTGCTGAGGGACCATCCGGAGCTCGCGAATGTCGGCCGCCTGACCCTGTGGCAGAGCTTCGGCTGCGTCCGCCTGGTGCTGTGGGACGAGATCAGGCGCAAGCTCGTGTCGTTCCGCACGATGCGGCGCGACGCCGCCGCTGCCGGCGACGTGTCCGGGGCCTGAGGCCGCTACTTCGTCCCGTACATCCGGTCGCCGGCATCGCCCAGGCCCGGCACGATATAGCCGTGGTCGTTGAGGTGGCTGTCGATCGCCGCCGTCCAGATCCTGACATCCGGATGGGTCTCGCGCAGCCGCTTGATGCCTTCGGGCGCCGCCAGCAGGCAGACGAAGCGGATATCCCTCGCCCCGCGTGCCTTGATGCGCTCCACCGCCGCCACCGCCGAGTTCGCCGTCGCCAGCATCGGATCGAGCAGGATGACGAGCCGCTCTGCCACGTCGGGCGGCGCCTTGAAGTAATACTCCACCGCCTTGAGCGTCGCGGGGTCGCGATAGATGCCGATATGGGCGACGCGCGCCGAGGGCACGAGATCGAGCATGCCCTCCAGGAAGCCCTCGCCGGCGCGCAGGATCGGCGCGAACACCAGCTTCTTGCCGGCCAGGCGCGGCGCCCGCATGGTGGTCAGCGGCGTTTCGATGTCGACATATTCCAGCGGCAGGTCGCGCGTCACCTCGTAGCACAGGAGACGGCCGATCTCGTTGAGGAGCTGGCGGAACCCCTTGGTGGAGCGCTCCTTGTCGCGCATCAAGGTGAGCTTGTGCTGCACCATCGGGTGATCGACAACGGTCACGCCTTCCATCGCAAGCCTCCCTCCTGGGTCCGCATCCCGACGCGCTGTCCGGCCGGTCGCCGGACCGCCGCGATCCAGGCTGCCTGCTTAGACGATTTTGCCGGCGCTGAAACCCTTCCTCCCGGATCGTCCACGCATTTCGGCCGGGAAGGTGTCGTTCACGAACTGGCGCGAAAATTGCGCTCAAAGTTGGCGTGAAACTTGCGTTCGCGGCCCAGCCATGCAGGATGGAGAACATTCCTCCGTCCCAGGCAGTTTGCGTCGCATGGCCCTGTCGCACAGGCTCGAGTTTCGGCAGACCCAGTCGCTGGTGATGACGCCGCAGCTCATGCAGGCGATCAAGCTCCTGCAGCTGTCGAATCTCGACCTTGCCGCCTATGTCGACGCCGAGCTGGAGCGCAATCCGCTGCTCGACCGGGCCGAGGCCGGCGAGGCTGAAGGCGAGGCTGCCGCGGCGCCGGCCGCCGCGGCGGACCCGGTGGAGGGCGACTGGCTCGAGGCGGACATGGATCCCTCGCGCGGCGCCCTGGAGGAGCGGCTCGGCACGGGCCTCGAGAACGTCTTCCCCGACGAGCGCCCACCCGATCCGGTCGCCGCGCCCGCGGCCATCGAGCAGCCGGCCGGCAGCGACCCCTATGTCTCCTCCTGGTCGAATGTCGGCGCCGGCGGCCGCGAGGGCGGCGGCGAGGCCGATTTCGAGAGCTTCGTCGCCGCCGACATCTCGCTGGCCGACCATCTGGAGGCGCAGCTGATGCTGGCCGTCGCCGATCCCGTCCGGCGCCTGATCGGCCAGTTCCTGATCGACATGGTCGACGATGCCGGCTACCTCATAGGCTCGCTGGACGAGGTCGCCGAAAAGCTCGCGGCCCCGCGCGAGGACGTGGAGGCGGTGCTCGCCATCCTCCAGACCTTCGAGCCCTCGGGCGTGTGCGCCCGCAACCTCAGGGAATGCCTCGCCATCCAGCTCAAGGAGCGCGACCGGCTCGACCCGGCCATGGCGGCGTTGCTCGACCATCTCGAGCTGCTGGCCCGGCGCGACCTCGCCGGCCTGCGCCGGATCTGCGCCGTCGACGACGAGGACCTCGCCGGAATGATCGCCGAGATCCGCGCCCTCACGCCCAAGCCGGGCCTGGCCTTCGGCTCGACGCCGATCCAGCCGGTGGTGCCGGACGTGCTGCTGCGCACCGGCACGGACGGTGCCTGGATCATCGAGCTCAACCCGGACACGCTGCCGCGCGTGCTGGTGAACCAGAGCTATTATGCCAGGGTCTCGCGCACGGCCCGCAAGGATGTGGACAAGACCTTCCTGGCCGACGCGCTGCAGACCGCCAACTGGCTGACGCGCAGCCTGGAGCAGCGCGCCAAGACCATCCTCAAGGTGGCGAGCGAGATCGTCCGGCAACAGGATTCCTTCTTCGCCCTCGGCGTGCAGTATCTCAGGCCGCTCAATCTGAAGATCATCGCCGACGCCATCGGCATGCACGAGTCCACCGTCTCGCGCGTGACCGCCAACAAGTACATCGCCACCAGCCGCGGCGTGTTCGAGCTGAAATATTTCTTCACCGCCTCGATCGCCAGCGCCGAGGGCGGCGAGGCCCATTCGGCCGAGGCGGTGCGCCACCGCATCCGCCAGATGATCGACGCCGAAGCGCCCGAGGACATCCTGTCCGACGACACCATCGTCCAGCGCCTGCGCGAGGCGGGCGTCGACATCGCCCGCCGCACGGTGGCGAAATATCGCGAGGCGATGCGCATCGCCTCCTCCGTCGACCGCCGCCGCCAGAAGGCGCGGCGGGCCTGAAGCCGCCCCCGGCTCGGCACGGCCGGGTCGCCATGGTAGATTCGCCCGGAATCGGCGGGGCCTCTCCAGAGCGTTTTGCGATCTGGCGGCAACGCCAAGTATCGCAAAGACGCGTCGAAACAAGGAGCGAGAGCAAAGCAGCGTTTCCGCCCAAACGCGCTTTGCTCGAGGGAAGCATGGCCAGGATCGCGATCATCGGATCGATCGAGGTGCCGGAACTGCCCGTCGACGGCCGGCAGTCGCCCATGGCGCTGGCGATCCGCCGCGGCGCCGGCCGGGCGCTCTACCAGCACGGCTTCGTGGTGGTGCCGGAGCTGGTGCTGCCGGGCGGGCGGCGGGCGGACCTCGCCGCGATCGGCGCCAAGGGCGAAATCTGGATCGTCGAGATCAAATCCTCCGTGGTCGACTTCCAGGTCGACGGCAAATGGCCGTCCTACCGCGCCCATTGCGACCGCCTGTTCTTCGCGGTCGCGCCGGACTTCCCGGCCGAGATCCTGCCGCCCGACACCGGGCTGATCGTCGCCGATGCCTATGGCGGGGCCCTGGTGCGCGAGGCGCCGGAGCATCGCCTCGGCACCGTGGCGCGCAAGGCGATGACCTTCCTCCTCGCCCGCACCGCCTCCGCCCGCCTGCATCAGGCCATGGATCCGGACGGGATCCTGGCGGACTTCCTGTGAGGGGCGGCCATCCCGGGAAATGCGGCCCGGCCTGCTTGACCTCGGCCCGATGCCGACCGATGACAGGCGGGGCGTCGCGCCGCGGCTTCGCCGCCGATCGAGGAGGGAACGCAGCATGGACATGAGCGGTTCGCAGCGGATCGAAGCGCCGCGCGAGAAGGTCTGGGAAGCGCTGAACGATCCGGCGGTGCTGCAGCAGTGCATTCCCGGCTGCGAGGCGATCGAGAAGACCTCGCCCACCGAGATGAACGCCAAGGCGGTGCTGAAGATCGGGCCGGTCAAGGCCTCCTTCACCGGCAAGGTGACGCTGTCGGACCTCGACCCGCCCAACGGCTACACCATCACCGGCGAGGGCCAGGGCGGCGTCGCCGGCTTCGCCAAGGGCGGGGCCAGGGTCCGCCTGGAGCCCGATGGCGAGGCGACCATCCTGCATTACGACGCCAAGGCCGATGTCGGCGGCAAGATCGCCCAGCTCGGCGCCCGCCTGATCGACGGCACCGCCAAGAAGCTGGCCGGCGATTTCTTCGAGCGATTCGGCAAGGCGGTGGTGCCGCCGCCGGCCGGAGAGGAGCCGGCGGAGCCGACGAAGAAGGGCTGGTTCGGCTCGAAGAAATAGCCGAGAGGCCCCTCAGCGGCGGCGGAAGGTAAAATATCCCGGCGGACGGCCCTCGCGCAGGGCCTTCTGCTCGTAGCGGGTGCTCTGCCAGCCCGGCCAGGGCGTCAGCCAGTCGGCCGCGCGCTCGGCGGTCCAGTCGAAGGCCTCGGAGCGCGCCACCCGCGCCAGGGCATAGGCGGCATAGTCGTCGATGTCGGTGGCGAAGCGCAGCTCCGCGCCGCTTCTCATGATGCGGGCCAGCCGCTCCAGCATCTCCGCCTGCAGGAAGCGGCGCTTGCGATGCCGCCGCTTCGGCCAGGGATCGGGATAGAGCAGATAGACGCGGCCGATCGAGGCCGGCGGCAGCCAGTCGATGACGCGGACGGCATCGTCGTTCCAGATCCGGACATTGGCGAGGGCGCCGCGCTCGACATGGGCGAGCAGCTTGGCGACGCCGTTGACATAGGCCTCGCAGCCGATGAAGCCGATGTCGGGGCTCTCGGCGGCCCGCATCGCCAGGTGCTCGCCGCCGCCGAAGCCGATCTCCAGATGCACCTCGCGCCCCGGCCGGTGGAACAGACGCGTCGGGTCCGCCGGCGCGGGCGCGGCGAGGTCGAGCCGCAGGTCCGGCAGCTCCTCGGCGATCAGGCCGGCCTGATGCGCCCGCAGCGCCTTGCCCTTGCGGCGGCCGAAGAACCGGCCTTCCCCGGGCCCGGACGGCGCGCCGGCTTCGGCAATCGCGGCAGGGGGCGTGGCGGTGACCATTGGTCTCGAGTCTCGTCCGTCGTGGCGGCCGGCGGCGGCATCGCCGCTGGCCGGGCGGGGATCAGGGCACAGGGTGGCGCCAAAGGCAAATCCGCGGCCGGCTGGCGCCGGCCGCGGATGGGAAGGGATGCCGAACGGGCGTCTTCGTCAGGCCGCGGCCTGCACCTTGGGGTCGGCGGTGCCGTTGACCGCCTTCTTGATGGCGTCGGCGAGGTCGGTCTTCTCCCAGGAGAAGCTGCCGTCCCGGCCGGCCTTGCGACCGAAATGGCCATAGGCGGAGGTCTTGGCGTAGATGCCCTTGCTGAGGCCGAGATGCTCACGGATGCCGCGCGGCGTGAGGCGCATCACCTGGCGTAGCGCCTTCTCCACCTCGTCCTCGGTCACCTTGCCGGTGCCGTGCAGGTCGACATAGACCGCCAGCGGCTCGGAGACGCCGATGGCATAGGCGAGCTGGATGGTGCAGCGGTCGGCGAGCTTGGCCGCCACCACGTTCTTGGCGAGGTAGCGCGCGGCATAGGCGGCCGAGCGGTCGACCTTGGTCGGGTCCTTGCCCGAGAAGGCGCCGCCGCCGTGCGGGGCCGCGCCACCATAGGTGTCGACGATGATCTTGCGGCCGGTCAGGCCGCAATCGCCGTCCGGCCCGCCGATCACGAACTTGCCGGTGGGGTTGACGTGCCAGGCCGTATCCTTGGTCACCCAGCCCTCGGGCAGGGTCTTGCGGATATGGGGCTCGACCAGCTTGCGGATATCGGCCGAGGTCAGCGCCTCGTCGAGATGCTGGGTGGACAGCACGATCTGGGTGACGCCGACCGGCTTGCCGTTCTCGTACTTCACCGTCACCTGGCTCTTGGCGTCCGGGCCGAGCACGGCGAGCTCGCCGGACTTGCGCGCCTTGGTGAGGTCTTCCAGGATCTTGTGAGCGTAGTAGATCGGCGCCGGCATCAGCTCCGGCGTCTCGCGGCAGGCATAGCCGAACATGATGCCCTGGTCGCCGGCGCCTTCCTCGTTCTTGGCACCGGTGTCGACGCCCTGGGCGATGTCGGCCGACTGGGCGTGCAGCAGCACCTCGATCTTGGCCTTCTTCCAGTGGAAGCCGTCCTGCTCGTAGCCGATCGCCTTGATGGCGCGGCGGGCGGCGCTCTTCACCTTGCCCTTGGTCACCGTTGCCGGGCCGCGGGTCTCGCCGGCGATGACCACGCGGTTGGTGGTGGCCAGCGTCTCGCAGGCGACGCGGACCTGCGTCGGGTCCATGCCGGTCTTCGCCGCCTCGCGGTAGAACAGATCGACGATCTCGTCGGAGATGCGGTCGCAGACCTTGTCGGGATGGCCTTCGGCCACGGATTCGCTGGTGAAGAGGTAATCGAGTCGGGACACGGGCGATCTCCTGACGACCGGCGGCGCATCGGTGGCGCCAAGGACGCCATGTTTTGGCGAGCGCCATCGGCGAGGTCAAGCGTCAAATCATACGTTTTGTTCGTTTAAAGGAACGACGCGACTTTCCGGGCGCACTCCGCCGCGGCGGCCGCCCGAAGGAGCCGCCGACCGGGCTCGCGCATCCCGCCGGTGGTCGTGCGAGGATCGGCCGGCCCGAGCGCCGGCCTGGCCTCAGCCCGCCTCGTCCGCCTCGCCGAGGCTGGAGACGAGATCGACCACCCGCCGCCGCACCTTGGCGTCCTTGATGCGCACGAAGGCCTTGTTGAGCTGCAGGCCTTCGGTCGTCGACAGGAAGTCCACGACATGGGCGGACGAGCTGGAATCCGGCAACGCCTTGCCGCCGTCGACCGGCTCGTTCCCCGGCGAGCCGTCGAAGAAGAACGAGACCGGCACGCCCAGGATGTTGGAGATCTGCTGCAGTCGGCTCGCGCCGATGCGGTTGGTGCCCTTCTCGTATTTCTGCACCTGCTGGAAGGTCAGGTTCAGCGCTTCACCGAGCTTCTCCTGGCTCATTCCGATCAGAACGCGGCGCATGCGGACCCGGCTGCCGACATGCCTGTCGATCGGATTCGGCGCTTTCTTTATCATGGGCGAAGTCCTTCACTCGTTCTCTTGGCACTGCCCCCGAGCCTTTCTGGATGAATGGTTGAGCGCGGTAGGCGAACTGGGAACGTTCCAACGGTCCGCAACCCAGGCTCAGCTTAGCCCAGCACACGGTTGGGTAGCAATGGTCCCCATGATGCCGCGACCGTCAAGGCCTGACGCGTCGTAGGACCGCAACAGCTAGAAAGAGAAGCAAGATTCCAGCGAAAATCGTATCGCCGCCGCCGGCATAGAGCGTCGCCGGCAGCGCTTTCGGCAGGGTCGAATCGAGAACCCCACGCGTGCCCAGCGGCAGGCTGGCGATCACCCGGCCGACCGGGTCGATCACCGCCGAGATGCCGTCATTGGCGGCCCGCACCAATGGCAGGCCTTCCTCGATGGAGCGGGCCCGTGCCTGCAGGAAATGCTGGTAGGGCCCGGGTGTCAGGCCGAACCAGGCGTCGTTGGTGACGTTGAGCAGCCATTGCGGCCGGTTGGCGCGGTCCACCACCTGGCCGGGGAAGATCGCCTCGTAGCATACCAGGATGCCGGCCGGCGGCGCGCCGGGAATGTCGAGGGTGCGCAGCCGCGGCCCGGGCGTGAAGCCGCCGCGCAGCTGGGTGAGCTGGCGCAGGCCGATCGACTCCAGGAAGCGCTGGAACGGCAGGTACTCGCCGAACGGCACCAGGTGCACCTTGTCGTAGCTGTCGAGGATGGTGCCGTTGCTGTCGATGACGTGGACGGCGTTGTAGTAGCGCGGATCGGTCTCGCCGGGGCCGGGCTCCTCCACCCGGCCGGCGCCGGTCAGCAGCGTGGCCCCCGGCGGCAGCAGGGAGGCGATGTCGGCCAGGGCGTCGGCATCCTGGGAGAGGATGAAGGGGAAGGCGGATTCCGGCCAGATCAGGTGGGTTACGCCGGTCATGCCCGGGGTCTGCGGGCTCGTCGCCTGGTCGGAGAGCGTCAGATATTGCCGCATCACCTGATCGCGCAGGGACGGGCGGAACTTGTCGTCCTGTGGGATCGCCGGCTGCATGATGCGCAGCCTGACGGCATCGACCGTGCCGACATCGGTCGTCGACAGCCGCCAGGCGCCGAAGCCGGCCATCAGCACCAGCACGGCGAGGGCGGCGAGCGGGGCCCGGCGCGCTCTCGGGAACAGCGCCCGGTCGTCCGCCAGCGCCGCCGGGCTCGCCAGGATCGCGACGGCGAGCAGCGTCAGGCCGGGGAGGCCGATCAGGGAGAGGGTCTGGGCGAGGTGGATCTCGCCTGCCAGGGCGTAGCCGAAGGCGTTCCAGGGAAAGCCGGTCAGCACGTGGCCGCGCAGCCATTCCACCGCGGCCAGGGCGGCGGCGAAGCCGAGGATCCGCGCCGGGCCTGCCGGCCAGACGAGGCGCGCCAGGGCGAAGCCGAGCGCGTGGAACAGCGCCAGCCCCGCCGGCAGCAGCACCACCGCGAACGGCATCAGCCAGGCGAAGTCGTCGGCATCGACCAGGAAGGCCTGGCCGATCCACCACAGGCCGGCGAGGAAATAGCCGAAGCCGAAGCACCAGCCGATCCAGGCCGCCGCCCGCAGCGACGGCAGGATGCGGCCCTGGGCGCCGGTGGCGCCGTCGAGCAGCCAGATCGCGACGGTGAAGCTCACCGCCAGGACCGGGAACAGGCCGAAAGGCGGCATCGCCAGCGCCCCGAGCGCGCCGGCGGCGAAGGCGGCCAATGCCCGGCGCCATCCCCACAACAAGACGACGCGGTGGGACAGCGCCTTGATCACGGCTGCCCGTCGGTGCGCAGCGCTTCGGCTGAAGGGGCGGGGAGGGCTTGCTGGACGGCCGGCGCCGGCAGGGCGGGCGGCGGCGCCGGCTCCTCGGCCGGCGCGGCGCTCCGCTTGCCGCCCTTGGGCTTGGCCGTGCCGTTGCCGGCGGTATGGATGCGCACGCGCTTCACGCGCCGGGGATCGGCGTCGAGGATCTCGAACTCGAGCGAGCCGGGGCCCTGGATGATCTCGCCGCGCACCGGCACCCGGCCGGCCAGCGTCACCAGCCAGCCGCCCAGCGTGTCGACGTCGGCCTCGATCTCCTCGGCCTGCATGTCCATGCCGATGGCGGCGGCCACGTCGTCGAGGTCGGCCCGGGCGTCGGCGTTGAACAGGCCGGGGCCGGCGGCGACGATCATGTCGCCCTCGTCCTCGTCGTGCTCGTCCTCGATGTCGCCGATGACGATCTCGACGATGTCCTCCATCGAGACAAGGCCGTCGGTGCCGCCATATTCGTCGATCACCAGGGCGAGCTGGGTGCGCGTCGCCTGCATCTTGGCCATGAGGTCGATGGCCGGCATCGAGGGCGGCACGAACAGCACGTTGCGCACCAGCGACTTCACGGCGCCGAGCGTGGTGGAGAGGTCGATGGTGCCGAGGGCGAGCTGGGTGGGGCCGCGCGCCTCGCCGCCCTTGGTGCGGCGGCCCCTGCGGGCGGCGATGGTGGCGCGGGAGGACATCCAGGCGACGAAGTCGCGGATATGGACCATGCCGCGGGGATCGTCGAGCGTCTCGCCATAGACCGGCAGGCGCGAGTGGCCGGCGGTCTGGAACAGGGTCAGGAGGTCGGCGAGCGTGATGTCGAGCGGCACCGCGACGATGTCGGCGCGCGGCACCATGATGTCGTCGACGCGGGTGCCGCGCAGGCTGAGGATGTTCTTGAGCATCGCCCGCTCTTCCGGGCTGAAGCTCGTGTCCTGGCGGCCGCGGCCCTCTTCCAGGGCGCCGGCCAGATCCTCACGGATCGAGGGCGGCGCCTTCAGGCCGAGGGCGATCTTCAATCGATCGAGCAGGCTTTCGCCATGGCCTTCGGCCTGCGCCGTCTCGGGCGCGTTGGGACTTCGGTCGTTGCTGTCGGACATCAGGGTGTTCCGTCGTCAGCCTGCGGCGCGCAGCGCAGGCGCTTCGGCATAGGGGTCTGCGATGCCGAGCCCGGCAAGGACTCGGGTTTCCAGCGCTTCCATGACCTCGGCCTCGGCGTCGCTCTCGTGATCATAGCCGAACAGGTGCAGGAAGCCATGCACCACCAGATGCGTGAAATGATCCGCCAGGGCGAGGCCCGCCTCCGCCGCTTCCCGGTCCAGCGTCTCGTAGGCGAGCACGATGTCGCCCAGCAGCGGCGAGCGGGCGATGGCCGAGGCCGGCGCCGCGGGGAAGGACAGGACGTTGGTGGGCTTGTCCTTGCCCCGCCAGGCGGCGTTGATCCCGGCGATGGCCGCATCGTCGGTCAGCACCAGCGAGAGCTCGGCGCCGGGTGCATGGGCGAGGCCGCCGGTGCGCACGGCCGCCGCGACGGCCCGCTCCACCAGCGCGCCGGCGTCGGCCAGCCGCTGCCAGAGCGGGCTTTCCCATGCGATATCGATGGCGATGTCGTCGCTTGCCGTCATGGCGTCGTCTGGCTCTTGGCCTCGTAGGCACGGACGATCTTGGCGACCAGCTCGTGCCGCACGACGTCGCCCGACGAGAACCGGCATATGGCGATCTCGGGGATGTCCTGCAACAGGTCGACCGCCTCGATCAGGCCGGATTTCTGGCCGGGCGGCAGGTCGATCTGGGTGGGATCGCCGGTGATGATCATGCGCGAGCCCTCGCCGAGGCGGGTCAGGAACATCTTCATCTGCATGCTGGTGCAGTTCTGCGCCTCGTCCAGCAGGACGATGGAGTTGGCCAGCGTGCGCCCGCGCATGAAGGCGAGCGGCGCGATCTCGATCATGCCGGAGGTGAGGCCGCGCTCGACCCGCTCCGGCGGCATCATGTCGTAGAGCGCGTCGTAGAGCGGCCGGAGATAGGGGTCGACCTTCTCGCGCATGTCGCCGGGCAGGAAGCCGAGGCGCTCGCCCGCCTCGACCGCCGGGCGCGACAGGATCAGCCGGTCCGCCTCGCCCTTCTCGATCAGGCTGGCGGCATGGGCCACGGCCAGATAGGTCTTGCCGGTGCCGGCCGGGCCGGTGGCGAACACCAGCTCGTGGCGCTGCAGGGCGCGGATATAGCTGTCCTGCGCCGGGGTGCGCGCTGCGATGGTCTTCTTGCGGGTGCCGACCGTGGCCGCCCCGCCGGTCGGGCGCGGGCCGTTCTCGGCCGAGAACAGCACGCCCTGGGCCGCGCCCATGCGCAGGGCGCCGTCGACGTCGCCGAGGCTGATGGCCTGGCCGCCCTTGAGGCGCTGATAGAGGCTCTCCAGCGCGCGCTTGGCCTGCTCGATGCTGTCGCGCGGGCCGCGCAGCGCCACGTGGTTGCCGCGCGCCGTCGCCTCCACGCCGAGCCGCCGCTCGACGAAGGCCAGGTGCTGGTCGTGCTGGCCGAACAGCAGCGTCGCCAGCCGGTTGTCCTCGAAGGCGATGACGATCTCGGCCGAGCCCTCCGCCGCCGGTTGGGTCTGCAGGCGCGAACGCCGGTCCTCGTCGGGTTTCAAGCCACCGCCTCCTTCTCGCCGGCGCCCGGCATCTCGCCGTAGAGCGACCATGTGCCGGTGGCGACGATCGTGACCGGCACCACCGTGCCGATCAGCGCTTCGTCCGCCTCCACCTGAACTGCCTGCAGCCAGGGCGAGCGGCCGGTGACCTGGCCGGGCTTCTTGCCCCGGCGTTCGAGCAGCACGTCCATGGTCCGTCCGACGCTCTCCCGGTTGAACGCCTTCTGCTGGCCTTCGGTGACGGCCTGAAGACGCGCCAGGCGCTCGGCCATGACCGGCTCGGGCACCTGGCCCTCCAGCGTCGCGCCCGGCGTGCCGGGACGCGGCGAATATTTGAAGGAATAGGCGCCGGCATAGCCGACATCCTCGATCAGCCGCAGCGTCGCGGCGAAATCGGCCTCGGTCTCGCCGGGGAAGCCGACGATGAAGTCGGAGGAGAAGGCGATGTCCGGGCGGGCCGCGCGCACCCGCTCGACCAGCCGGTGGTATTGCGCCGCATCGTGCCTGCGATTCATCGCCTCGAGGATGCGGTCCGAGCCCGACTGCACCGGCAGGTGCAGATAGGGCATGAGCTGCGGCAGGTCGCGATGCGCGGCGATCAGCGCCTCGTCCATGTCGCGCGGATGCGAGGTGGTGTAGCGCAGCCGCTCGACCCCCTCGACCTCGGCCAGGCGCGCCAGCAGCCGGCCGAGCGGCCAGCTGCGCCCGTCCGGCCCTTCGCCGTGATAGGCGTTGACGTTCTGGCCGAGCAGGGTGATCTCGCGCACCCCGGCTTCGGCCAGGCGCCGCGCCTCGGCGAGGATCGCCTCGACCGGGCGCGAGGTCTCGGCCCCGCGGGTGTAGGGCACGACGCAGAAGGTGCAGAACTTGTCGCAGCCTTCCTGCACCGTGAGGAAGGCTGCGGGGCCCCGCGCGCGCGTCTTCTCGCGCGGGGCGGCGGGAAGCCGGCCGAACTTGTCCTCGAGCGGGAACTCGGTGTCGACCACCTTGCGGCTCGCCTGCGCCGCCGCGACGAGCTGCGGCAGGCGGTGATAGGTCTGCGGTCCGACCACGAGGTCGACCGCCGGCGCCCGCTTCAGGATCTCCTCGCCTTCGGCCTGGGCGACGCAGCCTGCCACGGCGATGGTCATGCCGCGGCCCTCCGCCCGGCGGGCGTCGCGGGCGAGGCGCACGCGCCCGAGCTCGGAATAGATCTTCTCCGCCGCCTTCTCGCGGATGTGGCAGGTGTTGAGGATGACGAGGTCGGCCTCCTCCACCGCCGCCGTCTCGACATAGCCCTCCGGCGCCAGCGCATCCGCCATGCGCTGGCTGTCGTAGACGTTCATCTGGCAGCCGTAGGACTTGATGAAGACCGTCTTCGCCGCGCCGGCCGCAGGCGATGGAGCGGACGTCTTGTCTGGTGTCATGGGTCTCGCGATGGCCGGAGCGGCCGTTGATCGATCCGAGGGATACCCCGTTTCGACCGGGAAGAGAAGGGCGCCGGCGCTTGTGTGGGGCGAGGCCTTGCCGATAGGCTGGCCTCCCTCCCCGCAGCCGGCGCCGCCCCATGCCCTCGATCGATCCTGCCGTCTTCTCGCCCGCCGCCGTCGCCCCGGAGACGGAGGCGCTCAACCGCAGCATCGTCGCCAAGCTGGAGGCCGCGCCCGACCAGTGGGCGTTTCCGGCCGATGAGATCCGCGAGGCGCGGCGGCAGGGCAAGGGCGCCTTCCCGCTGGCGCCCAAGAGCCCGCGGGCGGTGACCGAGACCATCGCGGGGCCGGGCGGCCCGCTGGCGCTGCGCATCCTCGCCCCGCCGGCGCCGTCCGGGGTCTATCTCCATATCCATGGCGGCGGTTGGATGCTCGGCCAGGCGGATTTCCAGGACCCGATGCTGGAACGGCTCGGCGAGGCCTGCGGCCTCGCCTGCGTCTCGGTCGATTACCGCCTCGCGCCCGAGCATCCCTATCCCGCCGGCCCCGAGGATTGCGAGGCGGCCGCGCTCTGGCTGGTGCGCGAGGGCAAGGCGCGCTTCGGCACCGAGCGCTTCTTCATCGGCGGCGAGAGCGCCGGCGCGAACCTGTCGGCGGTGACGATGCTGCGCCTGCGCGACCGGCACGGCCTCGTGCCGTTCCGCGGCGCCAACCTGATCGCCGGCTGCTACGACCTCGCCATGACGCCCGGCGCCCGGCGCTGGGGCCGCCGGCGCCTGATCCTCGACACGCGCGACATCGCCCTGTTCGTCAAGGCCTATCTCGCCCATCGCGAGAACCCCAGCGACCCCGGCATCTCCCCGCTCCATGCCGACCTCGCCGGCCTGCCGCCGGCGCTGTTCTCGGTCGGCACCCGCGACCCCCTGCTGGACGACAGCCTGTTCATGGCGGCGCGCTGGGAGGCGGCGGGCAACCGGGCTGACCTGAAGGTCTGGCCCGGCGGCGTCCACGTCTTCCAGGGCTTCGACTTTCCCCTGGCCCACCAGGCCTTCGCGGCCGAGACGGCGTTCCTGAACGGGTTGTGAGCGCTCGCTCCGGAGAGCGGGCGCCCGGTTCTACGGCTGCTGTGCCGGCAGTCCTGCGGCGGTGCTGGCGGCACGCACCAGGTTGGCGAATTCGGCCCGATAGCCATAGGGGTCGTCGCCGCGCGCGCCGAGCGCCAGCTGCAGCACCTGGTCATAGGTGAGGCCGCCGGTATGGCGGCCACCTCGCAGCAGCTCGCCGAAGCCGGCGACGGCGACCGCAAAGCGCGCATCCGCCGGCGCCGCCTCGATCGAGGTGAATTCAGCCGCCGGGCCGACCGGCGTGGTGAGGAGCGCGCTCGTGTCCTCGCCCGGCAGCTTGTAGCGCAGCTTGACGAAGGCATATTCCTGAGACAGCGCTGCCGCCTGGACCGGGCTCGCGGCCGGCCTGGCGGGCTGGTAGCGGCTCTCGTCGACCGTCGCCGGACCGCCGACCGGCACGACGTCGTAGAGAGCGGTGACGCTGTGACCGGAGCCGACCTCGCCGGCATCGACCCGATCATTGTTGAAGTCCTCGCGCCGCAGCAGGCGCGTCTCGTAGCCGATCAGCCGGTACTCGGCGACCTTGGCCGGATTGAACTCGACCTGGATCTTGACGTCCTTGGCGATCGGGAACAGCGACGACGAGGCCTCCTCGACCAACACCTTTCGGGCCTCGCCGAGCGTGTCGATATAGGCGGCGACGCCGTTGCCGTTCTGGGCGAGCGCCTGCATCAGCGCGTCGTTGTAATCGCCCATGCCGAAGCCGAGCACCGACAGGAAGATGCCTTTCGCACGCTTGCGCTCGACAAAGCCCTTGAGCTCGCCGATGTCGGTGATGCCGACATTGAAATCGCCGTCGGTCGCCAGCATGACGCGATTGACCGCCTTCGGGTCGAAATGGGCCTCGGCCAGGGCGTAGGCCTGCCGGATGCCCTCGCCGCCGGCGGTCGAGCCGCCGGCCGACAGGCGATCGAGAGCGGCGAGGATGCGCCCCTTCTCGGAGGCCGGCGTCGGCTCCAGCACCGTGCCAGCGCTACCGGCATAGGCGACGATCGCCACCCTGTCGACCGGTCGCAACTGCCGCACCAGGAGCGCGAGAGACTGGCGCAGCAGCGGCAGCTTGGCCGGCTCGTCCATCGAGCCGGACGTGTCGATCAGGAACACGAGATTGGCCGGCGGCAGCTCGGGGCTGCGGATCTCGTAACCCTTGATGCCGATGCGCAGGATCTTGTGGCCCTGGCTCCAGGGATTGGGGACCAGTGCCACGTCGGTGCGGAACGGCTCGGCGGCACTCGTCGGCGGCGCATAGTCATAGGGGAAGTAGTTCACCAGCTCCTCCGTCCGCACGGCGTCCGGCGGCGGCAGCACGTCGCGGTTCAGCGAGGCGCGGACGAAGGCATAGGAGGCGGTGTCGACATCGGCCGAGAAGGTCGAGAGCGGCGCGTCCCGCACGGATTGGAAGCCGTTCACGGGGGCATTGGCGAAATGGTCCCGGCCGAGGGGGAGGAGCGCGGCGTCCCCTTCGCGAGAGATGGAAGCCGCCTGATTGGGCGAGGCGACCTCAGCCGGAAAGCCGCCTCCAAAGGTCTCGCCACTGGACAAGCGGAAAGGCGACGCAGCGACCTGCTTGGCTTTGGCAGGCGGCTGGATCGCCGCCCTGGTCTCTCCCACAATGCGGTTCTCGCCGATGCGTGGAATTGGGAGCGGCAACGTCACCGGCTTTCCGTCCCACGCAGCAATGTCGGGGGAAGGAGCTGTCGCATCGGGCTTGATCGCATCGTGGCGCATCTGCAGGGCGATCGGAACCCCGACCAGCAGCGCAACGCTGGCGGCCAGGGCGGCGCGCAGGCCGGGGCGGCCGGTCAGGCGCCGCGAGGGCACATCTTGCCTTGCCGCCTGCCTCGCCCGCACAGGGGCTGCTCGACTATTCGCATCGAAAGCCGCCATGGCGCGGGTGACGGCGGCCTCGCGCGCCGCGGGATGGGGAATGGGGGGCGTCGGCAGGTCGATGGGGGTCTCAACGCTCATCGCGGATCTCCTTGCGGTGGGCGTTGTCGGCGCCGGAGCGGTACTGCTTCAGCTGCTTGCGGGCCTGGTGCATGCGCCAGGCGACGGTCTGCTCCGAGATGCCGAGCTCGCGCGCTGCTTCGGCATGGCTGAGGGCTTCGCCGGCCACGAGCACCACGGTCTCACGCAGATCCGGCTTGAGGGCGCCGAGCAGGCTGCTCAGCCAGCTGCGACGGTAGAGGTCGCGGCCGTCGGGCCGGTCGGCGAGGCTGGCCATGGCCGCGAAGGCCTCGCGCATCCGCAGAAAGCCACCGCGCCGGCGGCGATGGTCGCGGCAGGCATTGATGGTCACGCCGATCAGCCAGGTGGTGAAGCGGGATTCGCCGCGGAAATCGCCCAGGCGTTCCAGCAGCCGGCACAACACGTCCTGCGCGATGTCCTCCGCCTCGTGGATCGAGCCCGTCTGGCGCCAGGCTACCCGATGAATGCGGTCATAGTGGCGGCGCACCAGGGCTTCGAAAGCGCGGCGGTCACCCGCTACGGCGCGCGAGATCAGATCGGGATCGCCGTCGATCGCCTCGGCGCCGTCGTGCGGACTGGCTGTCGGCGCCGCTTCGTCGCGCGGCAAGGCGTTCTGCTCCGGTTCGGCCATGGCACAGAGCGTGAGCCCGCTCCGGATCGCGGGCGCCATGAGAAGCGGCGTGCTTGCAAAGATGCTCCGCCAGGGCTCGAACGGCGGCGCCATCGGCTGGAGGGCTGTCAGCATGACCGCTGCTCGCGGTCGGCGCAGCACGTCGATTCATCTGATTCGGGGCGCTGGATCGGCTTTGGCGGGCACAGACGGCCCACGGTCCGCGGCGTGCATCCTCGCATGGCTGGTCTCCCCGGCACGATTGCCGTTCACCCCATGAGACGCACCTTGCCGGGATTTCCTTTGCGGCATGTCGAAAAAATTGCGCCGATGCGGCCGAGGCATCGAATCCTCTTGTCGTTCGGCCGGCCGGTCAAACGTTCGCCATCCAGCCCAGGCCGCTCGCAAGCCCGCCGGGCTCACACCACGGACGAATAGGGCAGGCGCCGGTTCTGCAGCGCCTCCTCCAGGAAGTCGAGCCGGTCCTGGCCCCAGAACACCTCGCCGTCGAGGACGTAGGAGGGCGAGCCGAACACGTCGGCCGAGACCGCGTCGCGGAAATTCTGCTCGTAGGCGGCCTCGGCGGCGTCGGACTTCGCCACCCGCAGCAGCGCGGGCCCGTCGAGGCCGGCCTCCTGGGCCAGGCGCAGGATGACGGCCTCGTCGCCGAGGTTCTGCTCCTTCTCCCAGATCGCCGCGAAGGCACGGCCGATGAAGGCGCCGGGATCGGCCCCGCTCATCGCCACCGCGGCCACGAAGCGGTCGGCGGTGTTGACGTCGAAGGGCCAGAACTTCGGACGGACGTTGAAGCTCAGGTTGCGGCGCTCGCGCCAGCGCTGCAGCTCGACCAGGCGGTAGCGCTGGCGCGCGGGATGGCGCTTGGGCAGCGGCAGGCCGCCGGTCTCAGCGAAGATGTTGCCGAGGAACACCGGCTTGTAGGTGAGCGAGAGCTCGTGCCGCCTGGCGATGTCCAGGAGGATGGCGTGGCCCATATAGGCCCACGGGCTCGACAGCGAGAGAAAATAGTCCAGATGGCGCGGCATTGCGGTCCCGCTGGCGAAGGTCGGTCAGCGCTGACTTAGCGCAGCCGCGCGTCGATCGGAAGACGGGATGCGCCGTGCGGCCCCGTCAGGGGCCCGGCCCCGTCAGGCGCGCAGGGCGCGCCGCTCGCGGTCGCGCTCGCGCCGCCGGTCCAGAACCGGCTGGTAGGCGATGGCGGCGTGGTGGGAGCAATAGGGCGCGCCGGGCACGGAGCGGCCGCCGCAGAAGCGGAAATCCTCGCGGCCGGGGTCACCCAGCGGCCAGCGGCACATCTGTTCGCGCAGCTCCATGATGGTGACACGCTCGGAGAGCGGGATCACCACCTCCTGGGCCGGCCGCGGCGCGGCCACGACCTCCGGCTCGGCGTCGGCCGCCGGCATGAGGTCGATGGCGAGCGCGGTGTTGCCGCGTACCGCCGAGGCCGTCGAACGCAGCGGATGCGACGGCGCCCGGGTCGGCTTGGCGCGGCGCTGGGCCTGCGGCACCGGCGCCTTGGTGCGGCCGGAGAGGCCGAGACGGTGCACCTTTCCGATCACGGCGTTGCGCGTCACGCCGCCGAGTTCGGTGGCGATGACGCTGGCGGACAGACCTTCTGACCAGAGTTTTTTCAGAAGCTCCACCCGCTCGTCGGTCCAGTGCATCGTAATCTCCTGCGCATCGTCTTGTCGACGCTCGACATCCCGCGCCTCAAATCCTCACCTGCTCGCTACAATGCCAAAAAGGCATGGATGCGACTTCATCATCGTAACTATAAGGGGGATCGTGAACGCAGCACGAGATGTCATGCTTGACGAAGTATTAACTACATGAGGGGGTGACTCTCGCGCAAGAGTCTGCGAATCATCATGCACGTTTTCCCCAGCTTCCCGCCAAAAGTGAGTCTTCCGTGCCACAGTGAGCGGTCGATCTGACGCGGGAGCGGGCTTTCGCCGCGCCTGCTCGGGGCTCACGTCCCGCCGAAGGGATCGACCGGGAACCAGCGCCGGACCAGGTCGGCATAGATGCCCCGCTCCCACAGCCGGAACAGGGCGAAGTCGAGGGCGCCCTTCAGCGCCTGGTCCGCCGGGCGCACCGCCATGGCGACGCCCTCGCCGAAGAAGCGGCTTTCCAGATAGGGGCCGCCGACCAGGCGGCAGCACCCGGCCGAGGACGTGCCGTTGAGCCAGAAGGCGATCGCGATGCCGTCGCCGAACAGGGCGTCCGCCTCGCCCTGCTGCAGCGCTTCGCGCGCCGCCGCATCGGTCGGCTTGGCCAGGATCGCCGTCTGCGGGAACAGGAGCCTGAGATAGGCCTCGTGGGCGGTGCCGGCCGTCACCGCCACGTGCTTGCCCGCGAGGCCGCCGGGCGTCGCCTCGGCGATGCCGCCGTCGCGGCGCGTGGCGAAGCGGGCCGGGGTGAGGTAGTAGGGTGCGGTGAAAAGGAGGCGCATCCGCGCTTCCGGCGTCGCCGCCAGCGAAGCGGCGATCACGTCGCCCTGGTCCGCCTCCAGGGCGGCGACGATCGTGTCCCAGCGCCGCGCCTGCACCGTGCAGGAGATCTTGAGCTCGGTGCAGACCGCCCGTGCGATGTCGACGTTGAAGCCCTCCAGCGCGCCGCTCGCGCCGGTGAAGTCGAAGGGCGGATAGTCGTCCTCGGTGAGGAAGCGGATCTGGCGCGCCGCCGGCAGATCCGGCGGGTCGGGGCGGCGGCGCGTGTCCCACAGGCTCGGCGCGTCCGCGGCGGCAGGCAGGCGGGTCGGGATCTGCTGCGCCGGGACGGGCTGGGCGGCGAGCAGCCAGAGCCCGAGGCCGAGAAATCCGCCCAGCCGGGCGCGGCCAAGTGTCCCCCGCATCGTCCGCCCCACTGTCTGCCCCTCCGTCATTGCAGGCGCTTCGCAAGCGCCGCCGCCGCCGCGTCCGGGCCGGCCGCGAGGTCCAGCGCGCCGACATAGCGTCCGGCCGCGTCCATCTCGAACACCGTGGCGGTGTGGTCGATCGTGTAGTTGCCGCCCGAGGCCGATCCCTTGCGCACATCGATGCGGTAGGCCCGCAGCGCCGCGTCCACGGCGGCCTGGCTGCCGGTCAGGCCGCGGATGTGGGGGAAGGCGGAGAGATAGCGGCGCATCACCTCCGGCGTGTCGCGCGCGGGGTCGACGGTGATGAACAGGGCGTTGACGCCCTCGGCGCGCGGGCCGAGCCGGTCGAGCGTCTCGGACATCTCGAACAGCGTCGTCGGGCCGATGTCGGCGCTGTGGGTATAGCCGAAGAAGACGAGGGTGATCTTGCCGAGGCTGTCCCGGTCCGTCACCGGCGTGCCGGCCTGGTCGACCAGGGCATAGGCTCCGCCGATCGGCGCGTCCGCCTGCGCGGGCGGGTGCCACAGGAAGATGGTCGCGCCCAGCGCTGCGGCGGCGAAGACCAGGATTGCGACCGGGGCCAGCAGGCGGAACCGGATCGTCGCCATCACGGGCACGGCGCCGATATTGCCATCGCCGCGCAGGCCGTTGGGAAATCCGCCGGATCGACTTGGCCGATGTTTCCAGACGACCTATCAGGCCGGTGCCCCGCCCGGAGCAACGCCGCGGCCGCGAGAGGGAAAGCGGCGGCGCCGGCACGGGAGGCGAGGGGCATGGACGGGCTCGGGCGCATGGACGGGATAGTGCGACAGCCCCGTATCCTGCCACGCCGTGGCCGGACGGGACAGCCGCACCGGGAGCATTGTCCCGGCCGGGCGTCGGCGGCCCGGCGGGAGCGGCACGAAGCGCCTCAGCGGGCTCCGC
This sequence comes from Labrys wisconsinensis, assembly GCF_030814995.1. Taxonomy (GTDB): domain Bacteria; phylum Pseudomonadota; class Alphaproteobacteria; order Rhizobiales; family Labraceae; genus Labrys; species Labrys wisconsinensis. The sequence continues at coordinate 29,759 of NZ_JAUSVX010000012.1, read as the reverse complement.
GCGACAGGGACTCGTAGCTCTTGCGCAGCTCGACCAGCGCCTCGTCGATCTCGCCGCGCTGACGCTCCAGATGCGCGATCTGCTCCTTGACGGTCTCCGCGCTCATGCTCAGCTTCGGCGTGCCGTCCTGGTTGGCGATCATGTCGTTGATCTCGACCAGGGTGAAGCCCAGCCTCTTGCCCTTCAGGATGAGCTGGAGGTTCTCGCGGTCACGGGCGCTGTAGAGCCGGGTCAATCCGTCTCGCGTCGGATTGAGCAGGCCCTTGTCCTCGTAGAACCGGAGCGCGCGCAGGGTCACGCCGAACTCTCGGGAAAGGTCGCCGATCGCATAGACGGCGGAAGCGTTGGCCTGGGATGACACGGTATCGGACAGCGTTGGGATCATGGAATAGCTATATGATTTCACCGCGAGGGCGGTTTTGCCTTTGGGCATCGGTGGCTCCCAGTGCCAGTCTCCTGGCGGTTACGAGCGACGCCCGGTTAATGTCATGTGAGCGTCGCACGATTGCTGGTTGGCGTAAACCAGGTCGAGCTCCCCACGGCGGGACTGGTACTCGGCTTCACGTCGTGGGGCTATCCACTGAAACGCTGATGTGATGGGACATTTCGCCAATACTAAGGCGGATGTCACGCAACTTTCACGGGCGCCCGTCGAATTGATTGATGGCCGTGCATTCCGTTGCGACGCCTTTGCCTGGAGGAAGGATGCTTCCGGCGCGGCCTGAACCACGCCCGAAGGGCTGTTAACAGGTTTTCACGAGTGTGTGAACGACGCGCCGGGCAAGCCTGAGAAGCCGGCTCGCGCCTGTGCCATTTCGACACAGTTAACGGCTTGTTTACCGTATGCGGCAAAAGCTGCCGACGTTGGCTTGTGCTGCGTCGCGAATCGCGTCTTGCGAATCCGGAGCACACAGGCTGCGCCAGCCTCGGGAGGCCGGCGCCAGGTGGCGAGTCCGGGCATGAGACAGAGCGTTCCATGGAGCGTGAAGGGCGTCGGTCCCGATGCGCGGGAGACGGCCAAGGAACTGGCGCGCCGGTCCGGCATGACGCTCGGGCAGTGGCTCAACGCCATGATCGCCGAGCAGACCTCCGAGCGTGAGGAGCAGGCCGATGCAGGCGCCGCGGCGAGCTCGCCGCTCGCCTCCCTGGCCAGTCGTCTCGCCGAGATCGATCGTCGCTCGTCCTCGACGGCGTCTGCCGCCGCCCCCGCCGTGGCGGCCTCCGCCCGCGAGGTCGCTGGCGGGGCCGGTTTCGAGCCGAAGCAGGCGTTCGAGCGCGTGCGGGCTACCGAAAGCCGCACCGCCGACCTGATCGAGGGCCTGATGCGGCGCAATGCCGACAACGAGGCACGCACCGCCCAGCTGATCGAGACGCTCGCCCGCTCCAACCGCGAGGCCGAGACCAAGACCGCGAACGCCCTTGCCGCCGTCGCCAAGTGGATCGAAGCGGCCGAACGGGCCCCGAAGGCCGCCGAGTCCACCGAGGCCGCTGCCGCCGTGCGCGCCGTCGCGGGCCGGCTCGACCAGATCGAGGCCAAGCTCCCCAAGGTCGAGGAGCCGGGCACGAGCCCGATCAAGGCGGCGATCGACAAGCTCGACGAACGTCTCTCCGGCCTGATGGGGCAGAAGCCGGCGGTCAGCCGCGAGGATGCGCTGGCACGCGACGCCGCCGAGCTCGAGCGGCGCCTCGGCGGGCTGGCCGAGCAGATGGCCGCGTCGCCCAGGCCCGCCCAGCCCGAGCCTGCCGCCTACACCAGGCCCGCCCAGCCCGAGCCTGCCGCCTACACCAGGCCCGCCCAGCCCGAGCCTGCCGCCTACACCAGGCCCGTTCAGCCCGAGCCCACCCCCTCCTATCCCAGGCCCGCCCTGCCGGAGACGGAGCGGGGCGAGCATGCCGCGCGGATCGAATCGAAGCTCTCGCGCATCCTCGACACCCTGTCCGACCGCCGGACCGGCGAGGTTGCCCCGCCGGCCGCCAAGCCCATCACGCTCGACCGGGCGATCGACGAGATCAGCACCCGCCAGCGCATCCTCGACGGCGACACCGCCCGGGCCGAGCCTGCCTGGCCGCCCCGGCCGATCCGTCCGCCGCAGGATCCGGCGGCGCTCGCCTATGCCTCCGGCCTGGACGGGGTGAAGAGCCAGATCGCCAGCCTGACGCGGGAGATCGCCGAGCTGCGCCAGGCCGGTCGGCCGCAGCAGCCCGACCTCGCCAAGGATCCGGCCATAACGGCGCTGCGCGACGATATCGGCGCGGTGTCGCGCGGCCTCGAGAGCCTGGCGTCGCAGGGCGGGCTGGACGCGCTGGAAAGCCGCATCGCCTGGATGGCGGACCGCATCGAGGAGCTGCGTCAGGACGGGGCCAGCGAAGTCGCCCTGCGCACGGTCGAGGGGCATCTCGGCGAGATCGCCCGCGGCCTGTCGCGGCTGGCGATACCGGATTTCGCCCGGCTGGAGGACGAGCTCGGAGCCATCTCCGGCAGGCTCGACCGCATCGCCGCCCGCGGCGCCGACGCCTCCGCCATCGAGCTCCTCCACCGCCGCATCGAGGAGATGGCGCGCCTCGTCGCCGATCCCGGCCGCTTCGAGGAGGACCTGCAGGCCATCTCCGACAAGCTCGACCGCATCGCCGCCCAGGCCGCCGATCTCTCGCCGCTGGACAAGCTCCACCGGCAGCTGGAGGAGATGCTGAACGCCGCGCCGGAGCCCGGCCGGGTCGAGGGCGACCTCAGGACCATCTCCGGCAAGCTCGACCGCATTGCCGCGCAGACCGTCGACCTTTCGCCGCTGGACCGGCTCAACGACCGGCTGGCGGAGATGCTGAGCACCGCGCCGGACCCCGGCCGCGTCGAGGGCGACCTCAGGACCATCTCAGGCAAGCTTGATCGCCTCGCCGCCCAGGCCACGGACCCTTCGGCCATCGAGAAGCTGCATCGCCGCTTCGACGACATCGCGCGCCAGCCCGCGGCCGACCTTGCCCGGCTCGAGGGCAACCTCAAGGGCATCTCCAGCAAGCTCGACGTGATCGCCGCCAGCGGCCTCGATCCGGACCTGGTGGAGGCGCTCACCCGCCGGCTCGAGCAGGCGTCGCGGACCAGCATCGGCCAGCAGGCCGCCGGCCTCGCGGCCGACCCGGCCATCGCAGCGCTGCGTCAGGACCTGGCAGAGGTGTCGCGCGCCCTTGCCGCGTCGGCGACCACCGAGGGCCTCGACGCGCTGGAGAGCCGCATCGCCGGCCTGGCCGACCGCATCGACGAGCTGCGCAGCGCCGGCGCCAGCGAGAGCCTGCTGCGCTCGGTCGAGGGCCAGCTGGCCGAGATCGCCCGCAGCCTGCCTCGCCTGGCCGTGCCCGACATGGCCGGCATGCAGAGCGACATCAGGGCGATCGCCGGCAAGCTCGACCTTCTCGCCTCGCGCGGCGTCGATGTCGCGGCGATCCAGCGGCTGCAGGCCCAGGCCGAGGAAATCCGCGATCTCGTCGGCGAGGCCGTGCGGCCGCAGGCGATCGAGGCCCTGGCCGGACGCATGGACGAGCTCGGCCGGCGGCTCGACCGCATCGACGCCGCCCTGGCCCGGCAGGCGCCGCAGGCTGCCGCGCCGCTGGAGGCGATGATCAGCCAGCTCGCCGAGAAGCTCGACCGGGCCCAGCGGCCCGGCGCCGACGAGCGCTCCCTCGACGCGCTGGAGCAGCAGATCAACCGCATGGCCGAGCGCCTGGAGGCGGCCGGCAGCCGCCCGCCCGACCTCGGCGGCATCGAGCGCAGCCTCGCCGATCTCTTCGCGCAGTTGCGCGAGACCCGGGCCGATGCGCTCGACGCGGCCGACGATGCCGCCGCCCGCGCGGTGCGCGACGCGGTGGCGCAGCTGCCCGACCAGTCCGCCGTGCTTTCCGAGGACGTCTATCGCCATCTCGCGGACATCCGCTCGACCCAGGACCAGCTCGGTCGCCGCACGGAAGTCACGCTCGATGCGGTGCAGACGACGCTGGAGCGTCTGGCCGAGCGCATGGGCCAGCTCGAGCGGGATTCGTCCGCGCCGATCGGCCAGGCCGTGGCCGAGCCGCCGGCGCCGCGCCGTCCCGAGCCTGCCCCCGAGCCGATCGCGGCCGCGACGCCCGCCTTCGACGGCGCTTCGGCGCTCGCCGACCTGTCGCTCGACATGCCGCTCGAGCCCGGCACCGGCGGACCGCGTCCGGCGGCGCAGCCCGCCGTCGACCCGTCCTTCGGCAGGGCGGTCGCCGCCGCTGCCTCGAACCCCGACGCGCGCCGGACCGAGTTCATCCAGGCCGCCCGCCGTGCCGCCCAGGCGGCCGCGCTGGAAGCCCAGGCCATGGCGCAGAGGGGGGGCGCGGAGATCGCGCCCGAGGCGGCCGAGCCGGAGCGCGAGACGCCGGTCGAGGCCGCACCGGCGCGCCGGCGCAGCGCCGCCCGCGCCGGCCTCGGCAATCGCCTGCGCCGACGCCGCGTGCCGATCCTGCTCGGGCTTGCCGCCGTGGTCATGGCGCTCGGCGCCTACCAGGTCTACGACCACATGGCCTCGTCCGGCGAAGGGACATCGGCGGTCCGACCCACGGCCGCGCCGGCTCCGGCGCCCGACCAGCCCGGCGTCTCCGCCCCGCTGCCGGCGCCGTCCGGCACGCAGCCGCCCGCCGACGCCGCGCCCAAGCCTCAGGGCGCCCTGCCGGCGCCCGACGCCACGGCCGCGGCCGCACCCGTCCCTGGCCCGCCCGCCCCGGCGGCGCCGGCAGCGGACGCCGGCCGCCCGAGCGCGGCGGTCGCCCCGATCAATCCCGGCGTTCCCTCGCTCGGCACCGCCATGCTGCCGCCGCCCGACGCCGCCGCCCCGGCGGCGGCTGCGGACACGCTGCCGGCGCGGCTGCAGCAGGCCGTGAAGGCGGAGGATCCGCGCGCCCTGTTCGACCTCGCCACGCGCCTGGCCGCCGGCGGCGCCGATGCCGACCTCAAGGCCGCGGCGCAGCTCTACCAGCGCTCCGGCGACAAGGGCTTCGTGCCGGCGCAGTACCGGCTCGGCTCGATGTACGAGAAGGGCATGGGCGTCGCCAAGGACCTCGATCTCGCCCGGACCTGGTACCAGCGCGCCGCCGCCGGCGGCAATATCAAGGCGATGCACAACCTGGCCGTGCTCTATGCGGAGGGTGCGGTCGACGGCAAGCCGGACTATGCGGCGGCGGCACGATGGTTCCGCCAGGCGGCCGAGCGCGGCCTGCGCGACAGCGAGTACAACTACGCCATCCTGGTGGCGCGCGGCCTCGGTTCGACGCCGGACCTGCCGGAAGCCTACAAGTGGTTCTCGCTCGCCGCGGCCCAGGGCGACCCCGACGCCGGCAAGAAGCGTGACGACGTCGCCCGCCGGCTGGACGCTGCGACGCTCGCGGCGCAGAAGGCGGCGGTCGCCGGCTTCAAGCCGCAGGAGGCGCCGGCCATGGCCAACGAGGCGACGCTGCCGCCCGCGTCCTGGGCGACGGCGTCGCGCGAGGGCGCCTGACCGGCGCGACGCTCGATTGACAGGGCGCCGCCGAGGCGCTTCCCTGCGAACTCGCCCGGGCGCGAAACGACGCGGCCGGGCTTTTGTCGTCTGCCTCACCGGGACCGAGCGTGCTGATCTACCTGCCCATCGCCGAGATCCCGGTGAACATGTTCACCATCCTCGGCATGGGCGCGGCCGTCGGCTTTCTCTCCGGCCTGTTCGGTGTCGGCGGCGGCTTCCTGATGACGCCGCTCCTGATCTTCTCCGGCATCCCGCCGGCGGTGGCGGTCGCCACGGTCACCAGCCAGGTCGCCGCCTCCTCCACGACAGGCGTCATCTCCTACTGGCGACGGCGGGCGGTCGACTTCAAGCTCGGCGCGACGCTGCTCACCGGCGGCGCCGTCGGCACCGTCCTCGGCGTGCTGTTCTTCAACCGCATGCAGGCGATCGGCCAGCTCGACCTGATCATCCAGCTCTCCTACGTCACGCTGCTCGGCGGCATCGGCACGGCCATGGCGGTGGAGAGCGTTCGCGCCATCCTGCGCGCCCGCTCGCGCACCCCGGTCCGCCGCCCGCGCGCCGGCCGGCACGCCTGGTTCCACGGCCTGCCCTGGAAGATGCGCTTTCCGACCTCCGGCATCTATGTCAGCGTCGTCCCGGTGGTCGGGCTCGGGGTGTTCATCGGCTTTGCCGGCACGCTGCTCGGCATCGGCGGCGGCTTCATCCTGGTGCCGGCGCTGATCTATCTCTTTCGCGTGCCGACGGCGGTGGTGGTCGGCACCTCCCAGTTCCAGATCCTGTTCACCATGCTCGCCGCCACCATGCTGCACGCCACCACCAACCAGTCGGTGGACGTGGTGCTGGGACTGCTCCTCATCGTCGGCGGCGTGGTCGGCGCCCAGTTCGGGGCGCGGGCCGGCCACAATATCCGCGGCGAGCATTTCCGCTTCCTGCTGGCGCTGATCGTGCTCACCGTCGGCGTGCGCTTCGCCGTCGACCTGATGGTCAGGCCCGACGAGCTCTTCTCCCTGGCGACGAGGGCGAGATGAGGGGTGCGTCCGCCATCATCGCCGCGGTCGCCTTCGTCCTGCTCCGGGCCACGCCCGCCGCGGCCGAGAACCTCGTCGTCACCGTCTCGACGCCGCGGGTCGCCATCCAGTCCAACTTCGCCGGCGCCGACATCGTCGTCTTCGGCGGCATCGAGCGCGGCGAGCGCATCGGCAGCCATGGCCGCTACGACATCGCCGTCACCGTGCGCGGCCCGGCGGTGCCGCTCGACGTGCGCCTGAAGCAGCGCGAGGCCGGCGTCTGGATCAACGCCGAGCGGCGCCAGTTTCCGGAGGCGCCGAGCTTCCTGGCCATCGCCTCGACCCGGCCGATCGACGAGATCGCAACGCCCGAGACCGTGGCGCGCTACCGGCTCTCGCTCCCGGCGGCGCTCGACAGCGACGGCCTCGACGCGGCGCGTCCGGAGGAGCAGGCGTTCCGCGACGCGCTGATCCGGCTGAAATCGCAGGGCGGCCTCTACGCGCAGCAGCCGCGGGGCGTGTCCTTCCTCAACGACACGCTGTTCCGCGCCACCATCCCGCTGCCGCCGAACGTGCCGCTCGGCATCTACCAGGTGGAGACCAGGCTCCTGATCGACGGCGAGGTGGTCACCGGCCAGCGTGCCTCGCTGGAGGTGATCAAGACCGGCTTCGAGGACCAGGTGGCGCAATGGTCCAAGGACCGGGCGCCGGTCTACGGGCTCGCCACCTGCCTGATCGCCGTGACGCTCGGCTGGTTCGCCACGGTGGTGTTCCGGCGGGACTGACGTCAATCGCCGATGCAGCGCGCCCGCGGAAAGGCGAACACGCGCTCGTCGCCCATGAGATGGGCGGTGAAGCCTTTCGGGAACAGCGGCGCGAAGGCCACGTCCCGCACGTTGAGGCCGCCGGCATAGGCGCCGAAGGCCGGCAGCACGGCGCGGCTGCCGTCGCCGGCGAAGCAGCGCCGGCGCAGGGCGCGGCCGCGGGCGGCGACGCGCGCCACCGGATGCAGGTGCCCGGCGACCTCGCCCGCCGCCGCCCCGGCGCGAGGCTCGTGGCGGAACAGCACCGGGCCGAGGGCCAGGCAGTCGGCGGCATCGCCCGGCAGCGCCTCGGGCGGGTCGGGGTCGTGGTTGCCGGCGATCCAGAACACCTCGCGCCGCGCCAGGAGATGGATGAGCGCCTCGCGGTCGCCCGGGGCGATGCGCCCGCTCGCCCGCCGGTCGTGGAAGCTGTCGCCGAGGAGCACCAGCCGCCGGGGCGCGAAGCGCTGGATCAGCCGGGCGAGGCGGGCCAGCGTGGCGGCGGTGTCGTAAGGCGGCAGCAGCACGCGCCGCTCGGCGAAGGACGAGCCCTTCTCCAGGTGCAGGTCGGCGATGGCGAGGAGGCTCTCCTCCGGCCAGACCAGCGCGCCCTCGACGCTGGCGATGAAATCGGTGCCGGCCACGTGCAGCAGGGCCTCGCCTTGCCGCATCGTCTCAGTCCCCCGCTCCAGCGCCTGCACCAAGCCTAGCCTCCGCGATCAGGTCGTCCGCCGCTTCGGCCAGGGCCGCGTCCGTCGCCTCGCCGTAGACCGGCTCGCGGCCGATCTCCAGCATGCTCGGCACCGCCAGCGGCGAGATGCGATCCAGCCTCTTATGGATGATTCGGCCCCGGACGCGCGACAGCATCTGCGCCAGGCGGCCGATGTCGAGCAGGCCGGTGGCCGCGTCCGCCCGCGCGGCGCGCAGCAGCACGTGGTCCGGCTCGTGCCGGCGCAGCACGTCGTAGACGAGGTCGGTGGAAAGGGTGATCTGCCGCCCGGTCTTCTCCTTGCCGGGCATGCGGCGCTCGATCAGCCCGGAGATCATGGCGCAGGTGCGGAACATGCGCTTCATCAGCGCCGATTCCGCCAGCCACTCCTCCAGGTCGTCGCCGAGCATGTCCTCGTCGAACAGGCCCGGCATGTCGGCATGGCGCATGTCGGAGAGCGACCAGACCGCCAGGGCATAGTCGCTGGCGACGAAGCCGAGCGGCTTCAGCCGGGCGCGCTCCAGCCGCCGCGTCAGCAGCATGCCGAGCGTCTGGTGCGCCAGGCGGCCTTCGAAGGGATAGGCCACGAGAAAGTGCCGCGACCCCCGCGGAAAGGTCTCGACCAGGAGGTCGCCGGCCGGCGGCAGGATCGAGGCGTCGCGCTGCAGGGCGAGCCAGTCCGCCACCTGGTCGGGCAGGGCGCGCCAGGCCCGCGGATCGGCCAGGATCGCCCTGACCCGCGCCGCCAGGTGGGTGGAGAGCGGGAACTTGCCGCCCTGATAGGAGGGGATCTTGGGGTCGGCCGCGGCCGCGGCACGCGAGACCAGCACGTCCTCCTCGGCGATGCCCTCGAAGCGCAGCACCTCGCCGGCGAACAGGAAGGTATCGCCGATCGTCATGGTCTCGGCGAAATATTCCTCGATCTCGCCGAGCACGCGGCCGCCGAAGCCGGTGCGCACCGCCGTTCCGTCGCGCGACTGGCGCTTCGGCGGGCCGCTGGCGGCCGGATCCATGAACCAGGGCTGCACCTTGGCCGCGACGGCCGGCCGGGCCGGCGCCGCGCCGCGCCCGCGTGCGAGGCGCACCTTGAGCAGGGCGTCCTCGACGATGGTGCCGACATTGAGCCGGTAGGCCTGCGCCACCGCGGGATTGGCGATGCGCCAGCGCCCGTCCTTGCCCTGGCGGATCTTGGCAAAGCGGTCATAGGTCTTGAGCGCGTAGCCGCCGGTCGCGGCGAAGGCGAGCACGTCGTCGAAGCTCCGGCGGTCGAGGCCGGCATAGGGCTCGGCCGAGATCACCTCGGCATGGAGCTCGTCGGCCAGGAACGGCGCGCCGCAGGCGACGCCCAGCACGTGCTGGGCCAGCACGTCGAGGGCGCCGGTCCGGGCGATCGGCGTGTCCTGCGCCCCGGCATAGGCGGCGTCGACCGCGGCGCGGCATTCCAGCACCTCGAAGCGGTTGGTCGGCACCAGCACGGCCTGCGAGGGCTCGTCGAGCCGGTGGTTGGCGCGGCCGATCCGCTGCATCAGCCGCGAGGCGCCCTTGGGCGCGCCGACATTGACGACCAGGTCGACATCGCCCCAGTCGATGCCGAGGTCGAGCGTCGAGGTGCAGACCACGGCCTTGAGCCGGCCGGCCACCATCGCCTCCTCCACCTTGCGACGCTGGGCGACGTCGAGCGAGCCGTGGTGCAGGGCGATGGGCAGGCTCTCCTCGTTGACGCGCCACAGCTCCTGGAACACGAACTCGGCCTGCATGCGCGTGTTGACGAAGACCAGCGTGGTCTTGTGGGCCCGGATCAGGCCGTAGATCTCCGCCATGGCGTGGCGCGCGGTGTGCCCGGCCCAGGGCAGGCGCTTCTCGGTGTCGAGGATGGCGAGGTCCGGCCGGGCGCCGCCCTCGGCGACGACGAGGCCGGCCATGGGCGGTTCGTGCCCCGGCGCCGGGCGGGTCTGCGCCACCAGCCAGCGGCGCAGCTCGTCGGGGTCGCGCACCGTGGCGGAGAGGCCGACCGCCTGCAGCCTGGGCGCCAGCGCCCTGAGGCGCGCCAGGCCGAGCGCCAGGAGGTCGCCGCGCTTGGCGGTGACGATCGAGTGCAATTCGTCGAGCACGATCCGCTCGAGCGTGCCGAACAGCGTCTCCGCCTCGCGGCTGGCGAGGAGCAGCGCCAGCTGCTCCGGTGTGGTCAGGAGGATGTCGGGCGGATCGAGCTTCTGGCGCTGGCGCTTGGCCTGCGGCGTGTCGCCGGTGCGGGTCTCGATCCGCACCGGCAGGCCCATCTCGGCGGCGGGGCCCTGCAGGTTGCGGGCGACGTCGACCGCCAGCGCCTTGAGCGGCGAGATGTAGAGCGTGTGCAGGCGGGTGGGTTCGCCCGCCTGCCGCGCGCGCCGGCCGGCGAGCTCGATCAGCGAGGGCAGGAAGCCGGCCAGGGTCTTGCCGGCGCCGGTCGGCGCGATCAGCAGCACCGAGCGCTGCGCCCGGGCCGCCTCGATCAGGTCGAGCTGGTGGCGCCGCGGCGTCCAGCCGCGCCCGGCGAACCAGGCGGCGAACGGCTCGGGCAGGAGGGCGGGCGGCGCGGACACGCCTTCCGTTCTAGCCCGCCGTCTCCGGCTTTTCGAGCACCAGGAGCAGGCCGGGCACCGGCCGCCCCGCATCGGTGCGGGTCGAGGCCTCCTGGAGCATGCGCACGGCGAGGCCGGCCGCGGCCGCCCAGCGCCGGACGGCATCGGCGCCGTGGGCATAGCGCAGGTCCGGGCCGAGGACGAAGTCGCCACCGCCCTCCGCCGTCTGCACCGTGAACGCGAAGCGCCCGCTCGCCCGCAGCACCCGCGCGACCCGGACGAACAGGGCACCGAGGTCGCCGAGATAGACCAGCACGTCGGCGGCGAGCACGAGGTCGGCCGAGGCCGCCGGCTCTGCCTCGAGATAGGCATCGATCGAGGCCTGCGTCAGGCTGGCATAGAGGCCCTTGCCGGCGGCGGCGGCCAGCATGTTGGCGGAGAGGTCGACGCCGTCGATGCGCGCGCAGAGATCGGCGAAGGCCTCGGCGGCCAGGCCCGTGCCGCAGCCGAGGTCGACCGCGCGGTCAAAGCGTGCCGGCCCACCGGCGGCGGTCACGGCGGTCACCGCTTGGCGCAGCAGGGCCGGGCCGCGATAGGCGAGGGCGCCGACCAGCGAAGCCTCGAAGCGGGCGGCATAGTCGTCGAACAGGGCCGCGACATGGGCCGGCGTCACCGCGCCGTCGGCCGGCGCCTCGCCGAGGCGGGCGAGGCGGGCCCGCGCCCCGGCGGTGTCGGCGGGGTCGAGTTCGAGGGCATGGCGATAGGCCGAGGCTGCGGGCTCGCCCGCGCCGGCGGCCTCGCGGGCCTCGCCGAGCGCCACCCAGCCCGCCGCCCAGCCCGGCGCGAGCTCCAGCGCCTGCTCGATCAGCTCCGCCGCGGCGCCGGGCTCGTCGGCGGCGCGGTACTGCATGGCATAGGCGTAGCGGCGGTCGGCGACGGCGTCGCCGGAGGAGCGGTGCGCGGACATGGCGAGGCCATAGCGCCTCCCGGCGACGCCGGCCAGCCCCGCCGCGATGACATTGGCCGGCTGGCGGCCTATCTTCGCGGCATGCGCCCGTCCGACCTGCTCGTTCCCACGCCAGCCGGCCTGCATTGCCCGATCGCCGACGTCCATGTCGACCCGATGCGGCCGGTGGCACGGGCGCTGATCACCCATGGCCACTCCGACCATGCCCGCGCCGGCCACGGCGCGGTGCTGGCGACGCGCGAGACCCTGGCCATCATGGCCGCGCGCTACGGCGAGGATTTCTGCGGCACGCGGCAGGTCGCCGAGCCCGGCCGGCCGATCGATCTCGGCGGCGTCACCGCCACCTTCCATCCCGCCGGCCATGTGCTCGGCTCGGCCCAGATCGCCTTCGAGGCGAGGGGGCTGAGGATCGTCGTGTCCGGTGATTACAAGCGGGCCGCCGATCCGACGTGCGCGCCGTTCGAGCCGGTGCGGTGCGAGGTCTTCATCTCCGAGGCGACCTTCGCCCTGCCGGTCTTCCGCCATCCCGATGCCGACGGCGAGGTCGCCAAGCTCCTGCGCTCGGCGGCGATGTTTCCCGAGCGCGCCCATCTCGTCGGCGCCTATCCCCTCGGCAAGGCCCAGCGCCTCGTCGCCCTGATCCGCGCCGGCGGCCACCAGGCGCCGGTCTATCTCCACGGCGCCATGGAGAAGCTGACCCGGCTCTACGAGGCGAACGGCGTGGCGCTCGGCGACGTCAGGCTAGTGCGGGACGTGGATCCGAAGACCCTGGCCGGATCGATCGTGCTGTGCCCGCCCGGCGCCCTCGGCGACCTCTGGTCGCGCAAGCTGCCCGACCCCGTCGCCGCCTATGCCTCCGGCTGGATGCGCATCCGCGCCCGCGCCCGCCAGAGCGGCGCGGAGCTGCCGCTGGTCGTCTCCGACCACGCGGACTGGCCGGACCTGCAGCGCACCGTCCTGGAGACGGGCTGCGCCGAGCTCTGGGTCACCCACGGCCAGGAGGAGGCGCTGGTGCATTGGGCTAAGGGCCAGGGGCTTGCCGCCCGGCCGCTGCATCTCGTCGGCTATGGCGAAGAGGAGGAAGCGGCGTGAACCGCTTCGCCGAGCTGCTCGACCGCCTGGCCTACGAGCCGCGCCGCAACGCCAAGCTCAGGCTGCTCACCGCCTATTTCCGGGAGACGCCCGACCCGGACCGAGGCTTCGCCCTCGCCGCGCTCACCGGCAACCTCGTCTTCCGTCATGCCAAGCCCGGGCTGATCCGCGCCCTGGTCGCCGAGCGCACCGACCCCGAGCTGTTCGCGCTCTCCTACGACTTCGTCGGCGACCTCTCCGAGACCGTGGCGCTGATCTGGCCGGCGAGGGCCGGCGCCAACCGCTCGCCCACGCTCGCCGAGGTGGTGGCGGCGCTCACCCATACCGGCAAGAGCGAGCTGCCCGGTGTGATCGCCCGCCTGCTCGACGCGCTGGACGAGACCGGGCGCTGGGCGCTCCTGAAGCTGATCACCGGAGCGCTGCGCATCGGCGCATCGGCGCGCCTGGCCAAGACCGCGGTGGCGATGCTGGGCGAGCAGAGCGCCGACGAGGTCGAGCTGGCCTGGCCCGGCCTCGCCCCGCCCTATGCCGCGCTCTTCGCCTGGGTGGAGGGGCGGGCCGGGCGGCCCGAGACCCGCGACCCCGCGCCGTTCCGCCCGGTGATGCTGTCGCACGCCCTGGAGGAGGCCGACCTCTCCGCCATCGACCCGGAGGCGTTCGTCGCCGAATGGAAATGGGACGGCATCCGCGTCCAGGCGGTCGGCGGGCCGGCCGGCGAGGGGCGGGTGATGCGGCTCTATTCGCGCACCGGCGAGGATATTTCCGCTGCCTTCCCCGACCTGATGGAGGCGCTTTCCTTCGACGGCGCCGTCGACGGCGAGCTCCTGGTGCGGCGCGAGGAGCTGGTGCGCAGCTTCAACGTGCTGCAGCAGCGGCTGAACCGCAAGACGGTGACGCCGCGCCTCGCGCTCGACTATCCCGCCCATATCCGCGCCTACGACCTCCTGGCCGAGGGCGGGGAGGACCTGCGCGAATTGTCCTTCGTCGAACGGCGCCGGCGCCTGGAGGCTTTCGTCGCCCGGCTCGGCGAGCCGCGGCTCGACCTCTCGCCCCTGGTGCCCTTCGCCGACGTGGCGGCGCTGGCGGCGGCGCGTGCCGATCCGGCGGCGGCCGGCGCCGGCCCGGACGCCGAGGCCGTCGAGGGCATCATGCTCAAGCGCCGCGACAGCCCCTATCTGCCGGGCCGGCCGAAGGGCTTCTGGTTCAAGTGGAAGCGCGAGCCCTTCAACGTCGATGCCGTGCTGATGTATGCCCAGCGCGGCCACGGCAAGCGCTCCTCCTTCTATTCCGACTACACCTTCGGCGTCTGGACGGAGGAGGGCATCCTGGTGCCGGTCGGCAAGGCCTATTTCGGCTTCACCGACGAGGAGCTCCTGGAGATCGACCGATTCGTGCGCCGCAACACGCTGAACCGCTTCGGCCCGGTGCGCGAGGTGACGCACGAGCCCGACAAGGGGCTGGTGTTCGAGGTGGCGTTCGAAGGCATCGCCCGCTCGACCCGCCACAAGTCGGGCGTCGCCATGCGCTTTCCCCGCATCGCCCGCATCCGCTGGGACAAGCCGCCGCGCGAGGCCGACCGGCTGGAGACGCTGATCGGCATGATCAAGGTGGAATGAGCCGGGCGGTTGACCTCGCGCCCGAACGCTCCGACATAGGGGGCGATCAGGAGGATGCCATGTCGTCGCTGGAACGGTTCTTGGGCGGGTCGGTGCCGGGCGTCCTGCTCAGGCTCGTCGTGGTCTCGATCGCGGTCGGCGCGGTCCTGGCCTGGCTCAACATCTCGCCCTGGGACCTGGTGGCGAGCGTGCGCCGCTTCTTCGAGCGCCTGCTCTCGCACGGCTTCGAGGCGGTGCGCGATCTCTTCGCCTATTTCCTGCTCGGAGCCGTGATCGTCGTGCCGGTCTGGCTGGTGATCCGCCTGATGAAGTCGACGCCGGCCGGCCGGCGCTGAGGCGCCGGGATGGCCGGTCGGGCATTTGGAGGGCTGGTGCCGCGGAAGGGATTCGAACCCCCGACCCCATCATTACGAATGACGTGCTCTACCAGCTGAGCTACCGCGGCGTTGCATCGGACGGCCCGGACCGGTTCCGGACCGGGCAGGGCTGCAAACACGCTGTCGACGCGCCGCCCTGATAGCGGCAAGCCGGAGCGAAGGCAAGCCTTGTCGACGGGGCGAGGCCGTCCGCGGCACGCCCCGGGGTTTGCAAATCGGCGCAACCGGGGCAGGGTGCCGCCGATGCCCGCCTCCGCCGCTCCCGTCCGCCCCGTCACCGTCGATCATCGCGCCGTCCTCGCCATCGCGGCGCCGATGACGCTGGCGCATCTGTCGACGCCGCTGCTCGGCATCGCCGACACCACGGTGATGGGCCAGTTCGGCGATGCCGCCCTGCTCGGCGCGGTGGCCCTGTCCTCGGTGCTGTTCGACTTTCTGTTCTGGGGTTTCGGCTTCCTGCGGATGGGCACGGCCGGGCTGACGGCGCAGGCGCTCGGCGCCGACGACCGGGTGGAGCAGCGCGCCGTGTTCCTGCGCGCCCTGGCGCTGGCCGGCGTGCTCGGCGTGGCGCTGGTGCTGCTGCAGGGCGCGATCGCGGGAATCGCCTTTCCGCTGCTCGGCGGCTCGCCGCAGGTGACGGCCGCGGCGTCGGTCTATTTCCATATCCGCATCTGGTCGGCGCCCTTCGCCTTCGCCAACTATGCCGTGCTGGGCTGGCTGATCGGCATGGGGCGGACGACGACCGGGCTGATGCTGCAGGTCGGCATCAACGTCGCCAACATCCTGCTCTGCATCGCCCTGGCGCTGGGCCTCGGCTGGGGCGTCGCCGGTGTCGCCTGGGCGACGACGCTCGCCGAGACCGCCGGCGTGGCGGCCGGCCTCGCCGTGCTGGCGCGCCATTTCGGCGGCCGGCTCGGCGTGCCCCGCGCCGTCGTCTTCGACCGCGGCAAGCTCGTGCGCATGGTGGCGATCAACCGCGACATCATGATCCGCACCCTGGCCCTGCTCGCCGCCTGGAGCTTCTTTGCCCGTCAGGGCGCCCTGGCCGGCGACGTGACGCTGGCCTCGAACGCCATTCTCAACAATTTCTTCCTGCTCGGCGGCTTCTTCCTCGACGGCATCGCCACCGCGGCCGAGCAGCTCTGCGGCCGGTCCGTCGGCGCCAACAACCGGCCGGCCTTCATCCGCTCGGTCACGCTCTCCATCGGCTGGAGCTTCGCGCTCGCCGCGGCGATGAGCCTCCTCCTGTTCACGGCCGGCGGCGCCTTCATCGACGGCATGGCCACGAATGCCGCCGTGCGGGAGGAGGCGCGGGCCTTCCTGCCCTATGCGGCGCTGACGCCGCTCGCCGGCAGCCTCGCCTTCACCTTCGACGGCGTCTATGTCGGCGCCACCTGGAATGCGGCCATGCGCAACCTGATGCTGGTGGCGCTGGCGCTCTATCTCGGCCTGTGGTGGCTGCTCAGCCCCTGGGGCAACCACGGCCTCTGGCTCGCCGTGCTCGGCTTTCTTCTGGCGCGCGGCCTGACCCAGGCCGCCGCCTACCCCTCGCTGCTGCGTCGAGCCTTTGCCTGAGGCCGCCGCTGGGCTAGAGAGGGACGGGGGCAACAACCGGACCTTGCCATGCGTTTTCTCGTCACCGGCACCGCCGGCTTTATCGGTTTTCATCTCGCCCGTCGCCTCCTGGCCGATGGCCATCTGGTCGCGGGCGTCGACGGCATGACGCCGTATTACGACGTGACGCTGAAGCAGGCGCGGCATGCCCTGCTCGGGCGCACCAACGCCTTCCAGGCCCACGCCATCATGCTCGAGGATGCCGAGGCGCTCGACCGCCTGGCGGAAGAGGCGCGCCCCGACGTGGTGATCCATCTCGCCGCCCAGGCCGGCGTGCGCTACAGCCTCGAGCACCCGCGCGCCTATGTCGACGCCAACCTCACCGGCACCTTCAACCTGATGGAGGTGGTCCGGCGGCTGCGTCCGCGGCATTTCCTGCTTGCCTCGACCAGCTCGGTCTACGGCGCCAACACGGTGATGCCGTTCCGCGAGACCGACCGGACCGACCACCCCCTGACCTTCTACGCCGCCACCAAGAAGGCGACCGAGGACATGGCGCATTCCTATGCGCATCTGTGGGACATCCCCACCACCGCCTTCCGCTTCTTCACGGTCTACGGCCCCTGGGGGCGGCCGGACATGGCGCTGTTCAAGTTCGTCAAGGCGGCGCTCGCCGGCGAGCCGATCGACGTCTACGGCCATGGCCAGATGCAGCGGGACTTCACCTATATCGACGACCTCGTCGAATCGATCGTGCGCCTGGTCGAGTGCGCGCCGGTGCGCGGCGAGCCGGTCGGGCCGCAGGACAGCCTCTCGCCCGCCGCTCCCTTCCGGGTCGTCAACATCGGCGGCGGCCAGCCGGTCGGGCTGATGGACTATATCGACGCGGTGGAGACGAGCCTCGGCCTCGCCATCCGGCGCAACATGCTGCCGATGCAGCAGGGCGACGTTCCCGCCACCTTCGCCGCGCCCGACCTCCTGCTGGCGCTCACCGGCCAGAAGCCGGAGACATCGATCGAGACCGGCGTCCGGGCCTTCGTCGACTGGTACCGCGACTATTATCGAGGCTGACCCGGGTCTGGATGCACGGACGCGGAATGTGCCAATTGTGCAACGGTCGGTAAATTTTTTGGATCGTGACGGCGGCCGGATTCGTCTACGCCAATGTCGGAAACTTTCATAAAAAGTGAATCGGATCAGGGCCAGGCCCTGGTCGGGCACGATCTGTTCTCGTTGCTTGCGCTGCGGCAGAACGCTAGTGTGCCGCCGCGCGGGCTTTGGCCTTTGCTGGCTATCTAGGCTCGCAGCCGGCTTGTTATGCTGGATTTGTCGCGATCTGCCGTTGCGTTACGCAGCTTGCGCAACTTGTATTGGATTGTCGTTCGGCTTTTGCGGTGGCGGGAGAAGGAGGCCTCGAAGCCGGTTTCGGACGAAACGGATTGGAGCAGACGGAACGGGTCGGCCGGTCCTCATGGGGCGGGCATGGGCTGTTCCACGAACGGGGAAGGGCGACCGGCTCGCGCCGGGTTGTCACTTTTCTTTCCCCGGTTCAATGTACGGAATCGCGGCGAGGGTCTCGCGCCGACGCGATCCAGCGTGATGGGGGATTGTCAAATCGTGTGGATCACCGCGCGGGCATCGGCTTCGTATTTCTCGACGGGGGGGCGCATCCAACCGTCGAGCGAGACGCCGGCTCTGCCCCCACCCACGACGGGGAGTTGCGGCGCATGAGCGCGCTCTCCCTCCTGCTCGGTGCGGCCAAGGGCGCGAAGGCGGCGATGCTGGACGATGCCGGCAAGGCGCCGGCAGCCGAAAGGGACGGCGATGCTGCGCATCGGGCGTGGTCCAGGCGGTCCCATTTCCTCCTGCTGCAGTTC
This sequence comes from Labrys wisconsinensis, assembly GCF_030814995.1. Lineage (GTDB taxonomy): Bacteria > Pseudomonadota > Alphaproteobacteria > Rhizobiales > Labraceae > Labrys > Labrys wisconsinensis. The sequence continues at coordinate 11,689 of NZ_JAUSVX010000012.1, read as the reverse complement.
CCGTCGACGCCCTTCATCGCAACGCTCGGCAGGGAGCTGAAGCGGCGCGGCCACGGGGTGAGCCGCATCCGGCTGTGCATGGGCGACCGGCTGTTCTGGCCCGGCAAGGCGCACGACTATCGCGGCACGCCCGAGGGCTTCGAGGCGGAGATGCGCGAGCTGATCATGCGTCAGAGCGTGACCGACGTGCTGCTGTTCGGCGATTGCCGCCTCTATCACCAGTCCGCCATCCGCGCCTGCACGCAGACCGGCGCCCGGGTCCACGTGTTCGAGGAAGGCTATCTGAGGCCGTTCTGGATCACGCTCGAGGAGAACGGCACCAACGGCATGTCCGGCCTGCCGCGCGATCCCAAGAAGCTGCGCGAGCTCGCCAAGCGCCTCGGCGGCTATCAGGCGCCGGACGAGAGCATCACCGGCGGCGGCCGCCGGCGCTTCCTGTATGAGATCGCCACCTACACGCTGTCGCTGCTCGGGAACCGGTTCTATCCCCACTACCAGTTCCACCGGCCCTACCCGCCGATGGCCGAGTTCCGCTCATGGGGCTGGAAGCTGGCCAAGCGCCCGCTCGCCGCCCTGCACAGCCGCCGGTCGGAGGCGGCCCTGGCCGCCAGCGGCCGTCCCTTCTTCCTCCTGCCGCTGCAGCTCGACAGCGACTATCAGATCAAGGTCCATTCCGGCTTCGGCTCGATGCAGGCGGCGCTGCGGCATATCATGCAGGCCTTTGCCGCCGATGCGCCGCCGGAGCTGGCGCTCGTGGTGAAGCGCCATCCGCTCGACAACGGCATCGTCGACATGCGCCGCCTCACCGGCGCGATCGCGCGCGAGCTCGGCATTGCCGACCGCGTCTTCTTCGTCGACGGCGGCCATCTGCCGACCTTCCTGAAGATGGCGCGCGGGCTGGTGACGGTGAACAGCACCACCGGCCTGCAGGCGCTGCACCACGACTGCCCGATCATCGCCCTGGGCAACGCCATCTACGACATCCGGGGGCTCACCCATCAGGGCGGCCTCAAATCCTTCTGGACCGATCCGGCCAAGCCCGAGCACGGCCTCTACATCGCCTATCGCCGTGTCGTCATGCACCTCACCCAATGCAACGGCAACTACAACACCACCCGCGGCATCGCCCTCGGCGTGCGTCACATCGTCGGCCGTCTGGAGGGCGCCGGCGCCAGGGCGCCGGCTGCCATGGCGGCGGATGCCTCGGGCCTGTCCCTGATCGACGAGGCGCCGGACCTGCGGGTCGCGGCATCGCCGGCGGAATAGACGCCACGCCTCCATCCAAGCTAGAGAGCCCTCGCGCGGCGGCGCGGCCGCGGCGATGATCCCTTTTGACCAGCCTCTGGATATCTCGGCCCTGATGGACGATGACAGCGATCCGGACGTCGTCGTCCGGCCTTCCTGGTTGCCGATGCCGCACGCGCGGCTGGGGACGGCCGCGACGGGCGGGTGGCCGGCGCCCTCACCGCGACTGTTTCTCGATGCGGACAGCCTCGAGGCCCTGCCGCGCTGGGGCGGGCGCTTCGACGGCATCGTCGGCCACGGCGCTCCGGAGCGGAAGGGCCGGGCCTACGCCGCCCGCCACCACCTGCCCTATTGGACGCTCGCAGCCGGCCCGTTCGGCCGCATCGACCTCGGCGGCGGCACGGTCTTCACCTGCTCTCTCGTCGCCGACGATCTCGGCATCCATCGCGATGCGGCGCGGCCCTCGCGGCTGGAGCGGATCTTCCTGGAGGAGCCGCTGCCGGGGCTGGCAGCCGACGGCGCCGGCATCCGCGAGCGGATCCTGCGCGAGCGGCTGAGCCGCGACAATCTCCTGCCCGACCGGGACGTCCGCCTGCCCGGCCGAGGCCGGCCGCGCCTGCTCCTGGTGGACGAGGCCGCGGAGGACCCCGCGGTCCGCGGCGGCCTCGCCGGCCGGGCGGATTTCGCGCGGATGGTCGAGACGGCGCGGCGCGAGCGCCCGAAGGCCGAGCTCCTGGTCTGGAACCCGGCGCGGCCGGGCGCCGGCATCCTGGCGGCGTCGGCACGGGCGCTGGGCCTGAATGTGATCGAGGACCGGGTCTCGCCGCATGCCGTGCTCGACGCGGTCGACGAGGTCTGGACCATCGCCAGTCCCCTCGGCTTCGACGCGTTGCTGCGCGGCCTGCCGGTCATGGCCTTCGGCGTGCCCTTCTATGCCGGCTACGGTCTCACCAGCGACCGCCCGCCCGACGGGCCGGCGGCGCTGCAGGCGCTGGCGCGGCGAGCGCCCGCGCGCCTTTCGGCCGACGCCCTCGCCGGCGGCCTGCTGGCGCGTTATTGCCTCCACGTCGACCCGATCCACGAGCGGCGGGTGTCGTTCGCGGCCCTCGCCGACCGGCTGGCGGCCTGCCGGCGCCGGCACGAATCCCTGCCCGAGCGCACGGTCTGCGTCGGCTTCTCCCGCTGGAAGCGGCCGATGGCGAGAGCCTTCCTCGGCGGCCCCGGCAAGAGCGTCGCCTTCGCGCCGATGGGGCGGGCCCTGGCCTTGGCGCGGGCGCGCGGGGCGAGCCTGTGCGCCTGGGGCATGAAGGGGCGCGCCGAGCTGGAGGAGCCGGCTCGCGCCGCCGGCGTGCCGCTGCTGCGCCTGGAGGACGGGTTCCTGCGCTCGGTCGGGCTCGGCTCCAATTTCGTCTTCCCCGCATCCCTGTGCCTCGATCGGCGTTCGATCTACTATGACGCCGCGCGCCCGAGCGACCTCGAGCACATCCTGGCCACGGCCGAGTTCCCGCGCCCGCTGGTCGCTCGCGCCCGGGCCCTGCGCGAGGCCATCGTCGCGCAGGCGGTGACCAAGTACGGCATGACGCCGACGCCCGAGCTGCAGCGCCGGCTAGCCGATCTGCGCAGCCGGGCCGGGTCCCGCGACATCATCCTGATCCCGGGCCAGGTGCCCGGCGACGCCTCCATCGTCCATGGCTGTCCGCGCACCAAGACCAACTTTGCCCTTCTGAAGGCGGTGCGCGCCGAAAGGCCGGACGCCTTCGTCATCTTCAAGGTCCATCCCGACGTCGTCGCCGGCAACCGTTCGGCCGGGCGCAAGGCGCAGCGCTTCGAGGACTTTGCCGATGCGGTGGTGACCGACGGGCCGATCATCCCTTTCATCGATCTGGCCGAGGAGGTGCACGTCATGTCCTCGCTCGCCGGGTTCGAGGCGTTGCTGCGCCGCAAGCGTGTCGTGACCTGGGGCTCGCCCTTCTTCGCGGGCTGGGGCCTGACGCAGGACAAGCTGGCACATCCGCGGCGCGGCCGCAGCCTCTGGCTCGACGAGCTCGTCGCCGGCGCCCTGATCCTCTACCCCGCCTATGTGCATCCGCCGACGCTCCTGCCCTGCGAGCCGGAGGACATCGTCACCTTCCTCGCCGCCCGTGCCGTGGCGCGCAGGCCGCGCTCGCGCCTCAGCGCGCCGGTGGTGCGGGGACTGGAATATCTCCTGCGCATGGCCGGCATGGCGCGTCGCAAGTTCTGATGCCGGCCCGGGCTCGGTCACCCTGCCGGCGCGTCATATCCGCACAGGCGTGGCCGGCTTCGGGCGTGGCGGTGGCGCAGTCGGGATGCCGTGCGCGAAACAAAGCGGACGATGCCCACAAAAAAAGTTCGTCTTCGATCCCGGGCGTGTCGCGCAATCGTCCTTTTGAATAAAACTGATGCCGACCGGGTGATGTCGAGCCGGCGCATCGCGCACTCCCGGCGCGTCGCGCCGGGCGAATCTTGGATCGACGTGCGGAAAGTGCCCTGAGGAAGCCGACGTTTCCTACGATACAATACTGGCTCTTGCTCCGATGAATCCAGGACATCCGCTCTTGCGCAACGCCGGCCGGCCCGTCATTGTGCGGCGCAGTATATATTGGGCGGCACCGATGCCCGGCGTGATGACGCGCCTGAGGTTCGGTCACGATGCGGCGAGGTCGGATGCAGGCGGAACAGGCTCTCCTCGGATCCATGCGCGATACGATGAAGGCATGGCTGATCGACAAGGCGCTCCCGATCTGGTGGGAGGTGGGGGCCGACCGGGTGCACGGCGGCTTCCACGAGCGCCTGGCGCTCGACGGCACGCCCTGCCGCGATCCCAGGCGCGCGCGCGTGCAGGCCCGCCAGATCTTTGCCTTCGCCGTGGCCGGGCGCCTGGGATGGGACGGCCCCTCGCGCCAGGCCGTCGACCATGGCCTCGCCTTCTTCCGCCGGGCCTATGAGCTGGAGGAGGGCGCGTTCCGTACGCTCGTCGCCGCCGACGGCACGGCGCTGGACGACACGGTGGTGCTGTACGATCAGGCCTTCGCGCTGTTCGCCATGGCGACGGCCGGCACCGTGGCGTCCGACCCGCGGCCGCTGGCGGCCTCGGCCTCGCGCCTGCGCCGGCACCTGCAGGCCACGCTGAAGCATCCGATCGGCGGCTTCGAGGAATCCGCGCCGCCGTCGCTGCCGCTCAAGGCCAACCCGCACATGCATCTGCTCGAGGCTTCGCTCGCCTGGGTGGAGGAAGGCGACGGCGCCGACGCGGCCGCCTGGAACGCCCTGGCCGACGAGATCGCCGGGCTGGCGCTGGCGCATTTCATCGATCCCGAGACCGGCTATCTCAAGGAATTCTTCGATGCGCGCTGGCGCCCGGTCGCCGGGCAGGACGGGCGCATCGTCGAGCCCGGGCACCTCTTCGAATGGGCCTGGCTCCTGGTTCGCTGGGGCAAGCTGCGCGGCCGCGCCGACGCGATCGCGGCCGCCCGCCGCCTGGCCGAGCTGGCCGAGACGACCGGCGTCGACCCCGCGCGCAACGTGGCCGTGAACGCCATCCTCGACGACGGCGCGCCGCTCGATCCCGGCGCGCGCTGCTGGCCGCAGACCGAGCGCATCAAGGCGGCGGTGGCGCTCGCCGGCGTGGCTGAGACGCGGGCGGAGCGGGACCTGTGGGCGAGCCGGATCGCTGCCGGCGTCAGCGGGCTTTCCGCCTATCTCGACGTGCCCACGCCGGGCCTTTGGCGTGACAAATTGCAGGCCGATGGTACATTCGTCGAAGAACCGGCGCCGGCGAGCACATTCTACCATATCGTCTGCGCCATCGAGGAGCTCGACAAGGCTCTCGGTGCCGGCGGCATCGGGGACCGGTCGCGGGAGAGGGGAGCAGCGCTCCCGAGCTACGGTGGCTAGGCCCCCGCCGCGGCCTTTGGAAATGCAGGTTTGTCCATGACGGCATCGCTTGCCTATTCCGACTTGCGTGAGAAGGGACGCCCGTCCGGCGCCGCCATCCCGCTCGCCACCTGGGGACCGCCGTCCGGCGCCCGGCTGGGCGTGCCGAGGGTCACGCGGCGCGCCACGCCGAACCTCGGCAGCTTCTTCCCGGCGAACACGCTGCGTCCGCTCGAGCTCGCCTTTGCCGGCTGCGACGGCGTGATCGGCTGGGGCATGAAGCCCTGGGCCCGCGCCGCCCGGCTTGCGGCGCGAACCCTGGGGCTGCCCTATTGGACAGTGGAGGATGGCTTCTTCCGCTCCGTCGGCCTGGGCAAGGCCAAGGCTCCGTCGGTCTCGCTGGTCATCGACGATCTCGGCATCCATTTCGATGCCCGCCGCGAATCACGCCTGGAACGCATCATCGTGGAGCACACCTATCTGCCGCATCTGCGGCGGGCGGCCGGCCTGCGCGCCCTGATCGTCTCCGAGCGCCTGAGCAAGTACAACGCCGCCCCGGACCGGCCGCTGGACTTGCCCCGGCGGCGCGGCGCCGGCCGGCGCATCCTCCTCGCCGACCAGGTTCACGGCGACAGTTCGATTGCCGGCGGCTGCGCCGATGCCGGCACCTTCGCCACCATGCTGGAGCAGGCCTGGGCTCTCAAGGCGCGCGAGCGCGCCGACATCGTCATCCGCCCCCATCCCGACGTCCTTGCCGGCCTGGCCCGCGGCCATTTCGACCTCACGGCCTGCCACGGCGACGTTGCGATCGTCACAGACCATGTCTCGACCCACGCGGTGCTCGACGCGGTCGACGAGGTCTGGGTGGTCTCGAGCCAGATCGGTTTCGAGGCGCTGCTGCGGGGCATTCCCGTCACCTGCTTCGGCGTGCCGTTCTTCGCAGGCTGGGGGCTGACGACGGACAGGCCCACCACCGCCGAGGCCGAAGCAGTCCTGCGTCGACGATCATCGACGCGTTGCACCATCGATGACCTCGTGGCTGGCGCGCTGATCACCTACTCGCGGTACATCGATCCGACCACGAAGGATCTGATCGAGCCGGAAGTAGCGCTCACCGAGTTGGCAAATAAGGAGGATTGAAAAATGCTTCCGTCGCGCACAAGGTTCACAACGTATAAATGGACTGGGGACTGCTTAAAATGAGTGAGATCGACGTCAGAAATTGAGTAGTACCCATGGTCAGCGGGATATTGAACGGTGTCGATCGGTATTTCTCCGTCTTTTGGGCGATTCTGAAGCGCGAAACTTCACTTAGATTCGGTGCTCGTTCGCTTGGATGGATCGAGGAGGCCGGCGCCATCGCGGTGCATATAATTGCATTCTGTACGCTACGTATCATTCTTGGTGGCGGTAATCACGATGGCATGGAAGATTTACCGTTTACAACAATAGGTGTAATGGCATTCTGGCAAATTCGCACGGGTATTTCTATTGTCTCTATGACACCTCAGACGATGATTCGTTATTCGGAATTTCCACAGGTTACCCTTCTCGATGTCGCCATTGCAAAAGGGATAATCAATCTCTTACTATGTCTGGCTGTTGCTTTTTCGACATTCTATATTTTGCAGATTATCGGCTATTCGCGCCCGATAAGGGACACCTTGATGGTTTTATACTGGCTGGTGATGTCTGGAATTCTCGGAATCGCATGTGGTCTTTTTTTGATGTGGCCATTCTATATCTTTCCATTTACAAGAACTGTACTGTTAGTATTGATCGTTAGGCTCTTGTCGATCATTTCTGGAGTATTTTTTGTCTACACTGATCTGCCTTATCCTCTTCGCGCGATCGCCCAGTGGTTCCCTCCGCTCCAAATCAACGATAAAATTCGAGAAGCATACTTCTATACATATCATGCAACCTGGGTAGACGAAAATTTCTGCTTTCTTTCGACTTTGTTAATTTTTGCTATAGGGCTATTGAGCTGCGAGTTGGTCCGTGGAAAACTAAAGAAAGGATGAAGGGTGGCAGTTGCGGCGAGAATTGATATTGGATTCGATCCATGTCTTTGTGGTCCGCAGTCTAGGATATTGCGGTGCTAATGACCGAAGTGGCTTTGATTGTAATTCTGTTTAAGATCTGTAGCGTTTTGCATGAACTAGGGAGCGTGTGATGGCAACGTACACTTATGAGGTTTGAATAAATGTGTACGAACCTGTCCCGAACAGGTGGGATATAGCATGATTTCTCTTAAAGACGTGACGGTATCCTACCGCGCCGGGGGCAACAGGATAGACGTGTTGTCCAATGTATCGGTCGATTTCGAGCCGGGAGTGAATATCGGCATTCTTGGTCCTCGCGGTTGTGGTAAGTCAACATTAATGCGGCTTCTTGGCTCTCATATAAAGCCCAGCAGTGGTCGTGTTCACCGCAGTGGTCGTGTTTCTTGGCCGATGGCGTCGATGCGGCCGATTGCTAGGACCTTGAGTCTACGCAGCAATATTGAGTTCCTATCGACGCTCTACCGCGTTCCGGCTAGTCGCGTCGCAACACGCGTCGAGGAGATTGCCGGCCTGCGCGGTCACCTGGATACGAGAGCGGATCGGTTGCCGAACGAAGTTATGTCGCGCGCTGTATATGCAATGTGCTTGGCGATGGAATTTGATTATTACCTGGCCGATGAAGCATTATTTCTTGGAGATTTTAGATTCAGAGAGAGAGCGCAAGGCTACCTTGACGAAATGAGGGGGCGGAAGACATTGATTTTTGCGACTCGTAGTTACTTGAACGTGCGTAGGCAGTGCGATATCATATATATTCTGAACGAAGGTAGGTTGATTAAGTATGACGACGTCTCCCAGGCCATTGAAGCTTTTAAAGCCCTTTGAGACGCTTCGACGGCGCCAGAGGGAGGATTTCGACGAGGAGTCCTTTGTCGATTTCGAGGATGAGCGCCCGGTAACGACGCGGCCGTCGTTTGAGCTGATCACGCCTCTTAGCGCCGAGGCGATTCGTCGTAAACGAATCCGCTCTTGGGCCGTCGGTTTGGCTGTGCTGCTAGCACCAATGGTGCTTACGGCTGTCTATCTTGGTTTCATTGCCGAGCCTGTCTATCAGGTCGAAGCCATTATTATGATCAGGAACCCGCCAAGCAGTGGCGGTGGCGGTGGCGGTGGAGGAGGGGGGCTTACCGCTCTCCTCAAGGGTGGCGGCGGTGGCGGAGCCTCAATCATGTCGCGAGCCATGGATGAATCCTTCGCAGTGATTCAGTACATTGCTTCCCGCGAGGCGTATATCGAATTGGAACAGCGCATCGGTAAGGACAAGGTTTTCCAATCCGATACCGCCAACCAGAAGCCGACGTCAGCAAACCTCTGGACTTCTTGGGCGGGGTCGCCAACCAGCACCAGTTTCGAAGACAGATTTGCTTACTATACAGATCATGTTAATGTTTCCTTCGATGAAATTACCGGGCAGATCGACTTAAAGGTCCTCGGGCATGATGCTAAAGCGTCCAACCAGGTCGCAATTGTTTTGCTTGCAATGTCTGAGGAACTAGTTAACCAGTTCAATTCACGATCCGAGAGGGATTTTATTGAGCACAACAAGAAGGAGGTTGAACGAACGCACGATGAGTTCAATGCGACATCGGATCAAATCACGAAATTTCGCTTCGATCACAATCTAATCGATCCGAACTTTGACGGTTCGGCCGTTGGTGGGATCATTACTGGTTTATTGACCGCGGCCACAAGCGTACAGGCTGAGATTTCGAACATGATTGGCCGCGGCATGACTTCAGATGCGCAACTGCGTCCGTTGCGCATACGTTTGGCCGCCCTACAGGAGCAAATCCAACAACAGAAGTCGCAGCTAACAGGGCAAGGTAATTCGCTTGCTCCCGTTTTGACACAGTATGCGACGCTCGGTCTGGCCCAACAGATCGCGCAGCAGCAATATACTTCAGCTCTTAACAACTTGGCGGCTGCTACCTTTCAAGCGAATTCTCAGAAACTTTACATTGTTAATGTGGTGTCTCCTTACCCTCCTGAGGAGGCACAGTTTCCCGATCGCCGCCGAGCAATGACGCTTGCGATCATTTTCTCGGTCGTGGGGTTCGCTGTTTTTCGCACTGTCGCTTCTGCGATACGTGATCATATGGTTGGATAGTATTAGAATGTTGTATTGTCGTGTTGTTGAGGAGCGGCGTGCACTAGCAATGCCAGTTTTGATATTTAAGGGAACGGCGTGCAACCGATCGGAAAGTGGGTTATTGCAGGCAACCGGTTCGGATCCCATCGAACGGCGACGCAGAAGGAGTTCGGGTATAAGCTGATGTCCGGCAGGCTGCACAAATCTCCTCCCGTCGTTCTCACCAAGTTGCGGGGACTATTCCCATGGTATGAGGTCGACACGCTACAGGGGGAGATCGCAATTGATAACGGCGGTACTGTTACTGCGGCGATAGAGTTTCCTCTGGGAACTCCGCCGGGAGCCGCTCGCGCCTTTAAATTTCGGTCTTCATTTATCGGCAGTCTGTTTGACTTTTCTACCTTGCAGAGCGATGCTCTCAGTTGCCGAGTGCCTCCAGATACACTTTATCGGTTGCGCTGTTTCACCGATCCGGCGGGGTTCGCGCCCATAGGCCGCCCCAGCCTCGGAACTGAAGGTGGGTCAATGGCCGCCTATGGAGGCGCAGTAGATACTTCAGAATGGTCAGCGTTCGCGACGGATCGGACGCAGTCTGCAGCGGAAATTAGGCCGTATCGGAACGATAGTGCTTATGAGCCAATACTCGTAGGTCAGACTGACGAACAAATAGATAGTTGGATGCTGATCGGTGATAGTATTACTGTTGGAAACGCGGATATATCTGGTTCTTCGGGTGCCTCTGACCCCGGAGCGGGAGATCATTATGGTAACGCGGGATACGCTGAGCGAGCTTTTGGCATAAAGAACGTCCCCTATGTTAATCTAGCTAAGTCTGGATCGCGAGCACGTATTTGGGCAACTTCTGCAAGCAACATACGAATATATTCACTGCGGGAATACTGTAACAAGGGCCTTCTCAACCTTGGGCGAAATGACCTTGGTGCGTATCGAGCGCGCGATATTATCGAAGCTCTGATTGTCGTATATCGAACGTTAACATCTTTTTTGTCGCGCGTAGTTGTATGCACGATAGTGCCAGCGACTCGAACGATAGATGGAGGCGCTACAATAGAGGGGCAGACAACTCACTCATATGAGCAAGATCGACTGGATGTGAATGCATTTATTCGTAGCGGCGTGATAATTCCCGTGGCCGATGTCTTCGATCTTGAATCCATAGTTAGAGATCGGGAGGGTAAGGAAGTTAAGTGGCGGGTCGATGGTGGCCCCTGGAGTGCGACCGGGCTTCACCCGACGCGTATCGCTCATATTGCGGCGGCAAAGGTGCTCGCTGCGATGCTTTGAAGGTTTGTGGTTGTAGCGCAGTCTAGGTAGAAAGTAATTGAGAGAGCTATGAAAGCGCCACGAGCGATTAGAAAAACGGCAATTAAATAATTATCGCACAGGAGGCCGGAGGATAGTTTGGGAAGCTCGTGTCGTGTCGTTACGTCGTTACAGTAGACGCCGCCTCTTGGTTGGACTCTAAAGAGTGCAAACCGGAGTTCGTTTCATCGTCATTCCCACTCGGCCAAAAATATCGTCGATCCTTGGTTCATATACCGCAAGCTCGCCAGAGGGAGCCGAAACAGCAACCAAGTACAGCATTCACCCGGTTCCGGATATCGACCCGACGCTGGGCCGGATGTCACCGGCTCAGCGTCGACTCCCATATAACCTCACTTTACTAAGAACTCTACTTCAGAACTATGCAAAGATAACTTGACCAGGCTTAACCTTGGCAATGCTCGCCAATTCAAGAGGAGTTTTACCCTCCGTATTGTAGATTTTCATATAAGTTCCGGGATGCAGCTCAGCAGCGATACCTTTAAGCGCAATAGCACTTAGAGACGTCCCGTCGACTTCAATGCTGCCACCGGCTTTCACGATACCAGTGAGCTCGTTCGCACTGCGGTTGATCATGACTACTCCTTCCGCTCCATGGTTGGCGAAGCACTTATTTGTCGCCGATCCTCACGTTAAAGTCACGCGAAAATTCACGTTCACTCTAGTTTGCGAAGTTATTTCCTTTCCGAAGCGATTCGCACTAGCAAAGTTTGGTAGGTAATGTTCTCTGAGCCGCCCAACGTCACCGTCTGCGCAAAGGCTATCGCCCGGTCGTTCCGCCTAAGCTTGAGCGCCAAATGACTCAATTGCCAATAGCTGTGTGGATGGCTGGGTCTTATCTCAATAAATTTCCTTAGAGCATGATCGGGGCAGACTGAATCGAAAGGGATTCCCTTTGCGATCGAGTTCTGATTCAAGCTATCCGCTCGGCGGAGGCCAGCAGTCATGACGAAGCCTTATACCAGCCCACTCAGGGAGTGACACAGGCCCATTTGCGGGCGCCGATGGATCGGATTCGGTCTGGATCGTTGAGGAGGAATCGCCAGGCGGT